>NZ_JBNPKS010000024.1:0-8071 GCF_050313065.1 Desulfovibrio sp. SGI.230 | reverse complement strand
AACCCATCCTGGCGAAAAATATACGATTTTGCGTTTCGTCTTTGTTGACGAAACGCTGTCGTCTATTGTACCCAGTAAAAGTTGTTGAAATTGGCGCAACGAGGGGAATGCAATTCCACTGTTGCAGGCTATACGCATGAGGTACACCATGGATGATTATTTGAAAGAAGCACTGGAAATTGCCAGGGCGCAGGCCAGCGTGCGCGTCATGTCGGAAGAAGAAATCACTTCGTTTATCCAGAAAGTGGCTGCCGGTATCCGTACCGTCGCCGAGGGCGAAATGCCTGTGGAGCTGGATTCCGCCGACATGCAGCAGGATGCCCGCAAGTCCATCAAGGAAAAGTCTGTAACGTGTCTTGAATGCGGCAAGACTTTCAAGATCCTCACCAAGCGCCATCTGGCCATGCACGGCATGGATGCCGCGGCCTATCGCGAAAAGTGGGGCTTCAAGAAAGATACGCCTCTGGTGTGCAAGGCGCTGCAGCGCGAGCGTCGCCGCAAAATGAAAGACATGAAGCTGTGGGAAAAGCGTCGCAAGGCCCAATAGCACAAACACCCGCCGCCCGGCGGGTTTTTTCTTTTACCGGAAGGGCATATGCTGCTCTGGTACAGCATATGCCTTCCGGGGGAGCATGATGCTCCCACCTCTCCGGACAGGCATCGACTCTGTCCCCTTCGTCCCAAGCATTCCCCCAAGGATCCATCACATGAACCATCCTGTTTTTCCCGTACCCGCCACGCCCGCTGAAGCGGTCCGTCTTCTTGATGCGCCGCTGGAGGCCCTGCTGGACAGCGCCGCTGCCCTGCGCGAGCGGCATCACGGCAAGCGCATCAGCCTGTGCGCCATCATCAATGCCCGCAGCGGCGATTGCGGCATGGACTGCCGTTTCTGTTCCCAGAGCAGCCACAACCACACGCCCATCGCCCATTTCCCCTTTCTGGAGGCCGCCGAACTGCGTGAACGCATCCTGCGGCTGGCTGCCTGGCCCGTGCGCCGTATCGGCATCGTGACCAGCGGAGGGGCCCTGGAAGAGCAGGAACTGCATTGCCTGCTGGCTGTGGTGCGTGACCTGCCGGAAGACGTGCGCCGCCGGGTCTGCACCTCGCTGGGGCGGTTGCCGGAAAAACATCTGCGCGAACTGGAACAGGCCGGTGTGCGCCGCTACCATCATAATCTGGAGACATCGCGTGCCTATTATCCCCGCATCTGTTCCACACAGCTCTGGGACCAGCGTCGGGATACGGTGCTGCGTGCGCAGGCAACGGGCCTTTCGGTCTGCGCCGGCGGGCTGTTCGGCCTGGGCGAGAGCTGGGAGGACAGGATGGACTTTGCCTTCAGCCTCCGGGAGCTGGGCGTGCGCCATGTGCCCATGAATTTTCTGCATCCCCATCCGCAGACGCCGCTGGCCGCACAGCCCCTGCTGGAACCGGAGGAGGCCCTGCGCATCATCGCCCTGTTCCGACACATCCTGCCCGAAGCCAGCCTGCGCATCTGCGGCGGACGGCCCGAGACCTTGCGGGAGCGCCAGGGCGACATGTTCCGGGCCGGGGCCGACGCCCTGATGACCGGTGACTACCTGACCACGCAGGGCATGGGCGTGGAAGAGGACATCCGCATGATCGAAGCCGCGGGGCTGGAGGTGGCACGTCCATGAGTGCTGGAAAGATGACAGCGGGTCGCCCCGGCGACAGGGGCCCCGTACAGGGATTTTTCGTGACCGGCACCGGGACGGACGTGGGCAAGACCGCGTTCACGGCGGCCTTGCTGCGAGCCCTGCGTGGCCGGGGCGTGGCGGCCCAGGCCCTCAAGCCCGTCCAGACCGGTGTGCGGCCAGAGCAGCTGGCGACCTCCGCTCTGGCCGACGGCGTGGCCTACGCGCGCGCCGTGGCCGACCTGCCGCCCTTGCCCCCGGCGCCTGCGGCGACCCTGCACTGTTTCCGTCTGCCCGCCTCGCCGCATCTGGCGGCAGGGGAAGAAGGGCAGCGCCTGACGGTGGCCGGGCTGGCCGAGGATGTCCGGGCCCACTGGCAGGAGACGGAGACCTCCCTGCTGCTGGTGGAAGGTGCGGGCGGCATGGCTGTCCCCATCAATGAGGAAGAAGACACGCTGGATTTCATGGCGGCCCTGGATCTGCCTGTCCTGCTGGTGGGCAGCAACTGTCTGGGCGCGCTCAACCATGTGTTGCTCTCCCTGCAGGCCCTGCGCCTGAAGGGACTGCGCCCGGCGGCGGTGGTCCTGATGGCGCCGGAAGAGCCGGAAGGACTGAGCGCCGGGGAACGGCATGACCGGGAACGGATACTGGCCGACAATCCTGAATTTTTGCGTCGCCGTCTGGCGGCCTGGGGCGAGGATGCGCCGGTGGTCGTCCTGCCCCGTGTGGCCCGGCTGGATGCGGCGGGCTGGCAGGAGCTGGCCGATGCCTGCGCCGTGCTGCTGCCTGCGCTGTCCCGGCATGTGCCGTCCCTGACAGGACAGGCGGCAGCCGTGGGCAACGAAGAGCCCCTGCCGCTGCGGGACAGGCGCATCCTCTGGCATCCGTACACGTCCGTGGTGGATCCTTTGCCGGTCTTCGCGGCCGCGCGCAGCCACCACAACCGCATCGTGCTGGACGACGGCCGGGAGCTGGTGGACGGCATGTCCTCGTGGTGGACGGCCATTCACGGCTACAACCATCCGCGTCTGGTGGCTGCGGCCCAGCGGCAGGCCGGGAGGATGCCGCATGTGATGTTCGGCGGTCTGACCCATGCGCCTGCCGTGGAGCTGGGCGAACGCCTGCTGACCATGCTGCCGCAGGGCCTGGCGCGTGTCTTTCTGGCGGATTCCGGCTCCGTGTCGGTGGAAGTGGCCTTGAAGATGGCCCTGCAATACCAGCAGGGCATCGGCCAGAAGCAGCGCACCTGCTTCCTCACGCCCCGGGGCGGTTATCACGGCGATACCACCGGCGCCATGTCGGTGTGCGATCCCGTGACCGGAATGCATTGCCTGTTCACGCATATGCTGCCGCGCCAGATCTTCATGGAACGGCCTTCCTGCCGTTTCGACCAGCCTTTCGATCCGGCCAGCCTGGATGACGCCCGCCGCATCTTCGCGGAGCAGGGCGAGCGCATCGCGGCGGTCATCCTTGAGCCGCTGGTGCAGGGCGCGGGCGGCATGTGGTTCTATCATCCCGACTATCTGCGCGGCATGGCCCGCCTGTGCCGTGAGCACGGGGCCCTGCTGGTCTTCGACGAGATCGCCACGGGCTTTGGCCGTACCGGGACGCTGTTCGCCGCGGAGAGGGCCGGTGTCTGCCCGGACATCCTGTGCTGCGGCAAGGCCCTGACCGGCGGCGTCATGACGCTGGCCGCCACGGCCTGCACGGAAGAAGTGGCCCAGGGCATCTGCCGGGACGGCATGGTCTTCATGCACGGGCCCACGTTCATGGGCAACGCCCTGGCCTGTGCCGTGGCCTGCGCCAGCCTGGACATCCTGGCTGAAGGGCGTTGGCAGGAGCAGGTGGCCATGCTGGAAACGGCCCTGACAGCGGGCCTGGCTCCCTGCCGGGAACTGCCGCAGGTGGAAGACGTACGTGTGCTGGGCAGCATCGGCGTAGTGGAGACCACCCGGCCGGTGAATATGGCCGCCATGCAGGACTTTTTCGTGCGGCGGGGCGTCTGGATACGGCCCTTCAACCGTTTGGTCTATGTGATGCCGCCCTATGTGAGTCCCCGCGAGGACGTGGAGCGCCTCTGCGCGGCCATGCACGATGTGCTGTCCCTGCCCGGCATGCTGGCGTAGGGCAGGGGAGTTCTTGCGAAAACATATCCTGATGATGGCAAAGGCCCCGTCTGCCGATGGCAGGCGGGGCCTTTGCGGAATGACGCGTGGGGAAAGGGCCTGAGGGGCGAGGGGCCCATCTCGTGTACCGGCAATAGGCTCAAGGGGCCGTAGGGGGCCGGGCCGTTGCGCCACAGGGAACTGCGGGCATCAAGAGCCGCACGCCCGGAGGAAGGTTCTCCTTCCCTCAAAAAATATTTTTCCCGTTACTTTTTTTCACCTTCGAGGGCGGCCCCCGCACCGGCCAGCAGGCCTATCTGGCCGCGAAAGATGACCTTGGTGGCCGTCTCGTCGGCCAGTTCGGCCACGTCCATGAATTTTTCCAGCAGCTCCAGCAGATAGTAGCGGTCGTTTTCGCAGCCGTCCTTGAAATCGGTCTCCAGCTCGCCGGAGCGCATGTAATTCTCGAATTCTTCAAGATCTTTCACTGTCAGCATGGTCGTTCTCCTGTAGCCTCCGGAGACGGCGCAGGCCGCAGGCTCCCAGCATGCGGGCCAGGGCCAGTACCGTGTCGATCTCCTCGCGGCTGATATGGTCATAGTGGATGCCCGCGCTGACACATACCGTGGCCTTCAGCGCACGGCAATAGTTCCGCGCCAGCGGCAGGGCGGCCTTGTCGTCGTGGTGCCCTGTACGGCGCAGGACATGCAGGCGCACGCCATCTTCCGTCCCGGAAGAGGCGGTGTCGGACATGACGCCCGGTCGTGACCTGCCCCCGGCGGTGCGGGCGGACATGGCTTCCGGGACGTCCGGGGGCAGGGCGTTTGCGGGCTCGGCCAGGATCACGGCACCGATATGGGCATCGCCGCCGGTCAGCAGCAATTGCCAGTCCTGCCCGGCGGGCAGCAGGCGCAGTTCCAGGGCCAGCCGGCCGTGCGTGCAGCGCAAAAGAAAGGGCTGGGATCTTTCCATCCGCAAAGCATGCTGCAGATGGCATGCAAAGGCAAGCCGGAGGCAGGCATTTGCTTGACCCAAAGCCCTGTAAAAGGGTAAGAACAGGCAAACAAAAAAGGAGAAGCCATGGCTCTTGATCCCACCAAGCACCCTGACTGGCAGATCGCCCAGGATGCCGAAAAATCTATGAAAACTGTGGAAACCCTGGCTGCCGAGCTGGGGCTTGAGAAGGACGAGCTGCTGCCTTACGGCCACTACATGGGCAAGATCGAGCAACAGGCGGTGCTGCGCCGTCTGGCTGACAGGCCCAATGGCAAATATGTGGACGTGACCGCCATCACGCCGACCCCGCTGGGCGAAGGCAAGTCCACCACTACCATCGGTCTGGTGCAGGGCCTCTCCAAGCGTGGTGTCAAAACCACGGCGGCCATCCGCCAGCCTTCGGGCGGCCCCACCATGGGCATGAAGGGCTCCGCTGCGGGCGGCGGTCTGGCCCAGTGCATCCCGCTGACCCCGTATTCCCTGAATTTCACCGGCGACATCCACGCCATCACCTCGGCCCACAACCTGGCCATGGTGGCCCTGACCTCGCGCATGCAGCACGAGCGCAACTATGACGACGAAAAGCTGGAACGCCTGTCCGGCATGCGCCGCCTCAACATCGATCCCACCCGCGTGGGCATGGGCTGGGCCATGGACTTCTGCTGTCAGGCCCTGCGCAACGTCATCATCGGCATCGAAGGCGACGGCCGCCGCAACGACGGTTTCATGATGCGTTCGCGCTTCGACATCACGGCCGCCTCGGAGATCATGTCCATCATGTCCCTGGCCCGCGACCTGCCCGACCTGCGCAAGCGTCTGTCGCGCGTGGTGCTGGCTTTTGACCGCGCCGGCAATCCCGTGACCACCGCCGACCTGGAAGTGGACGGCGCCATGATGGCCTGGCTGCTGGAAGCCAGCAAACCCAACCTGATCCAGACCATCGAGGGCCAGCCCGTGCTGGTGCACGCCGGTCCCTTCGGCAACATCGCCCTGGGCCAGAGCTCCATCATCGCCGACCGCGTGGCCCTCAAGCTCAGCGACATCCATGTGACGGAATCCGGCTTCGGTTCCGAGATCGGTTACGAAAAGTTCTGGAACGTCAAGTGCCATATGAGCGGTCTCAAGCCCGATGCCGCCGTCATCGTGGCCACGGTGCGCGCCCTCAAGAACCACGGCGGCGCCCAGCCGCCCATGCCCGGCCGTCCGCTGCCCGAACCCTACACCCGTGAAGACGTGGGCCTGGTGGAAGCCGGCTGCGTGAACCTGCTGCGTCACATCGGCATCGTGCGCCGTTCCGGCGTGTCGCCCGTGGTCTGCATCAACGCTTTCGCTACCGACAGCAAGAACGAGATCGCCGCCATCCGCCGCATCTGCGAAGAAGCTGGCGCGCGCGTGGCCCTGTCCGAGCATTGGCTCAAGGGCGGCGACGGTGCCCTGGAACTGGCCGATGCCGTCATGGATGCCTGCAACGAGCCCAACAACTTCGCGCCCCTGTACGACTGGTCCATGCCCTTCGAACAGCGCATCGAGACCATCGCCAAGGAAGTCTACGGCGCCGACGGCGTGGAATTCTCCTCGCTGGCCAAGCAGCGCATCAAGGATCTGCAAGCCCGTCCCGACGCCGAAGAGCTGGGCATCTGCATGGTCAAGACCCAGTACTCCCTGTCCGACAATCCCGCTCTCAAGGGCGCGCCCACGGGCTGGCGCCTGCATGTGCGCGACTGCCTGTTCTACGGCGGCGCGGGCCTGGTGGTGCCGGTGGCCGGCGACATCAGCCTCATGCCCGGTACGGGGTCGCGTCCGGCCTTCCGCAATGTGGACGTGGATCTGGAATCCGGCCAGGTGACCGGCCTGTTCTAGGCCTGTTCTGACAGGACGCCTTTTCTTGAGACCTCCCGCGCGGGCTGCCCTGCCGGGAGGTCTCCTTTTGTCTCCTGGAGAGCGTTCTTGCCGGCCGGCTGGGGAGGGCCAGCCTGTGGTGGTCGGGCGGCAGCCGGGGAGGCCGATGGGGATGGGGCCTGCGGTCAGGGCGCTGGCCGGCACGCTGCCGCTTTTTTACCTGACGGCGATCCGGCGGGCCGCGTCCGCCTGCCCCGGGCTGCCTCCCCCGGCGACGGTTTTTCTGGCCGCCGTCGGCGCTGCCGGGCATGATGCCCCTTGACAGCACCGGCACAAAAATAGTATCTGTTCGCATCTGGCTGTCACTGATGGATGGCCTGTAGCGTTCCTGCCTGATTCCAGGGATTTGCGTCATCGTGTTCCTTACAGGGGCAAAGTATATGCAATCATCTGGCATGGCAGGATTTTTTTATGTCTTCCCCCTGCCTTTCGCCGGACGCTCCCTGAGCGTGCCTTGCAAAGCCGAGCCCTGTCCCGAGCCCTTTCGGTACGGGGCTTTTGCGTTTCCATATTTTTTGACAGATCACACTATTTTTTCTTCGGGGGTCCCTCATGGCCGATATCCGTCTTGCCAAGCCTGCCGCTGGTACCACACAGACCGTCCCCAGCGCTCCTAACGGACGCTTCATCTTCGACTTCCCCGCGGATGCGGCGACGCTGACCCGCAATGGCGACGATCTTGTCCTGACTTTTGAGGATGGCTCTTCCATCCAGTTGCAGGGCTTCTACACCACCTATTCCAAGGAAGAGATGCCTTCCTTCCAGGTGGAAGGTGTGGAGATCAGCGGGCAGGATTTCTTCGCGGCCCTTGGCGAAGACCTGATGCCCGCCGCCGGTCCCGCCGCCAGCAGTGCCTCGCGCAGCGGCCGCTATAACGAGTACGGCGGCAGCGATCTGCTGGACGGCATCGATCATCTGGGTCGTCTGGATATCGGTTTCGATGGCGGCACGCAGCTTGCTACGGATACGGTGGAGCCCAGCGCCCCGGAAGTCGATATCGACTACGAGGTGACCATCACCGGCGGGATCGGCGCGGATGGCAGCGAGATGACGGTGTACGAATCCGGCCTGGCGGGCGGTACTCAGGCTGGTGAGGCCGAGGCGCCCGTTACGGCCAACGGCTCCCTGGCCATCAATGCCCCTGACGGCGTGGCTTCCATCGTCATCGGCAACGTGGTGGTTTTTGCAAACGGCAAGCTGACCGGCAACGTTGTGACCACAGATGAAGGCACCCTGGCCGTGACGGGCTATGACCCTGTCACGGGCAAGCTGGAGTTCAGCTATACGCTCGACAGGAACACCACGGAACATGACAAGAGCGATCCCGCTACGGACACGCAGATCTCTCATGATTTGACCGTGACGGTGACGGATACGGACGGCGACAGCGACAGTACGACCATCACGGTGAACGTGGTG
>NZ_JBNPKS010000023.1:0-8908 GCF_050313065.1 Desulfovibrio sp. SGI.230 | reverse complement strand
CGCACCCCTCCCTTCCAAAAACTTTTGCCGCTGGGTCTGCCTTTTGCCAGCGGGCCTGTGCATGGATGGGAATGGGGCTGCCTTGGCTGTGAAGAGGCTTAAATCGAAAATATTGTAAGGTAGCGGTGTCGCCATCGACATCCAGCGGAATAGTATTTGCGAATTTTCGGGCCTGGCACGGAAAGCACAGATGGTATTTTATGGAGCCATCAAGCCTTTTCAAGGCGTCCTTCCTCCTACCGGCTGTTGATGGGGCAGAATTTTTTCCAGAGCAGGAACATCCCTCAACTTGCACCAGCCATAAAAAAAGACTGCCTGTGATGCAGGCAGTCTTGATGGGCGGTTTTTGGGGAAGGAGGGGGCGAGGGGGAGGAGCCCCTTTTTTCCGCAAGGAAAAGGGGGTCCCTCCCCCTTCATTATGCCTCGTGATGCTAACTCGTGCGCAGCAGGATCATGCCGATGATGAGCAGTCCCATACCGGCAAAGGCGCAGGGCTTGAGGCGCTGGCGCAGGAAGAGCCAGCCGCACAGCGAGGTGCCCAGGATACCGAGGCTGCCCCACATGGAGTAGGCCACGGCCAGGTCCATATACTGGACGGCCAGAGAGAGGCAGTAAAAGGCCAGACCGACCAGGGCCAGAGCGGCAATACCGATCAAGCGCTTTTTGAAGCCATCAGAACGGGCCAGCATGAGGTTGGCGGCCACGTCCAGAGCCGCGGCTGCGGCCACCAGGCCCGCGGAAAGGATGAGATGCAGCGTTTCCGTATTCATGGGGAGCTCCTTCTAGCTGGCGGTGCGGCTGGTATCGGAGGACGTATCCTTGTCCTGGACTGTGCCGTGATGGACCAGCAGGGCGCCGCTCAGGGCGCAGAGCAGGCCGGCCAGGCGCTGCAGGGAAAAGGGCTCGTCCAGGATGTAGATGCTGGAGAGTGTGATGAGAGCCAGCCCCAGGGCCTCCCAGAAGGCAAAGGCCACGCCTACGGGCAGGCCCGTAGTGGCTTTGGCGAGGGAGTAATAGGAAAGCCCGATGGCTATCCACATGAGGACAAGACCGGCGAGGGCAGCGTGGGCAAAGCTCCAGCCAAAGGAGAGCTTCATGACGGTGGTACCGGCCACCTCAAAAACGATGGCCGCCAGCAAACAGAGCCAGTGATAGGGACGTGTGGGATTCATGATGCACCTTTCAGGATATGCGGTCGAACGCAAAGGGCTCCGCAACGACATTGCGGAGCTGCTACAGACGTGCCGGTCCGGAGCGGACCGGCAGAAAGGGCATCGGGATTACAGATGGCTGCGCCAGTGTCGCTCTGCCATGACGGCGAAGAAAAGCCGGGAGAGTATGAGCAGAGGATGTTGCATCTTTATATGATAAGCTAGAAGTAGAGATGAGGCAAGTTTGGTGCGGGAGGCCCGGATAAAGGCCCTGGATGAGGACGCAGGGGCAGGAAAGAGGTGATGCGGGTCTCTCTACTTATCGAGTGCAGCAAAGTAAGCCGGAGAGCCCATACAGGACGAAAACGTAGCCGGTTGCTATAGGCGAAAATAGATAGGCGCTGCATGCAAAGCAGGCGATCTGAAGGACGGCAGATTCGGACAAGGGCACGAGCGCGGATGACAGAAAAGGAATCCCGCCAGAGCCGGGCATCCCATCTGCATCGGGGAGAGCAAAGACATAAAAAAGGGAAGGAGATGGTATCTCCTTCCCTTTGCTGTTTGTGGTATCCTGAAAACTACTGCTGGGCAGCGATCCAGGCGTTGGCTTCCACAAGGTCAAGCGTACCTTCGTACAGGGCCCGGCCGCTGATGGCACCTTGCAGGTTGGCCTGCGTGCTGAGCGGGTACAGGGCCTGTACGTCAGCCAGCGTGGCCACGCCACCGGCAGCGATGACCGGCACGGTGGAGGTCTCGGCCAGATGGCGCAGGGCCGTCAGGTTGACGCCGCACTGCATGCCGTCACGCTCGATATCCGTATAGATGATGAAGGCCGCGCCGTCTTCCTGCAGGCGGGGCAGGACATCGTCCACGCTCAGACCGGCATCGGCCACCCAGCCCTTGGTCTTGAGGCGTCCGCCCTCGGCATCGAGGGAGACCCCGATCTGCCCGGGAAAGGTCTTGCAGAGGGAAGCAAAGGCTTCGGGCTGCTCCAGGGCCATGGTACCGATGATCAGGCGCTGCACACCGGCTTCGAGATAGGCACGGGCCGTCTGTTCGTCACGGATGCCGCCGCCCAGCTGCACGGGGATATCCAGCTCCCGGCAGATGTTGCGCACGATGTCCCGGCTTTTGGGCAGACCGTCGAAAGCGCCGTCCAGATCGACCACATGCAGCCAGCGGGCGCCCTTGTCCCGCCAGGCCACAGCAGCGGCCACAGGATCGGGGGAAAACACGGTGCTCTCGTGGGCACGTCCCTGTTTCAGGCGGACGGCCTTTCCGTCCTGGATGTCGACAGCGGGAAAGATAATCATAAGTTCAGATCCTTTACAGCCTTGATCATGGCTTCGCGGGCCAGCTCTTCAGCAGTGACCCACTTGCCCTGGCGTTTGAAGAAGTCGCCCACGTTGAGCAGGTTTTCCGTCAGGCCCTGCTGCTCGACCTCGTAGACAGAGTGACCGATGATGTTGCCTTCCTTGATGTTCAGCAGGAAGAACTCCAGCCGCACATGGGCGGGTTCGGTGACACCGGCCGCCGAGCCCTGACGGTCCCGCCAGGTGAGGACCTGCGGGATGAACAGGATGTCCGCCGACGTCTTGCGGGCGTATTCCACCCACAGGGGCAGGGCCTGGGGACGCTCCGAGGTGTGGAAACGCTTCAGGTCCGGCAGGGGACGGGTTCGGGGCAGGAAGTCATAGGAACGTTTGGTCGTGGTGTACAAAACATCACGCAGCTGGCGGTCCTGGGCGATCAGCACGTCACGGGCGGCCAGGGCCTGCGGCTGGGGAAGCTGGCCCATGATGAGCTGGCTGATGTCGCGGGGCTGGGTGAAGGGCGCCACCGCGATCTTGTACTGATGGGACAGCGAGCGCGGCACGTCCGCCGTGCTGGCAGGTTTACGGTTGCAGCCGCCCGTCAAGACCAGCAGGGACAGAAGCGCACACAATATCCACAGGAAACGGTTCTTCATCAATCCAGCCCTCCCTTGGTGCTGCGGATGACGTTCCCGCTACGCCGGACCGCCTGAGCGAGCGCCAGGCCCAGGCTTTTGGCGACGGATTCCAGAAGGTGATGGCCATTTTTGCCATAATGCATGGTCACATGCAGGTTGCAGCGGGCGCTGCTGGCAAAGGCCTTGTAAAACTCCCGCCAGAGGTCTTTTTCCTCCCCGGCGATGACCGGGGGCAGGAGTTCATCACCGCGCCATTCCAGCCAGGGGCGGCCGGAAAGGTCGATGGTGACATCGCTCAGGGCCTCATCCATGGGGACGCGGCCGTAGCCCACACGGGCGATGCCCACACGGTCCCCCAGGGCTTCCAGCACGGCCTGGCCCAGGACCAGGCCGATGTCCTCGGCGCTGTGGTGGGCGTCGATGTGCAGATCGCCCTGACAGCGCAGGTGCAGGTCCATTCCGGCCCAGAATGCCGTCAGGGTCAGCATGTGATCCAGCATGCCGAAGCCGGTCTGGATATCGGTCTTGCCCGAGCCGTCCAGGGTAAGGCTCAGACTGATGTCGGTCTCGGCGCTTTTACGGGCATGCCGGGCCGAACGCTGGGGCAGAGTCGCTTCCATCATCATTCCTTGTCCTTGGCAGGCGTTGCGGAATCGTCGTCAGCGGCAGGGACTTCCGCCACGGAAGCGGGATCGTCCTGCTGTTCCGCAGGTGTGGCCGTATCGGCAGCATCGGGCGTGAGGCCTTCCTGCTCCACAGGATGGTCCTCAGTCCCTTCGGGGAGTTCCTCGGACGTCCGTTCCGTTTCAACCGCTTCGGCCGTAGGGCTTTCGGCCGTCTCCATGGCGGGGGCGGGCGTTTCTTCTTCGGGCGGCATACGCTGGGCGTCGTCATCGCTCATGGCAGCCACCGTGGCGGCAGCTGCGGCAGCGGCCGCGACCGTCGTGCCGTCCGGTCCTTCGGGAGCGGGAGAGGCGGGTGCAGGGTCGGCCGGAGCGGGATCGCCGGGCGTCCCTTCTCCCTCATCCTTCTTTTCCTTCTTCTTGCGACCAAAGGCCGCAGCCACGAGGATGCTGATCTCATAGAGCAGCAGCATGGGCATGGCCATGAGCAGCTGGGAGACCACGTCCGGCGGCGTCAGGATGGCGGCCACGATAAAAATGCACAGAACGGCATAGCGACGCGCCTTGCGCATCATCTGGGCCGTGATGACCCCCATGCGGGAAAGGAAGAAGGAGAACAGGGGCATCTCGAAGATGAGGCCGAATGCCAGGAGCAACTTGATGACGAAATCAAGGTAGTCCGTGATGCGTGGCATGGCCTGGATCTGCTCGGACGAGAAGCCCAGGAAGAAATTGAACGCGTAGGGGAAGACGATGAAGTAACAGAACACGCCGCCACCAATGAAGAAGATGGCGGAAAGCAGGGCTATGGGCAGCAGGCCCTTTTTCTCTTCCTCGTACAGCCCGGGGGAGATGAAGGCCCAGATCTGATAGAAGATGTACGGGCTGGTCACGAACAGGCCGGTCACGAAGGCCACGAACATGCGCACGAAGAAGGGTTCGGGCAAGGTGGTGTACATGGCCGTGCCGTGTGCGGGCAAGGCGCTGAGCAGCGGGGCCGTGATGAAGTTGAAGATGGGCTCGACCACCGTCCAGCAGAGCAGGAAGCCCACACCGGCGGCGATGAAGCAGCGCACCAGGCGCCAGCGCAGCTCGTTGAGGTGATCCATGAGGCCCATGGTCTTTTCTTCGGGCTCGGGCGTCCCGCCGGCACCGGCAGCAGCCGTGGCAGGCGGGACGGGCGGCTGGCCTGCGTCATCACCACCTTGCGGCGCGGGAGCGGCCACGGCATCAGGAGCCGGAGCTGCCGTATCCGGCAACGGGTCGGCAGGGGCTTCTGCCGCTGCGGGGGCAGCATCGTCTGCCTGGGCTTCGGGAGCGGGGGCGGCAGGCTGTTCCACAGGGGCGGGGGCTTCCTCGGCTTCGGCCCGGGCCTTGGCAAGTGCCTGGGCCAGAGGGCTGTCCGCCGGAGGTTCAGGGATGGCGGCTTCCCCGTCCTGAGCAGAGGGCACGGTGCCTTCCTGTTCGGTCAGGGGGCCCGTCTGTTCCGGTTCCGTAGCGGAGGCCACGACAGGAGCGGCCTTTTCCGCAGCCGCTTCGGGCAGATCTTCGCCTGCTGCGACCGTTTGCGGGGCCGCAGAAGAGAGGGGAGCGTCCTGTTCGGGAGTCGTGACCGTGACGGTCAGATCCTGTTTGTCCTGGGTGGTGCTCATGCTTTTGCTCCACTGGCAGGCGTGGCGGCATTACCGGCTTCGGCCTGGGCCTTGGCAAGGGCCTGGGCCAGAGGACTGTCCGCAGGCGGTACGGGCGCGGCAGAGGGGACGACTTCCGGCTGGACAGCAGGACGGGCCGCGGTCTCCGTGGCGGCAGGCGCAGCGGCAGGAGCTGTCTGGGCCTGGGAGGCTGCGGGCTGTGCGGCGGCCTGCGTCTGGGCGGCTGTTTTGGCCGCGTGCTCAGCACGGGCTTCAGGACTGAAAAATTCCTTTTCAGCTTCCTGCTTGCGTTTGAGATGCTCCTCCTGCTCCACTTCCGCATTCAGCGTGCGCTGAAAATCGGTGGAGACGCGGCGGAATTCTCCCATGGCCTTGCCGAGGGTGCGGGAAACACTTGCCAGGCTCTTGGGCCCCAGCACCACGAGGGCCACAAGAAGGATAACCAGAAATTCCGTACTGCCGATACCGAACATATCTTCCTCTGCTGTTAGTCCTGTGCGTCATGGACGCGGAAATGCTAAAACGCAAAATTACCTGAGCCCGCAGGCCTTGTAAAGTACACCGGCCGCCTGCCGCATCCTCTCTTCGGCAGGCCGGGGCTCTCCGTATGCCAGGGTGTCGATGCTCTCAAGGCATCGTATCCCGGAAAGGAGGTCAGGGCCGTGCGGCACCGTCCCGCAGCAGCATGGGCTGCCGTGCCAGCCAGTCCACGGACAGGCGGGTGATGTCCGTGATGAGGGAGAGGTTCGTTTCGGGGCTCTCCAGCGAGTTGCAGAGGAAGACCGCCAGAGCCACATAGCGGCCATCGGGCAGGCGGAAAAAGGCCAGGTCGTTGTCCGCAAGCTTGACCCCCTGGGCCGTCCTGTCGGAAGAACCGGTCTTGTGTCCGGCGGTCATGCCCTGCGGCAGGCCCTCGAGGATCTTGCCGGGCAGGGCGGGCGTCTTGGCCATGATGCCCGTCATGAAGTCATTGTGCGCCTGAGGGATATCCGGGGAGCTGAAAAAGCCCAGCAGCATCCGGGCCATGCTGCGCGGCGTGCCCCAGTTGGCATACTGGTTGTAGATATTCTGGTGCATCCAGTCTTCGTTGTGGCCGATGAAGACACTGTCCGCTCCCAGACGACGCGCACAGGCCTCCACCACGGACGGGCCTCCCACATATTCCATCAGGATGTCGCAGCCATTGTTGTCGCTGAACGTGATGGTAGCGTGCAGCAGCTCTTGCAGGCTGAGCCTGACGTCCCGCTGGCCGTATTTGTCCCGCAGGGGACTGTGCGTATCGGGATGGAGCTGTCCGGCACGCACCGGGATCCGGGTGGTCAGCGGCGTATGTTCCTGTTGCATTTTTTCCAGCACAGCCACAGCCAGCGGGAATTTGATGACGCTGAGCAGCGGGAAGGGCGTATCCATGTGGACACCGGCACAGAGACCGTCTTCGGTGAGCAGGGCCACACCGGCCAGGGCTTTTTTGTCCCACATCAGGGCATGGATGTCCCGTTCCAGAGAGAGGGCGTCCACGGCGGCTTGCGGCGTAGCGGGCAATCCTTCAGCGGCCCGGAGGGGCAGGGCAGGGGAAAGCAGGGCCAGGGAGAGCAAAAGGACAGGGAAGATGCGTGACATGGGAAGCTCACAGGGATGCAGTGTTGTATGGAGATGTCCGGGAAGGCGGACAGGCCATGACCGTATTTTTCGGCAGGATAGGGACTGCCCTCGGTCAGGACAAGAGAAAATGTGCGATCCCGGACCGGACCTGCAGGGGATGGTATCGATGGTGGAGAGTAGGGAACCGGTGGCTATGCGCCCACTGCGTGATGTGGAAGAAGGCGGGCTGGCCTAGTCTTTGTGATCAGCACATACAAAAAAAGAGCTGACAGACTGTCTGTCAGCTCTTTTTTCATGCTGTCTTCACAGTGCGGCGACACTGTGCCCGGGAGCAGGACAAGAGGCCTGCCGATCCGGCATTATTCCCACTCGACAAATTCAAGTATATGAGGAAGTATTTCTCTTGAATTTACAGGTAAAATATTCGCAAATTTGCTAATATTTTACCTGCTATTTTCGGCTGTCAATTTTCTTAGTATCAAAATAGTATCACAAGAGGCTGGAAAATGCAACAGAATTATGTGGAGCTCTACATAATTCTGTAACCTTCTTTGCTGTGGTGTATCAAGTAATCTTACTGAACATATGGCGCACCTTGTCCAGGCGGCTGTTTGGACGGCGGGGCTGGATGACCGGCTCGCCGACAGCGGCCTGATACCCTTTCAGTTCTGTAAGACATACGCTCCGCCCGTTGGTGTAAAAGGCCAGATCAGTACGGTATGCCTGTATATAGCGGGCGGGAATTTCGCCAGTAAAGACAACTTCATCCTTTTTTACCTGGGCCGTTTCGATAGCGGCACAGTATTTTGGCGCATCGTGATAAGCCCTGGAAAGGTATTCCTGGGGCGCATAGAGGGTGAACGAGAGATAAGGTTCCAGCAACTGCGTTCCTGATTTCTTCAATGCCTGTTCCAATACAATCGGGGCCAATGAGCGAAAATCCGCCGGCGTGCTGACCGGGCTATAATAAAGCCCGTATTCAAAGCAAATCTTACAGTCCGTTACGTTCCAGCCGCACAAGCCTTGTTCCAGCCCGTAACGGATACCATCCATGACAGCGTTTTGAAAACTCTGGTTCAAGTATCCCAGGGAAACCCGGCTCTCGTATTGTACACCGGAGCCAAGCGGGAGCGGCGTAACAGACAGTCCGATGGATGCCCAAAATGGGTTGGGCGGCACCTCAATATGGATAGTGTGGCTGGCTGCTTTGAGCGGCCGCTCTAAATAAATGACGGTAGGTTCCTTCACCGCTGTTTCAATCTTGTACTTTTCTGCCAGCAAAGCGGAAACAACCTCCAACTGCACCCGGCCCAAAAAAGAAAGAATGATCTCATGGGTGATGGAATCCACCTCGTAGCGCAAAAGCGGGTCAGTATCCGCAATTTGCGTAAGAGCGTCCAGCAGCCGTTCTCTTTGCGCTGCCGTTTTCGGCGTGATCGTCGTCCGCAGCATGGGGAGGGGGGCATCGCACCACCTTTCACGAGGAAGCCGGGTGTTGTCCCCTAATACGTCGTTTAATCCCACGCTGTCGCTGGGAAGGATGACAATTTCGCCCTTGTGGGCGGTGTCTGTCCGAACAATCTCCCCTTTGGATGGAATACGCATCTCTGTGATTTTCAGCTTTTCTCTCCCGGCCAGGGCCACCGTATCCCGCAGGCGCAGCGTTCCGCTGTATAGCCGCAGATAGATAAGCCGCTGGTCACAATCTGTATACTCCACCTTGAAAACGTTGCCGCATAGGGCGGCGCTCCCCTGTTCCCCAATCGGTTGGAACAGCCCTGTCACCGCATCCATCAACGGTTGAATGCCAAGGCCCTTTTTGGCGCTGCCGTGATAGACCGGGAATAGGGAGGCGTCTTGAACCCGCCGCTGTTCCTCCTGCGCAAGTTCTTCCCGGCTGATTGGTTCTCCTGCGATATATTTTTCCAA
>NZ_JBNPKS010000022.1:0-10989 GCF_050313065.1 Desulfovibrio sp. SGI.230 | reverse complement strand
TTTTCCAATAATTCATCGTTATTTTCGATGACCGCATCCCATGCTTCTATGTCGGTATTTTCATCCAGGACTATTTCCGGGGACAGCGACACCGTCTGCTTGATGATAATATCGGCGGAGAGCTTATCCCGAACAGACTGATACACACCCTGCAAATCAACGCCAGCCTGGTCGATTTTGTTGATAAAGATAACGGTGGGAATGTTCATTTTCCGCAGGGCATAGAACAGAATACGGGTCTGGGCCTGCACACCATCTTTAGCGGAGATCACCAAGATAGCCCCATCTAAAACGGCCAAAGAGCGGTACACCTCCGCCAAAAAATCCATGTGGCCGGGCGTATCCACTATGTTGACTTTACATCTGCGCCACAGGAAGGAAGTGACTGCCGCTTGAATGGTAATCCCACGCTGCCGCTCCAACAGCATGGTGTCCGTCCTCGTTGTCCCTTTTTCGACGCTCCCCGGTTCTGAAATGGCTCCGCTGGCATACAGCAGGCTTTCAGTCAGTGTCGTCTTGCCGGCGTCTACATGGGCAAGAATCCCGATATTGATTATATTCATGTCTATCCTCCATACAAGGCCCAAATGGGCGCAAAAATCCCCAGCGGCTAATACTTTTACCGCTGGGGATCATGACTTCGGACACACAAAAACACACACGGCTTACATAAGCTGCTGTCCGTCACGATATTTGCTTAAAAGGCAAAAGTATTCTTAAATTGGGTACAAAAACCAAGCCCCTGCAAGGGGCAAGCATTTTTGCGCCCATTATCAAATTTTATTTAAAAATACCTTGCCGCATATTTGGTAGACTCCTCAAATCAGGATAATAACAGTATATCATAGTGCGCTCTAAAAAACAAGAAATTATTTTAACGGTCACTCCCACTCGATGGTGCTCGGGGGCTTGGAGGAGACGTCGTAGACCACGCGGTTGACGCCCTTGACTTCGTTGATGATGCGACCGGACATGCGGGCGATGAGGTCGGCGGGCAGGCGGGCCCAGTCGGCGGTCATGGCGTCCACACTGTCCACCACGCGCAGGGCGATGACGTGCTCATAGGTACGGCCGTCGCCCATGACGCCCACGGTCTTCAGCGGCAGCAGCACGGCAAAGCCCTGCCAGACCTTGCGGTACCAGCCGGACTCGCGCAGTTCTTCCTGCACGATCTTGTCGGCCTGGCGCAGGATGTTCAGGCGTTCCTCGGTGATCTCGCCCAGCACGCGGATGGCCAGGCCGGGACCGGGGAAGGGATGACGCCAGACGATGGAATCGGGCATGCCCAGCTCGGCGGCCACCTTGCGCACTTCGTCCTTGAAGAGTTCGCGCAGGGGTTCCACCAGCTTGAGCTTCATGGTCTCGGGCAGGCCGCCCACGTTGTGGTGGCTCTTGATGACGGCGCTGGGGCCCTTGTGGGACACGGATTCGATGACGTCGGGGTACAGGGTGCCCTGGGCCAGGTATTCCACTTCGGGCAGCTTCCTGGCTTCTTCGTCGAAGATGTCGATGAAGGTGTGGCCAATGATCTTGCGCTTCGTCTCGGGATCTTCCACGCCCTTGAGCAGGTCGAGGAAGCGATCCTGGGCCTGGACGAAGTTGAGGTTCAGGTCAAAGTGCTCGCGCAGGTAGCTGACCACTTCCTCACCTTCGTTGAGGCGCAGCAGACCGTTGTCCACGAAGATGCAGTGCAGGCGATGGCCGATGGCCTTGTGCAGCAGCACGGCCACCACGGTGGAGTCGATGCCGCCGGAAAGGGCGCAGACCACGTGCTTGTCGCCGATCTTTTCGGCCATTTCCTTGACCACGCGTTCCACGAAGCTGGACATGCTCCAGTCGGGCACGATGTTGCAGACCTTGAACAGGAAGTTGCGCAGCATGGCGTCGCCGTCCACGCTGTGGTGCACTTCGGGATGGAACTGCACGGCGTAGATCTTGCGGCTTTCATCGGCCATGGCAGCCACTTCGAGGGTGGGGGTGCTGCCGGTGATCACGAAGCCGGGCGGGGGAGTCTTGACCTTGTCGCCGTGGCTCATCCACACGCGGCTGGCCTTGGAGCTGTCCAGGCCGTCCCACAGGGCGCAGGAGGCTTTCAGGGTCAGGTCGGCCGGGCCGTATTCGCGGGTCAGGGACTGGGCCAGTTCGCCGCCCAGGTTCTGGGCCAGCAGCTGCATGCCGTAGCAGATGCCCAGCACCGGCACGCCCAGTTCCAGGAAGCCCTTGTCCAGGGTGGGGGCATCGGCTTCGCCCACGCTGGCAGGACCGCCGGAAAGGATGATGGCCGAAGGAGCCATAGCGGCCACTTCGGCGGCGGTGACGTTGCAGGCATGGATTTCGGAATACACGCCGGCTTCACGCACACGCCGTGCGATGAGCTGGGTGACCTGCGAACCGTAGTCAATGATAATGACCTTGCTGTGCGCCATGAGTGTTCCTTGCAATGTATGCGGACGCCGCCCGGGAGGGACGGCGTCCTTTATATAATGTCATGAACGGGCAGCCTGGCTGCCGGAAAACAGGATGCAAGCACCAAACGGATGCGGGCGGTCGCTGCAGCGATCGCCCGCAGGTCTGAGGCTAGTTGTCGATGCGATAGTTGGGGGCTTCCTTGGTGATGATGACGTCGTGCACGTGGCTTTCACGCAGGCCCGCCGCCGAGATCTCACAGAAGGTGGTGTTCTCGAACAGGTCGTTGAGGGTGCGGGCACCCACATAACCCATACCGGAACGCAGACCGCCCATGAGCTGGTAGATGGCTTCCATCACATGGCCACGGTAAGGCACGCGGCCCACGATGCCTTCGGGGACCAGCTTCTTGCTGCGTTCCTGGAAATAACGGTCGGAGCTGCCGTCCTTCATGGCGTCGATGGAGCCCATGCCGCGGTAGATCTTGTAGGTACGGCCCTGGTAGAGGATGGTTTCGCCCGGGCTTTCTTCAGTACCGGCGAACAGGGAGCCGATCATCACGGAGTGGGCGCCCACCACGAGGGCCTTGACGATGTCACCGGAGAACTTGATGCCGCCGTCAGCGATGCAGCAGCGGTCCATCTCGCGGGCAGCGCGGCTGCCGTCCATGACGGCGGTCACCTGCGGCACGCCCACACCGGCCACGATGCGGGTGGTGCAGATGGAGCCGGGGCCAATGCCCACCTTGACGGCGTCGGCACCGGCTTCGAGCACGGCGCGGGCACCTTCGTAGGTAGCCACGTTACCAGCCACCAGCTGGCAGTTGGGGTACGCGGTCTTGACCTTGCGGATGGCCTTGAGCACGTTCATGGAATGACCGTGGGCGGAGTCCAGGACGAGCACGTCCACACCGGCCTGGATGAGCTGCTCGGCGCGTTCGTCGCAGTCGCGGCCGATGCCGATGGCGGCACCCACGCGCAGGCGGCCGGCGCTGTCCTTGCAGGCGTTGGGGTATTTCTGGACTTTGTCGATGTCCTTCATGGTGATGAGGCCGCGCAGGCGCTCGTTCTCGTCCACCACGAGGAGCTTTTCGATGCGGTGTTCGTGCAGGTGACGCTTGGCTTCTTCCAGGGAGGTGCCCATGGGCACGGTGACCAGGTTCTTGCTGGTCATCACTTCGCCCACGCGGATGGCGGAGGCGTCTTCGATGAAGCGCACGTCACGGTTGGTGAGGATGCCCACCAGCTTGCCGTCATCCACGACGGGCAGACCGGACACGCGAAAATCCGCCATCAGGTCCAGGGCTTCCTGCACGGAGTTGCGGGAGGAAACGGTAACGGGGTCAAGGATCATGCCGCTTTCGCTCTTCTTGACGCGTTCCACTTCCAGGCGCTGGCGTTCGATGGGCATGTTCTTATGGATGATGCCGATGCCGCCCATACGCGCCATGCTGATGGCCATGGCCGATTCGGTGACCGTGTCCATGGCAGCGGAGAGCAGGGGGATGCGCAATTCGATGGAAGGAGTGAGCCAGGTGGAGATGTCCACGGCGTCGGGAGTCACTTCCGAATAGCTGGGGACAAGCAAGATATCGTCAAAAGTCAGGGCCTTGCCGCGATTGGTGAACATATTTGCCTCGTAATGTGCTGGAATTGTTCAACAAAATTTAATATATAATCATATACATTCCTCGTATCTATGTCAATGCAAGAAAAGGGCCGGAAACACGGAACACGGCGGACAGCGTTTACAGGAGCAGATGTTCCGGGAAGAGGCGGGGCTTCCCGGTCATGTCGACTTGTCCATATATTAATGTTGCGGTGCGCCTATGGATGGGATGGCCGTCCTGGACGGTTGTGCCCGATACGTCTGGACCGCAAGGGAGCCGTACGGGAAGGAATGAATGATATGGAGTGCTTCGGGTGCTGCCGGCGTTTTCGGAGTCCGGGGCGGACTGCGCGGTCTGGCCCGTCTGGTATGTGGAGCAGATCCGGCCCTGCTTCTTTCTTGTCTCCCCAGCGATATTGCCGGTGAGATCTCCTAGGTACCTCGCAGCCCTTTGACAGATTTGGGGAATCCTGTCCGTTGGGCCCCTTGCCGAACGCAGTTTGAGGCTAAGCCAAATAACGTGCGGTGTTCCTCTGGCGGGATCCTACCGTTCAGGACTGTGAGACCTCCATTTTTGATGGGAAGCCTTTTTATGCTTACTTTAGGTGGATATCTCCTATCATGCTGTAAAAAAAGATTATTTTTTCCTGTGTTGCAAGAATAAGTATGCTCATATCGTTTTTTATCACTTAATATTGACAAACTGATAAAAGGGGTTTAAAAATTTTTACAAGTTCGACGGACAAGCAGGTCGCTGCCGCGGGCTTTTAAAAATGAGCTTTTAGCTCCGGCCGTATTGGCCGGGATTCCTGTCCCGCTCCGCACAGGTCAGGAATGGGGTCCCGCAAGGGAAAAAGATCCCGTAGTGGATGGGATCGAAAGATGCGGAAGTAATGAAGGAAGGTATTATCATGAAGAAGCTTATGACTCTCGCTCTGGCTGCCGCTATGATGCTGGGTGCTGCTACCGGCGCCAACGCTATCGACTTCAAGGCCAAGGGCCAGTGGATCATGTCTTTCGACTACGGCATGCACGGCAACTTTGGTGAAAGCAAGGCCAAGAACAACTCCGGCTTCAAGAACGAAGACGAATTCGAAGCCCGCCAGCGCGTTCGCCTGCAGTTGGACGCCGTGGCTTCCGAAGCTCTGTCCGGTACCGTGTTCTTCGAAATCGGTGACCAGGTGTGGGGCGACAACGACAACGGCGGCGCTCTGGGCGCTGACGGCAAGGTCGTGGAACTGAAGCGTGCCTACATCGACTGGATGGTGCCCCAGACCGACCTGAAGGTCCGCATGGGTATCCAGGGTCTGGCCCTGCCCAGCTTCACCACCAATGCTTCCCAGATCTTTGACGATGACGTGGCCGCCGTCAGCCTGAACTACCAGTTCAACGAAAATGTGGGCCTGACCGCTTTCTGGGCTCGTCCTTACAACGACAACAACGGCTACAAGTGGAATGGTACGGACGGTAGGCAGAACTACATGGACAACATGGACATGTTCGCCGTGCTGCTGCCTCTGACCTTCGACGGCGTGAAGGTGACCCCCTGGGTCATGTACGCCGCCATGGGTCCCGGCATGTTCAACAAGTGGGGTAACGATAAGTTTGATGCTGGCAACGCTTGGACCCGTGCTTCCCGTGGCATGACCTCCGGCTTTACCGGCACCGATCCTCTGGACACCTACGGCAATGCCTTCTGGGCTGGCGTGACCGGCGAAGTGACCTACTGGGATCCCTTCCGCATCGCCTGGGATGTGAACTACGGTTCCGCTTCCTATGCTGATGAAAAGATGAACCGCGAAGGCTGGCTGGCCAGCCTGCTGCTGGAGTACAAGCTGGATTGGGGTACCCCCGGTCTGTACGGCTGGTACGGTTCCGGTGACGACAACAACCCGAAGAACGGTTCCGAGCGCATGCCTGTGGTGAGCGCCAACGGCAACAACCAGTTCTCCAACTTCGCCTTCAACGGCAACCCCTACATCGCCCGTGAAGGCGTGCTGGGTTCCACTATGGTGGGTACCTGGGGCATCGGCGCCCGCCTGAAGGACGTGAGCTTCCTGGAAGACCTGAAGCACACCCTGCGCGTGAACTTCATGGGCGGTACCAACGCTCCCAAGATGGCCAAGTACGTGAGCCATACTTCTTCCAAGGATCCCGCGACTGTGGCCCCCTACGGTACCTCCTACGATCCCATGTACCTGACCACCGGCGACACCGCTCTGGAAATCGGCCTGACCAACACCTACAAGATGTACGACAACTTCACCGTCATGCTGGATGCCGCTTATGTGGCTCTGTGGCTGGATGACAGCACCAGCACCTGGGGCAAGAACCCCGGCCGTAGCGCTCTGGGCGGCGACGGCGTGTACGACGCCTGGAACGTGAACCTGTCCTTCGTGTACTCCTTCTAAGCTTCGGCTTGAGAAGTTCGACCGTGGGGGCTTCGGCCCCCCGGTTTGTAAGCCCCGCTTCGGCGGGGCTTTTTTGCGTTTGAGGAACGGGAGACGCTAGTGTGAGGGGGAGGGCTAAAACTCTTATAATGATAAGGGCGATCTTGTTGACATGTCGGGCGCGATCTATAGTGCTTTGCACATGCCGTGATGGCTTTTCTGAGATCCGCAGGCTGCTATGATGTCTGGATCATCAGCAGATCTCCGTATCCTTTTTCTCTGCGTTGATTGGAAAGCGCCGACCGTGAAAGCTTCTGCCTCATGGTTTTTAAGCCCCGCTTCGGCGGGGCTTTTGTCGTTCAATAGGTTAGCTTTTTTTATTTTTTCGAGGGATCCATGCTTAAGAAACTGGTTCATGAGAAAATTCTATCTAAAAAGCGATATAGATAATATGATGTAAGTTGTTGTTTTTTTTAAAGAAACGTTGACAAGGTCAAGAAAGGGGTATAAAAATTTTTACAAGTTCGACGGACAAGCAGACCGCTGCCGCGGGCTTTCAAAAACGAGCTTTTAGCTCCGGCCGTATTGGCCGGGATTCCTGTCCCGCTCCGCACAGGTCAGGAATGGGGTCCCGCAAGGGAAGAAGATCCCGTAGTGGATGGGATCGAAAGATGCGGAAGTAATGAAGGAAGGTATTATCATGAAGAAGCTTATGACTCTCGCTCTGGCTGCCGCTATGATGCTGGGTGCCGCTACCGGCGCCAACGCTATCGACTTCAAGGCCAAGGGCCAGTGGATCATGTCTTTCGACTACGGCATGCACGGCAACTTTAGTGAAAGCAAGGCCAAGAATAACTCCGGCTTCAAGAACGAAGACGAATTCGAAGCCCGCCAGCGCGTTCGCCTGCAGTTGGACGCCGTGGCTTCCGAAGCTCTGTCCGGCACCGTGTTCTTCGAAATCGGTGACCAGGTGTGGGGCGACAACGACAACGGCGGCGCTCTGGGCGCTGACGGCAAGGTCGTGGAACTGAAGCGCGCCTACATCGACTGGATGGTGCCCCAGACCGATCTGAAGGTCCGCATGGGTATCCAGGGTCTGGCCCTGCCCAGCTTCACCACCAACGCTTCCCAGATCATCGACGATGACGTGGCCGCCATCACCCTGAACTACCAGTTCAACGAAAACGTTGGCCTGACCGCTTTCTGGGCTCGCCCCTACAACGACAACGGTGGCTACAGCAGCCGTTGGGATGGCACTGCCTACGACAAGAACTACATGGACAACATGGACATGTTCGCTGTGCTGCTGCCCCTGACCTTCGACGGCGTGAAGGTGACTCCTTGGGTCATGTACGCTGCCATGGGCCCCGGTATGTTTGACAACCTGGAGAAGGATCCCGGCAATGCTTGGGGTCGTGCCAGCGCCGGTATGGTCTCCGGCTTCCAGGGCACCGACTGGAACGACTCCTATGGCAATGCCTTCTGGGCTGGCGTGACCGGCGAAGTGACCTACTGGGATCCCTTCCGCATCGCTTGGGATGTGAACTACGGTTCCGCCGCTTATGCTGACGAAAAGATGAACCGCGAAGGCTGGTTGGCCAGCCTGCTGCTGGAATACAAGCTGGATTGGGGTACTCCCGGTCTGTACGGCTGGTACTCCACCGGTGACGACAACAACCCCCGCAACGGTTCCGAGCGCATGCCTACTGTGAGCGCCAACGGTAACAACGACTTCTCCAACTTCGCCTTCAACGGCAATCCCTACATCGCCCGCGAATGCGTGCTGGGTTCCACCATGGTGGGTACCTGGGGCATCGGTGCTCGTCTGAAGGACGTGAGCTTCCTGGAAGACCTGAAGCACACCCTGCGTGTGAACTTCATGGGCGGCACCAACGCTCCCAAGATGGCCAAGTACGTGAGCGATTACGCTGCTTACGACAAGCGTGGTGTGTCCTCTGTGGTGGAAACCGGCTTCGGCTACGATCCTGTCTACCTGACCACCGAAGACTACGCTCTGGAAGTGGGTCTGACCAACACCTACAAGATGTACGACAACTTCACCGTCATGCTGGACGCCGCTTACCTGGCTCTGTGGCTGGACGACAGCCGCAGCACCTGGGGCAAGAACCCCATGCGCGGCTTCTCCGGCAAGGACGGCGGCGTGTACGACGCCTGGAACGTGAACCTGTCCTTCGTGTACTCCTTCTAAGCTTCGGCTTGAGAAGTTCGACCGTGGGGGCTTCGGCCCCCTCGGTTTCAAGCCCCGCTTCGGCGGGGCTTTTGTTGTTTCAGATAGAGTGTGCCCGAGATGCGCGGGCATATACTGTGTAGTACGATGTTTCTCTGGAGAATGGTGGACAGCCTTTTTCTGAAGGGCTGATCCGCACAGCCCGGGCTGAAAGAATCGTCAGCAGAATACTCCGCCATCCCGGATTGTCCGATCCTGTCACTTTATGACACGGTTCAAAAAATTGACCTTTCCCCCTTGACGGAGAGAAGGGGCATGCGTATGCTGGCGTAACAAAATTTGTACTCAAACAGAAAAGCGTACATTTTTTGTCCAGAGCTGGCCAATGGGATGCCCCTGGGGAGGAGCGTCCCATGCACGCCAGGAAATTTCTCTCAGGAAGGAAGGTTTTTATCATGAAAAAGCTGATGACCCTCGCTCTTGCCGCGGGTATGCTGCTGGGCGCCGCTACCGGCGCCGGCGCTATTGATTTCAAGGCCAAAGGCCAGTGGCTGATGGGCTTCTCCGCCGGTGACGGCTCCCTGATCAGCCATACGAAGGCTAAGGGGAGTGACCACAACAGCGCCCGAGACACCGACGACATCTTCTCCGCTTCCCAGCGTGTCCGCCTGCAGTTGGACGCCGTGGCTTCCGAAGCCCTGTCCGGTACCGTGTTCTTCGAAATTGGTGACCAGGTGTGGGGCAATGCCAAAAGCGGCGGCGCTCTGGGCGCTGACGGCACCGTGGTGGAACTGAAGAACGCCTACATCGACTGGATGGTGCCCAACACCGACCTCAAGTTCCGCATGGGTATCCAGGGCATCCAGCTGCCCAACGTGGCCGGTGGTTCCGCCGTCTTTGATGATGACGTGGCCGGCGTGGTGGCCAGCTACCAGTTCAACGAAAACGTGGGCCTGACCACTTTCTGGGCCCGTCCGTACAACGACAACTACGCTGCTCGTGCGGATCGTACGAATTACCAGGACAACATGGACCTGTTCGCCCTGATGGTGCCCCTGACCTTCGACGGCGTGAAGGTGACCCCCTGGGCCATGTACGGCATGGCCGGTGCCAACAGCAAGACTGCCAGGTCCATGGGCCCCTACACCCGTCCCATTCTGTCCGACAACGGCGTGGCTGATACCACTACCAGCAAGGCTTACGGCTCCATGTTCTGGGCTGGCCTGCCCATCTCCCTGACCCTGTGGGATCCGCTGAACGTGGAACTGGACATCAACTACGGTTATGTGGAATCCATGGGTCGCTACACTGCCGATCGCTACAACGGTACCGATTTCCGCATGGGCGACACCAAGCGTGAAGGCTGGCTGGTCAAGGCCCTGGTGGAATACAAGATGGATTGGGGTACCCCCGGCATCTTCGGCTGGTATGCTTCCGGTGACGACGGCAACGTCAAGAACGGTTCCGAGCGTATGCCCACCGTTTCCGGTTGCGGCAACTTCATGTCCTTCATGGGTGACGGCAACTACGGCTGGTCCTCTGCCGACAGCCTGTATGACCGCAACTTGACCTACACCGGCACTTGGGGTATCGGTCTGCGCATCCACGATCTGAGCTTTGTGGAAGATCTGAAGCACTCCTTCCGCGTGGCCTACTGGGGCGGCACCAACAGCCCCTCCATGGCCAAGTATGTGGAACATTCCTACGGCTGGGACAATGGACTGGATAAGGACGGCCACTACCTGACCACCAACGACGGCCTGCTGGAATTCAACCTGGTCAACAGCTACCAGATCTACGAAAACCTGGAAGCCAACCTGGAACTGGGTTACATCGTGAACATGATGGACGACGACACCTGGAAGCGCAGCTACCGCAACGATTCCTACAAGAAGCAGGACGCCTGGAAGGCCCAGCTGATCTTCGCTTATAGCTTCTAGTCTTTACGACAGCGATGCTTTCAAGGGGGGCGCAAGCCCCCCTTTTTTATTGGATAAGACGATCTTTCGCCTGGCGGAGGTCGTCTTTTCTTTTGTCCGGAGGAGGGGAGAGCGGATGGAGCAAAGGCCATGCCTGGTGCAGCAGGCGTTTCATGCAGATGTTTGGGGACAGGATGTCTTGCAGGGAACAGTTTTTTGTATGGCTTTTTCCACACAAGTCCCTGGCCTTTTTTTTAGGGGGACAGCCTCCTTTTTCTTCCTCGCTCCTTCTTTTTTTCACGACGCTGTCGAGTGATTCAATAAATTGACCAATCGCCTTGACCCACCCATATGCCCATGCTAACGCAACAAGATAATAGACTCTTTTGATAAGTCCTATAAGGTCGATGGCCTGCCGGAGATGTCTCGGTGAAGGACTTGGAGTTCTCAGGCCTGGAAATTTTTCATTTAGATAGTA
>NZ_JBNPKS010000021.1:0-32179 GCF_050313065.1 Desulfovibrio sp. SGI.230 | reverse complement strand
ACAAAAAAATAGATATTAAAGAACATTTTTTGTTTACTCTACCTGAATTCTGTCCTAACAAAAGAGTGTGGGCGATATTTTGTTCCATTCTCCATCATCATTAGGAGCATCATATCCGCCCACATTTGCGAACGCAATGCTGTTATGGGCAGTCCACATGCAATATACTGTATTCATTATCATTAATTGCAGCGGTTCTTTGTCTCGCGCCCTGACAGCCTGCCTGTACACCTGACGCCCGTTGTTGGCCGGACGTCGCAAATTCGGGAGAAATCTGTATGCAACTGACCAAGGGAGCTATCGGGAACCTCATCAACCGCTACAAAGCGGTCCTCAAGAAATGCCACCTGCTCAACGTCTTCGGCTCGCTGGCCGTGGCCAGCATGCTGGTGATGGGCGGCGCGGCGGCCGCGGGGGCCGCGGATGTGGCTAGCGTCGGCGGAAGGAATTATGATAGCCTTGCAGCAGCTGTATCTGCTGCACAACCAGGAGAGACTGTCAGGCTCCTTCAGGACTTCACGGGGGCCGGCATCAAAATTGAAACCGGGTCCAAAGATGGACTTACCATTAATCTCAATGGCCATACATATACTGTCACAAATCCAACTGTTGGTTCAACTGGTACGGAAACGAATGGCTTTCAGCTTCTCAAAGGTGGCAGTATTACAATAACTAATGGCACCATTGTTGCAGGAACTGATTCTGCAAAAATTCTTATCCAAAATTATTGCAATCTTACTTTGGATAAAGTAACTCTCAATGGTTCCACAAATACAGAATATGTTCTTTCAAATAATCATGGTGATACAACCATTAAAGGTGGTACTACAATCAATGCTGCCGATGGACAGCATGCTTTTGATGCCTATTACTGGCCAAAGAATGGATATGATAAAGTATCTGTAACTGTTGAAGATGCTACAATTAATGGTAAAATTGAATATGCTACAGATGGGACTCCCCCCCTTCTGAAGGAGATCATAAAATCAATATAACTGGTGGTACATTTACAGACCCAACTGCGGCAGCATTTATTAAACCTGGTGAAAACATCA
Organism: Desulfovibrio sp. SGI.230; assembly: GCF_050313065.1. Lineage (NCBI taxonomy): Bacteria > Pseudomonadati > Thermodesulfobacteriota > Desulfovibrionia > Desulfovibrionales > Desulfovibrionaceae > Desulfovibrio > Desulfovibrio sp. SGI.230. Next base: position 31,124 of record NZ_JBNPKS010000021.1, on the reverse strand, counting down.
TATTGCTGACGGATACGGGTGCCATAACCATCACAGGAGGAGCTGACTCCAGTCAGCCCACTGTTACTATTACCAACCCTGACCGTATGCTGCACCAGACGGCGGACATTGTTACATCGAACACGCAACCCAAGGTCATTATCACGACGAGCATAAATAAAGCCAGTGACGTGCTGCCCGGTCTGGACAGCGATCTGGATCCGCTCATGGCCTCTGTCTGGGACAACAGCCTCACTGACGTGAACAGTGATGCCATGGGCGTGCGCTTCCTGAGCCGCGCCGCCAACAGCGGCTACATCGCCGACGCGGGCAAGGCAGCGGCCACCATCGAAAGCGCGGCCCGTATCGCCTTTGCCGGTGCCGTGCCGCAGATGACTAAGATGGCTTCCGACGCGGCCACCAATGCCGTGGTCAACCGTCTGGGCTTCGCCAATCCGGCCGACGGTGCGCAGGCCATGAACGCCGAAGGCCAGATCGTGGACCGCAATACCACCGGCTTCGCCCTGTGGATCGCGCCCCTGTGGCAGAGCCAGCACGGCTGGGGCATGGAGGCCGGCAACCTCGATTACGGCTTCAGCGGCAATCTGGGCGGCGTCTCCCTGGGCGCCGACTACACCTTCGAGAACGCCATCCGTGCCGGTATCACCTTCAATATCGGTGGCGGCTATGCCGAGACCAGCGGTGGCGACCTCAACAGCACCGAGAACAATATGAGCTTCTGGGGCCTGGGCGCCTACGCCGGCTGGAACTACGAAAACTTCGCCGTCATGGCCGACGTCTCCTACACCAGCACATGGAACCAGCTGAAGCAGGAGCTCGATCCCGGCATGCGCATGGGCGATCTGGAAGCCGACGTGCAGGCTACGGCCATCAGCGCCGGTCTGCGTGCCGAATACAAGCTGGAGACCAGCGTGCTGGACGTCATCCCGCATGTAGGCGTGCGCTACATGAGCCTCAATACCTGGGGCTATGACGTGGACGCCAACGGCGGCACGGTGATGGAAGGCGACGGTTTCCATCAGGACATCTGGACCTTCCCGGTGGGCGTGACCTTCAGCAAGGACTTCACTCTGGACAGCGGCTGGTCCGTCAAGCCCAGCATCGACTTCAGCGTGATCCCGGCCGCCGGCGACATCAAGGCCAAGGAAGACGTGCGCTTCACCGGTGCCCCGACCACGGCCGAGCTGGAGACCCAGATGATGGACTACCTCACCTGGCAGGGCGGCGTCGGCCTGGAAATGGGTAACGACACCATGAGCTTCGGCGTTAACTACACCCTGCAGGCCGGTCAGCATACCACCGGCCACGGTGTGTTCGGCAGCTTCCGTTACGAGTTCTAAACATCCAGCCTGCGCGGCGGCCGTTGAGAGTCACGACCGCCGCGCTTCAACAGGGCCGGTCTCCGCACCTTCCGGGGGACCGGCCCTGCTGGTTTTCCGGTCCGCAACGGATCTTCCTCTTCGCTTCCCCAACATTTTCACCGACAACTGATCCATATCATGGAATGCACAAGAATTACTCAGGTGGGTAAAAACACACTCCAAGGAAGAGAGCCATGCCCCATCTTTCCCGTTTTTTGTCCGGCCTTGCCCTCATGCTGACCCTGCCCCTGTCCGGTTGCCTGGACACCGGCCCTGACGTGGTCTGCGTGGATGTGGAACGCGTCCTCAGCCAGTCCAAGGCCGCACAGCAGGCCAACGAGCATCTGGGCAAGGTCCAGACCATCCTGCAGAACGGCCTGGCCGCCTATCAGGAAGAACTGAAAAAAAGCCCTGAAGAAAAGCGCCAGCAGGAGCTGCGCCAGGGGCTGACCCTGCTGCAGCGCCAGATGGCCCTGGAACAGGCCGCCGCCCGCGACGTGGTCAGCAAGCACATGCTGGCCCAGATCGAAGCATGGCGCGCCGACAAGGGCGACGTGGCCGTCATGGCCCGCCAGAACGTCCTTTCCGCTCCTGCGTCCATGGACATCACCGCCGAGATCATCAGCCGCATGGATGCGGGCAGCGTCCAATTCGCCGAGCTGCCCCGGGTCAGCATCCGGACCCATGCCGACGGCCCTGATGAGGCGGCTCCGGCGGCAAAGGAAAAGCCCGCCAAAACCCCGAACAAGAAATAGGAGAAGAGCATGCCCGCCCTGAAAAAAACTCCCGCCAACAGCCATGCCCCGGAACAGCAGCCCGAACAGCCGCAGATGCGTGTGGCCATGCTGCCCGCCCCCGGTATGGGCACCATCTATGCCAATGCCTTCCAGACCACCTTTGCCCGTGGCGAGATCCTGCTCACGGCCTGCGTGAGCCGTCAGGAAAACGACCAGCAGGGCCCGGTGCTGGCCGTCCGGCCCCAGCAGACCATCGGCATGAGCCCTGAGAGCGCCAAGCGCCTGGCTGCCGCCCTGGTGCAGGCCATCCAGCAGTACGAGGCCCAGTACGGCGAGATCAGCCTGTAGCCCGCGCCTTCCGCCTTTTCTCTGATACGCCGGATAAAAACGCCTGAGGACAGTCCTCAGGCGTTTTTTCGTGACGGGCTCCGCGACGGCCCGGCCTGAGGCCCTATCCGTCCCGGTTTTCCCGGCCGTTTTGTATTGCCGCTCCAAGGCGCGCATGATATGCTTCCGCGCACGCAGTCCAGCGCGACCGGGAAGATCACGCGCCGGCGGGGGATGCCGGTAAGCCGTATGCGGCGCTGCGCCTTCCAGACCTTCAAGACAGGAGCATGTTCATGGATCCGTTTGACGCGGGTTGGCTCTCTCTGCTGCCGCCCATCATCGCCATCACCCTGGCCCTGATCACCAAGGAAGTCATTTCCTCCCTCTTCCTCGGTATTCTCAGCGGCACCGTCATCTATTGCCTGGGCATGGGCACGGGCGACCTGATCATCAAGCCCGTGGAGATCGCCTTCACCACCATGGTGAACAAGGTCGATTTCAACATCATCATCTTCTGTACCCTGCTGGGCGCGCTGGTGTTCACCATCTCGCGTGCCGGCGGTACCCGTGCCTACGGCAACTGGGCCACCAAGCGCATCAAGAGCAAACGCGTGGCCATGCTCTCCACCGGCGGCCTGGGCGCCTTCATCTTCATCGACGACTATTTCAACTGCCTCACCGTGGGCACGGTCATGCGCCCGGTGACGGACCGCTACAAGATCTCCCGCGCCAAGCTGGCCTACATCATCGACGCCACCGCCGCCCCCATCTGCATCATCGCGCCCATCTCCAGCTGGGCCGCCGCCGTGGGCAGCAACCTGAAAGCCACCGGCGCCTTTGAAAGCGATTTCGCCGCCTTCGTGGCCACCATCCCCTACAACTTCTACGCCCTGTTCTCCATCATCATGGTGGTCATGGTCTGCCTGGGCAACTTCGACTTCGGCCCCATGCGCAAGGCCGAACTGCGCGCCCAGCAGGGCGAACTGGGCAACGTGGACGCCGAACAGGCCGAGATGGGCGCCAGCGCCAAGGGCCACCTGATGGACATGCTCGTGCCCATCGGCAGCCTGATCGTCTTCGCCGTGCTGGCCCTGCTCTACAGCGGCGGCTACTGGGGCAGCGATCCCGCCTACCACACCCTGGCGGCGGCCTTCGGCAACTGCAGCGCCTCCAAGGCCCTGGTCTGGGCCTCCTTCGGCGCCATCACCGTGGCCTTCTTCATGTTCGTGCCCAGAGGGCTCATGAGCCTCAAGTCCTTCATGGACTGCGCCGGTGAAGGCATGAAGGCCATGATGCCCGCCAACACCATCCTGGTGCTGGCCTGGGCCATCAGTGGCGTGTGCCGTGACCTGCTGCAGACCCCGCTCTTCGTCAAGACCATGGTGGCCGACGGCGGCATCTCCGGCGGCCTGCTGCCCGCCATCATCTTCGTGGTGGCCGGCTTCCTGAGCTTCTCCACCGGTACCGCCTGGGGCACCTTCGGCATCCTGATCCCCATCGTGGTGCCCGTCGCCCAGGCCGTGGATCCCAACCTGGTGCTGATCTGCCTGTCCGCCACCCTGGCCGGCAGCGTCTTCGGCGACCACTGCTCGCCCATCTCCGACACCACCATCCTGTCCAGTGCCGGCGCCGGTTGCGCCCATCTGGAACACGTCTCCACCCAGATGCTCTATGCCTGTGTGGTGGCGGCCAGCAGCGCGGTGGGCTACATGGTCTCCGGCCTCATGCACGGCAGCCTGCTGCCCGGCTTCGCGTCCGGCCTGATCTTCATGGTGGTGACCATGCTGGTGCTGCGCCGGCGCAACAAGCAAAAGGACGCTGCCCAGGCCTAGCCGGGCTTTCCGCGATACCGACGAAAAAGGCGCTTCCCCTCGGGGAAGCGCCTTTTTTGCGTCATGCGAACGATCAAGCCGGGAGGAAGACGGCATCAGGAAGCCGAACCGGCATCCTCGTCCTTGTCGTGTCCCTTGCTGCCCTGCAGCTTGCGGAAGATGGTGCTGCGGTTGACCTGGAACAGCTCCGAGACCCGGCGGACGGAACCGTGCACCTCGATGGCCCGGCGCAAAAAATCCCGCTCCATGTCGGCGATGATCTCGCGCAGGGGCCGGGCCTGCATGAGCACGGCATCCAGATGGCCGCCGCTCTCGTCGTGCAGGCCGCTGATGTTGGACGGCAGGTCGCGGGGCGAGATGCGGGGCCCCTGCCGGGTGATGACCAGGCTGTGGACCAGGTTCTGCAATTCGCGCACGTTGCCCGGCCAGCGGTACTGGGCCAGCATGTCCAGCGTGATGTCCATGAAGGCCAGCTTCTTGCGGTATTTGGTGGTGTACTGGCGCAGGAAGAGCTCCGCCAGCACGCGCACGTCCTCGGGCCGCTCGCGCAGGGGCGGGATGCGTACCGTGCCCACGTTGAGACGATAGAACAGGTCACGGCGGAAGGTGCCCGCCTCCACGCATTCCTCAAGGTTGCGGTTGGTGGCGGCGATGATGCGCACGTCCACCTTGCGGGGCTGGGAGCTGCCCACGCGCACGATCTCGTTGTCCTGCAGCACGCGCAACAGGCGCGTCTGCATGGAAAGGGGCAGCTCGCCCACTTCATCGAGGAAGATGGTGCTGCCGTCGGCGATCTCGAAATAGCCGGGCTTGCCCTTGCTGGACGCACCGGTGAAGGCACCGGGCACATAACCGAAGATTTCCGATTCCGTCAGGGTCTCGGAGATGCCGCCGCAGTCCACCTTGAGCAGGATCTTGTCCTTGCGGCGGCTCCAGCGATGGGTCAGGCGGGCGAACACGTCCTTGCCCACGCCGGTCTCGCCCATGATGAGCACGGTGGCGTCCGTACTGGCGTAGCGCTTGAGCTCCATGGCCACCGACTGCATGGCGCTGCTGGCGAAGACCGGTTCCAGGTCGCGCCCCTGGGACTGGGCCACGAAGGCCAGCTTGTCGTTGATCTCCTTGATGAGCTTGCGCTGCTCGCCGGTCTGCTCGTTGAGCTCGGCCAGGCGGGTCTCGTCGCGCACGAAGGTGACCACCAGACAGACGCGCCCCTTGTCGTCAAAAACGGGCGACCCGGAGATGACCACGTTCTTGCCGTCCTTGAGCTTCTGCATATAGGTGGCGGGCTTGCCCGTGCGCACCACTTCGGGGTTCAGGGCCAGGTCGAAAAAGCCTTCGCTGACCAGGTCGCGCACGTTCTTGCCCCGCAGGTCCCGGGCAGGCACCCCCACCAGATCGGCATACATCTGGTTCACATACAGGGTGGTGCCCATGGCGTCGGAAATGAAAACACCGTCGGAAATGGTATCGAGGATGGAAGTGAAGAATTTGTGCCAGTTGACCATATCCGCTCCTTGAGAAGGCAGAGGAGGCAAAAAAAGGGCCCGTCCCCGAAAGACGGACCCTTTACGGTTGCACGAAAGCCCGGCCTAACGGGGGATGACGACGCGGTCCCCCAGCGTGGCGACGGCGATCTTCTGCAGGGCGGCAAACTTTTTGTCGTCCAGCGTCACGTCGCCCATGGGGGGCACACGGTCCAGGAAGGTGTACTTCTGCGTGCCCAGACGGTGATAGGGCAGCATCTCGTACTTCACATGCTCGAAAGGCTTGAGGAAGTCGCAGATGGCCTTGATGTCCGGGCCATGATCGTTGAACCCGGGAATGACGGGCGTACGGGCCGTGATGGGCAGGTCCGGGAACTCCGTCACCAGGGTCTGGAAATTCTTCAGGATGAGGTCGTTGGGCATGCCGGTGTGCTTTTTGTGCACTTCGGGATCCATGTGCTTGATGTCGAACAGCACATAGTTGAGGTACTGGGCCGCCTCACGCACCACATCGGTGGGGACGAGACCACAGGTCTCGATGCAGGTCTTCACACGGCGCTCACGGGCCAGGCGCAGCAGGTTGAGGGCAAATTCGCTCTGCAACAGGGGCTCGCCGCCGGAGATGGTCATGCCGCCACCGGAGCGAGCATAAAACATGGCATCTTCCTGCGCAACCTTGAGGGCCTCGGCCACGGTGTAGGGCTTGCCGTAGACGATGATCCCCTGGGCCGGACAGGCTTCGGCACAGGGCATGTCCTTGCAGCCCACGCATTTGCTGCGGTCGATGGCCACGAAGCCGTCCTCGCGACGGGACAGGGCGCCGTTGGGACAGGCCTTGAAGCAGCGGGTGCACTTGTCCGTCCCCAGGCAGCGGCCCTGGTTGTAGGCCAGCTCCGGTTCCCTGTGCTGGGATTCCGGGTTGCTGCACCAGCGGCAGCGCAGACCGCAGCCCTTGGTGAAGACGATGGTACGGATGCCGGGACCATCATGCACGGAATATTTCTGGATATTGAAAACGAGGCCGCGCGCGTTGTTGTTTTCGATCACGGGGTCACCGCCGGAGATGTTGAAGGTTGACGAAGGGAGAGCTGAAAAACGCCAAGGCCTCCGGCCTCCCCGCAGGGCAGCCGGAGGCGGTGCAGGCCGGCGGCGGCACGAGGCCGCCGCCGTTGGTAACCGGAACTAGATGGTGTCGTGTTCGGTACGGGCGATGAGGTCGTTCTGCAGGTCGGGGGACAGGTCCACGAAGTAGGCGCTGTAACCGGCGATACGCACGATCAGGTTGCGGTACTTCTGGGGATCCTTCTGGGCGGCCAGCAGGGTGCTCTTGTTCACCACGTTGAACTGCACGTGCCACAGCTTCAGGTCGCAGAAGGTGCGGATGAAGGACACGAGCTTTTCGGTGCCCTGTTCGCCTTCCACGCACTTGGGCGTGAACTTGATGTTCAGCATGCGGGCGAAGCGGTCGCGCATGCCCATGTTCTTGGTGTTGTAGTTGGACAGCAGGACGGCGGTAGGACCGTTGACGTCGGCGCCGTGGGAAGCGGAGGAACCGTCAGACAGCGGGAACCAGTCCACGCGGCCGTTGGGGGTAGCGGACACCACCTTACCGAAGGGCACGTGAGAGGTGAAGGGCACGTAGCGCACGTTGTAGTGCATGCCCAGGTCCTTCTGGCTGTACTTGGCAGCGAATTCCACGGACAGGCGGTCGATCTCGTGACCGATGCTGTCGGCGTAGGGATCGTTGTTACCGTAGCAGGGAGCGGACTTCAGCAGGGCCTTCACGTCTTCGTAGCCTTCGAAGTTGGCGTCGATGGCCTTGATGACTTCGTCCATGGTCAGCTTCTTGTCTTCAAACACCAGCTTCTTGATGGCGGACAGGGAGTCCACCACGGTGCCCAGGCCCATGTATTCGAAGTAACCGAAGTCGACGCCTTCGGGGATGTGGGTCTGGTGCAGGTCGATGCAGTGCTTCATGCACAGGTCGTGCATGGCGGAGCCCATGGGCTGGGCGAAGTGCTGGGCACGCAGGTTGTTGACGATGTACTGCTGGGTGAAGGCGGTACGCAGGAACAGCATGTGCTGCTTCACATAGGCGTTCCAGAATTCGTCCCAGGTCTTGAAGTTGCGGGGATCGCCGGTTTCTTCGCCCAGCACGATGTCGCCGTACTTCTTCATGCGGCCGTTACGCAGCACCATTTCCACAGCAGCGGCGAAGTTGATGTAGGCACCGCCGGAGGTGAAGGTGTCGCGGTTGGGCATACGGGCTTCGGTGCAGCCGGACACGGCGTAGTCCAGGGCTTCTTCGAAGGTGGCACCCTTGGCCACGTACAGGGGCACGACTTCTTCGTCGTTGATCAGTTTGGGGAAGCCGGAGCCGTCCTTGATGGTCTCGGCCACGTCCCACAGGTAGCTTTCAGGCGAGCGGCTGTGGATACGGGCGGCCAGGTCGGGGTAGTGCAGCGGGAATTCGCGCTTGGACTTCAGGATCAGGTGGGTCAGTTCGTTGGTGGCGTCGCGGCCGTCGGGGGTCTGGCCACCCACGGTCACGGCTTCCCAGTGAGCGTAACCTTCGTTGAAGGCGCCGCCGCAGGGAGAGATGTACATGTCGATGAATTCGGCCATGCCCACCCACATGCATTCCAGCAGTTCGATGGCCTTCTTGTTGTCCAGGCTGCCGTTTTCGATGTCCTGCTGGTAGTAGGGGTACAGGTACTGATCCATACGACCGTTGGAGATGGTGGTACCGGTCTTCTGTTCGATACGGGAGAACATCTGCACGAACCACTGGCTCTGGCAGGCTTCCCAGAAGTCGCGGGCGGGTTCGCCGGGCACGCGTTCGGCGTTGGCGGCCATGCGCAGCAGTTCGGCCTTGCGGACGGGATCGTCGGTCTTTTCGGCCACCTTGCGGGCTTCGTCAGCGTGGCGCTTGGCCCACAGCACGATGGCGTCACACACGATCACGACGGCATCCAGGAAGGGCTTCTTTTCGCACATGTCCTTGGCGCTGGCGGGATCGAGGGCGGCCAGCTTTTCCTGGGCTTCGCGCTTGATGTCGTTGAAGCCGCGCTTCAGGATCTTGCCGTAGTCATGCACCCACTGGATGGAGGAACGGAAAGAAGAGGTTTCGTTGACGATGAAGCGGGAGATCAGGCCCTTGGGATCGTCGTAGGTCAGCTTGTGGATTTCCGGAGGCAGAGCGGCGGCCAGAGCTTCGTGGTAGGTCTTGCCCTTCCAGTAAGGAGCGATCTCTTCGATCACGCGCTTGGCGTCTTCAGCGGTGATGGTGGCAGGAGAGGTGGCGCGGGTGGGCAGGTCTTTCACGGCCATGTCCAGGAAGTCGCCGTCCAGTTCGGGGTACAGGATGCCGTAACGGCCGTCGCAGCCGGCGCGGCCCAGCAGCAGCTGGTCGTCCTGCACGTACACGGTGATGTTCTGGGCGATGTGCATCAGAGCCTTGGCCCAGCGCAGCACCAGGGGCTGGCCTTCGGTTTCCTGCATGGACTGGGTGAAGTACAGGGCGCGTTCGATGTCGATGCGGGGCTTCATGCCGTCGAAGCGTTCCAGCATGCGGAACACGCGCTCGTGGGTGGCGCGGAAACGGTCGACCTTGCCTTCGATCTTATCGAGCAGGCGCTGTTCCTGGGGGGATCTGCATTCGCAAACGGTCTGAGACATATCTGTTCTCCTCTTGAAAGGGTGTTTGACATATTTCGCGACGAATCGCTTGCGAAATAAATAGCAATGCCTGTGCCATTTTGGTAACATATTGATTTTTTAATATATTTTTTTTAGCCCCCCAGCAAATATATCAAAATGATGCAATTTTGCGTCTAAAAATTTTTTTCACAGCCTTTTCAGAGGCCGATGATGCCAAAATGCATCATTTTCATGACACTGAAAGCAGCATCAAATGCAGCATTCTGGCTGTGAAGGCTTGACTGTCAGATAGATCAAAAAAAAATTCTTCCCGAATTTCCCCCCGCCCAAAATGATGCATTTTTGCACCAAAAATGTAATAACAGTTATCATAATATCTCCATAAACCCCTAAAATGACTGGCGCTTGTTGAAAAAAAAATTTTGCTCGTTTAGATTCGGAGGTGAAGAAGCATTCTTGCATTTGAGAAATTATGCACAAGACATCCGTCTTGTGTCCCCATAAACCATGTGAGGTGTGGCATGCGTAAACTTACTGTTCTGGCTCTGGCTCTGGCCATGGTTCTCGGCTTCAGCGTCGCCGCCAATGCGGAACGTCCGCTGGTCCTGCGTCTTGGTCATCCCATGGCTCCCGGCAACAACGTCACCGTGGGTTATGAAAAGTTCAAGCAGCTGGTGGAAGAAAAAAGCCATCGCAAGATCCGTATCCAGCTGTTCCCCAACTGCCAGCTGGGCAGTGACCGTGTAACCACCGAAGCCGCCCAGGCCGGTACGCTGGACCTTTCCTCCAGCTCCACCCCCAACCTGGCCAGCTTCTCCAAGGCTTACATGGCCATCGACCTGCCCTATGTGACCTCTCCGGTTCACCAGCAGGCCCTGTACAAGGCCCTGGACGAAGGCAAGCTGGGCGAAGCCCTGCGTGAAGCCTCCCGCAAGATCGGCCTCGAGACCCTGATGTTCTCCGAGTTCGGCTACCGCAACTTCGTGGCTGCCAACAAGCCGCTGACCGATGCCAAGTCCCTGATGAACCTCAAGGTGCGTACCACCGACTCCCCCGTGGAAGTGGCCGTGGCCACCGAACTGGGCATGAACCCCGCCCCCATCGCCTGGGGTGAGACCTACACCGCCCTGCAGCAGGGCACCGTGGACGCCGAAGGCAACACCTTCTCCCTGCTCAACGACGCCAAGCACACCGAAGTGCTGAAGTACGCCGTCAACTCCGAGCACAACTACTCCATGCATGTGCTGCTGATGAACAAGAAGAAGTGGGACAGCCTGACCCCCGAACAGCAGAAGATCCTGCGTGAAGCCGCCAAGGAAGCCAACGACTGGCAGCGCAAGGAAAGCGTGGTGCTGGAAGAAAAGGCCTGGCAGGCCTTCCGTGACCGCGGCATCAAGATCCACATGCTGACCGACGCCGAACGCGCCGAGCTCAAGGCCAAGACCCGTCCTGCCTACGAAAAGTTCGCCAAGGAAGTGCCGGCCGACATCCTGCAGCTTCTGGAAGAAACCCAGAAGTAACCCTTCCTGACCTATCCCTCCTGCGCGCGGCCCGGCCGCGCGCAGGACTCCTTTTGCGCTTACACCGAGGTTTGTCATGAGTGAAAATGTGCAAGGCAAAAGCGGGCTCTTTTCCTGGCTCAACGAAAATTTTGAAAAAATTTTCATGGTGACGGGCCTGCTCGCCATCATCCTGTTCATCACGTGGCAGGTCATTTACCGCTATATCATTACACAGTTCATCGAGCGCGCCGGCGCCGCCGTCTGGACCGAAGAGCTTTCCCGCTATATCTTTATCTGGATCTCCTATCTGGCCCTTTCCGTCGCCATCAGGAAGCGGTCTTCCATCCGCGTCGACATCATTTATGACAAACTGCCGGAGCGCCTGCAGAACATCAGCTGGATCATCGTCGAGACCCTCTTCCTCGTCCTGACCGGCGTCATCACCTATTTTGGCTGGGGCCAGATCGAGCGTCTGCTGACCTTCCCCCAGCACACCACGGCCCTGCGCATCCCCTTCCTGGTGCCGTACCTGATCCTGCCCCTGGGCTTCGGCCTCATGTGTCTGCGCCTGCTGCAGCGCATCTGGGGCCAGATGCGCGTCTGCGGTGCGCTGGACTCCCTGCTGGGCTTCGCCCTTGCCCTGGGCATCCTCAGCCCCTGGTACCTGGTGGATTACATCGATCCCCTGCCGGTGCTGTTCGGCTATTTCGCCCTGCTCTGCGTCATCGGGGTGCCCATCGCCATCAGCCTGGGCCTGTCCACCCTGGCCACCATCATCTGTTCCCAGACCCTGCCCATCGAATACATGGCCCAGGTCTGCTTCACGTCCATCGACAGCTTCCCCATCATGGCCATCCCCTTCTTCATCGCGGCCGGGGAATACATGGGCGCCGGCGGCCTGAGCAAACGCCTGCTGAATCTGGCTGACGAGATCGTGGGCGGCCTTTACGGCGGTATCGGCCTGACCGCCGTCGTGACCTGCATGTTCTTCGGTGCCATCTCCGGTTCCGGCCCCGCCACCGTGGCCGCCATCGGTGCCCTGACCATCCCGGCCATGATCGAGCGCGGCTACGACAAGTTCTTCTCCGCCGCTCTCGTGGCCGCCGCCGGCTGCGTGGGCGTCATGATCCCGCCCAGCAACCCCTTCGTGGTCTACGGCGTCTCCTCGCAGGTCTCCATCGGCGACCTGTTCATGGGCGGCATCGTCCCCGGCATCCTGACCGGTATCGTGCTCATGCTCTACTGCTACTTCTACTCCAAAAAGCGCGGCTGGCGCGGTGAGCAGAAGGAACGCAACTGGCGCACCCTGGGCGAGGCCTTCTGGGAAGCCAAGTGGGCCCTGGTCGTGCCGGTCATCGTGCTGGGCGGCATCTACGGCGGCATCATGACTCCCACCGAAGCCGCGGCCGTGGCCGCCTTCTACGGCCTCATCGTGGGCGTGTTCCTGTACCGCGAGATGGACTTCAAGACCGTCTGCTCGTCTTGCGTAGCCTCGTGCGAGACCTCGTCCATCATCATCGTGCTCATGGCCATGGCCACCCTGTTCGGCAACATCATGACCATCGAAGACGTGCCCGGCACCATCGCCCGCTGGATGCTCAGCATCACCGAGAGCAAGATCATCATCCTGCTGCTCATCAACGTGCTGCTGCTCATCGTGGGCGTGTTCATGGAAGCCCTGGCGGCCATCGTCATCCTGACCCCCATCCTGCTGCCCGTGGTCACCGGCGTGGGCGTCTCGCCCCTGCACTTCGGCATCATCATGGTGGTCAACCTGGCCATCGGCTTCCTGACCCCGCCGGTGGGCGTCAACCTCTTCGTGGCGTCGGGCGTGGCCCAGGCCAAGATCGAAAAGATCGCCGTGGCCGTGCTGCCCATGATCGCCCTGATGCTCATCGTCCTGGCCATCATCACCTACTGCCCGTCCGTGCCGCTGATGCTGGTGCATTAACGGTACCCGCGAGATATACCGCCCGCGGCAGCCTTCTGCCGCGGGCCCCATCCAAGGAGTTCTCTCATGAAAGTCATCGACTTCCGCTTCCGGCCCAACACGCCGGAGATCATCAACGGCATCAAGAACAGCACCATGTTCAAGGCTGCCTGTGAAGTCATCGGCTTCGACCAGCGCAAGCCCCAGCCCCTGGACGAGATCGTGGCCGACCTCGACGCCATGGGCGTGGAACTGGGCGTGATCACCGGCCGCGACGCCGAGACCACCTACGGCTTCCCGGCCAACAACAACAGCGTGCTCGAATTCTGCCGCGCCTATCCCAACAAGTTCGTGGGCCTCTGGGGCATCGACCCCCACAAGAAGATGGCCGCCGTGCGCGAGATCGAGAAGGTCGTCAAGGAATACGGCATGAAGGGTATCGCCATCGACCCCTATCTGGCCCACATGCCCGCCAGTGACGCCCGCTTCTACCCCCTGTACACCAAGTGCTGCGAACTGGATGTGCCCGTCTTCATCACCATGGCTCCTCCGCCGTGCGTGCCCGGCGCCATCCTGGAATACGCCGACCCTCGCGACGTGGACAAGGTCGCCCGCGACTTCCCCGAACTGACCCTGATCATGAGCCACGGCGGCTATCCCTTCGTGGATGCGGCCATCTACACCTGCCAGCGCAACGCCAATGTCTACATGGACATCTCCGAATACGAGCGCTCTCCCCAGGTAGAGACCTATGTGAAGGCCATGTGCACCACCATCAGCGACAAGGTCCTCTTTGCCAGCGCCCACCCCTTCATCGAGCTGCGTGACGCTCTGGACGCCTATGCCGCCTTCCCCTTCACCGACGAAGTGCGCAACAAGATCATGTACGAAAACGCCCGCAAGGTCCTGAAACTGGCCTAAATGGCATGTGTCCGCCTCGTGCGGGCACGCTTCACAACTGCGGAGGAACCCCGTGTTCCTCCGCTTTTTTTTGGCCTTTTGAGCTTGTGATTTTTCTCCCTGCAGCCCGCGCTCTCCAAATGATGCATATTTGCATCATTTAAAATATCCTTTTATGCCAAATAGTTAAAAAGCGTCGCATTTTTGCATCTCAACTAACGATTCTGGTTAGCATTTTGTGATGACTTTTGGCATTTTTTCTATATATCAATTTGATTTATTTGATAAAAATATGAAAATTTCATTTTCTTGCATTTTTGCGACCCCAACGAGGGGGATGCAAAAATGCATCTCTTTTTTTGCAAATTGTTACAACTTCCTCATAAAATCTACGACGGATTCTCATAATTCACTGAATAATCAAGGAATTATTTTGGCACGCCTCCTGCAAGGGAAAGAAATCACATGGGGCTGCGCTCCACAGCATGGCTGATGCTGGCAGTCCTCCAAGTTCGTATCAAAAACCCCTTCTTCCCGAAGGATCGCATGGAGACAGATATGAAAGTTATCGACTTCCGCTTCCGGCCCAACACGCCGGAGATCATCAACGGCATCAAGAACAGCACCATGTTCAAGGCTGCCTGTGAAGTCATCGGCTTCGACCAGCGCAAGCCCCAGCCCCTGGACGAGATCGTGGCCGACCTCGACGCCATGGGCGTGGAACTGGGCGTGATCACCGGCCGCGACGCCGAGACCACCTACGGCTTCCCGGCCAACAACAACAGCGTGCTCGAATTCTGCCGCGCCTATCCCAACAAGTTCGTGGGCCTCTGGGGCATCGACCCCCACAAGAAGATGGCCGCCGTGCGCGAGATCGAGAAGGTCGTCAAGGAATACGGCATGAAGGGTATCGCCATCGACCCCTATCTGGCCCACATGCCCGCCAGTGACGCCCGCTTCTACCCCCTGTACACCAAGTGCTGCGAACTGGATGTGCCCGTCTTCATCACCATGGCTCCTCCGCCGTGCGTGCCCGGCGCCATCCTGGAATACGCCGACCCCCGCGACGTGGACAAGGTCGCCCGCGACTTCCCCGAACTGACCCTGATCATGAGCCACGGCGGCTATCCCTTCGTGGATGCGGCCATCTACACCTGCCAGCGCAACGCCAATGTCTACATGGACATCTCCGAATACGAGCGCTCTCCCCAGGTCGAGACCTATGTGAAGGCCATGTGCACCACCATCAGCGACAAGGTCCTCTTTGCCAGCGCCCATCCCTTCATCGAGCTGCGTGACGCTCTGGACGCCTATGCCGCCTTCCCCTTCACCGACGAAGTGCGCAACAAGATCATGTACGAAAACGCCCGCAAGGTCCTGAAACTGGCCTAGCAGCACCCCCAAGGAGCAACGAGAATGAGCGATACTCCCAACAACGGACACTGCCAGCAGAACCTGCGCCGCGTGGTCATTTCCTCCCTCATCGGCGCGGTCATCGAATGGTATGACTTTTTCCTGTACGGTGTCGTGGCCGGCATCGTCTTCAACAAGATCTACTTCCCTGACTTCGACCCGACGGTGGGTACGGTCCTGGCCTTTGCCACCTTTGCCGTGGGTTTCGTGGCCCGTCCGCTTGGGGGTATCGTCTTCGGCCACTTCGGTGACAAGCTGGGCCGCAAGAAGATGCTGGTCCTGACCCTGGAGATCATGGGCGTGGCCACGGTGGGCATCGGTCTGGTGCCTTCCTATGAAAGCATCGGCATCCTGGCTCCCATCCTGCTGGTCCTCTGCCGTCTGGCCCAGGGCATCGGCATCGGTGGCGAATGGGGCGGTGCCGTGCTCATGGCCTTCGAATCCGCGCCGCCTCACAAGCGCGCCTTCTACGGCAGCCTGCCCCAGGTGGGCCTGGCCCTCGGCCTGATGCTGGCCTCCGGCGTCATCGGTCTGCTGTCCTTCTTCCTCAGCGACGAAGCCTTCCTGGCCTGGGGCTGGCGTGTGGCCTTCATCCTCAGCGCCATCCTGGTGGGCGTGGGTGCCTACATCCGTATCTCCGTGCAGGAGACCCAGGACTTCTCCTCCGCCAAGAAGAAGACCGAACAGGTCAAGTACCCCATCCTGGCCGCCTTCAAGCACTATCCCCGCACCCTGACGGCCTGCGTGGGCGCCCGCTTCGTGGAAGGCATCGCCTTCAACGTGTTCGGCGTGTTCTCCCTGACCTATCTGACCAACTCCTGCGGCCTGGACAAGACCGTGAGCCTGTTCGTCATCGTGGGCGCCGCTGCGGTCATGGCCGTGGCCATCCCCTTCTGGGGCATGCGTGCCGACACCTGGGGCCGCGCCCGCATCTTCGGCATCGCCGCCATCCTGCTGGGCATCACGGCCTACCCCACCTTCTGGGTGCTGCACAACTTCAGCCATAACGTGCTGCTGGTCTTCCTGGCCATCTCCCTGCCCTTCGGCATCATCTACGGTGCGGCGTACGCCACCATGTCCAGCCTGTTCTCGGGCAGCTTCGAGCCCACGGTGCGTTACTCCGCCGTGTCCTTCATCTACCAGTTCTCCGGGATCTTCGCTTCGGGCCTGACCCCCATGATCGCCACCATGCTGGTCAGCAGCAATGACGGCCAGCCCTGGTACCTTTGCGGTTACCTGCTGGTCGCGGCGGTCATCAGTAGCCTGAGCACCATCTGGATCACCCGACTCCAGGGCAAGGAAGAATTGCCGCACGAGCCGGAAACCTCCGCCCGGTAGTCCGTCTGCCTTCCTGCCTCCCTCGCTTCTTCATCAGGGGGCAGACGGAGACAGCGCCCGGACCACACCCCGGGCATCGGACACCTAAAGGGGGGACAGCCTGACAGGCTGTCCCCCCTTTTCTTTTGCAGCACGTGCCGCATCCGACCGAAAACGTCCCCTCCGCACCCGCGCTCCCTGCCCGGACACAGGCGTGCCGGCAGCGGGACATCCCGCCCGGACGGCATCAAAAATCAAGACTGAACTGCATACCGAGCCCCACGGAAGGATCGTTCTCCTCGGGCCGGGACTTCTTGCCCCATTCGTTGTGCTCGTCCTTGAGCATCAGCTCCGGACCGATGGTCAGCGAGGCATCATCGCTGTCCATGAAGTCGGCATAGGCCCGGACCACATGCCGCCGCTCCAGAGGCCGCAGCTCGTCA
Source organism: Desulfovibrio sp. SGI.230 (assembly GCF_050313065.1). Lineage (NCBI taxonomy): Bacteria > Pseudomonadati > Thermodesulfobacteriota > Desulfovibrionia > Desulfovibrionales > Desulfovibrionaceae > Desulfovibrio > Desulfovibrio sp. SGI.230. Next base: position 14,215 of record NZ_JBNPKS010000021.1, on the reverse strand, counting down.
GGGCGGGCCTCGCTCGACGGCAGCTCGGCACGCCAGACGGAGTCATCGCGCCGGATGTTCATGCCGAGACGGCTTTTTTCCTCCGCCTCCCGTTCCGCCTCCTTGGCTTTGCGGGACTCGGCCTTGGCCTGGCGGTCGGCCTCGCGCAGAGCATGTTCGATGCTGGAGGAATTGCCCCTGTCCCGGCCCAGGGCCCGCTTGCGCAGGGAGTCCGTCTCCACGCCGTCATGCCACAGGGCATTGTTCCTGTCGCGGGAGGTGCCGAAACTCCAGGCCTGCCCGCCCTTGCTGTTGCCCGCAGCGGCCTTGCCCGCCGAGGCCTGCACCGCCTTGCCCTTCTCCACCGCCAACACCGGCAGGGGAGCAAGGGAGACCGTCAGAGCAGACAGGGCCAGACCAGCCAAAAACAAATGTACTCTATGCAGCATGGCCGCAGGATAGCCGTCATCCCGCCGGATTGTAAAGACATCCCCGTCGCAGGACATCCTCTGTGCCCGCATTCTGCCCCGTAATGCGGCCTCTCGGCCTTTTTGGGGATGGCCTGCATAACATGGGACACAAAAAAAGGAAGGACGCCCGAAAGCGTCCTTCCTGTGTCTTTTCAGGGGGGATCGTGCCTACTGCTTGGCGGCAGGCTGTTCCTTCGCAGGAGCGGCCGCAGGCTGGGAGGCCTTCTGGCCGGCAGCGTCATGGGCCTTGACCAGCTCTTCCGCGTCAGCCACCGGGAAGGAAGGCTTGACGTTGGGATCCTGCCAGCCGCCACCCAGGGCCATGCACACGCTGACCACGGCATTGAGGCGGTCACGCAGGGCGTTGGCCAGGCTCAGCTCGGCGCTGAACAGCTGGCGTTCGGCATCCAGCACGGTCAGGTAGTCGGTGTAACCGTTGTCGTACTGCAGGCGGGCGATCTCCGCGGCGCGGCGCAGGCTGTCCACCTGGGCCTGGCTGGCCGCCACGATGGCGTCGGCCTCGCGCTGGGAGGTCAGGGAGGTGCGCACGTCCTTGAAGGCGTTCTGCACCGTCTTGCGGTACACGGCGATGGCCGCTTCCTTCTGGGCCTCGGCGTCCTTGACGTTATACCAGGTGCGGCCGAAGTCCAGCAGCGGCATGGAGCCGGTCACGCCGTAGCTCCAGGCGCCCGCAGGACCGCTGAACAGGTTCACCACGCTGGCGCTGAGGGTGCCCAGCATGCCCGTCAGGGAGATGGACGGGAAGAACTCGGCACGGGCCACGCCGATATTGGCGTTGTAAGCCATGATCATGTACTCGGCGGCGCGCACGTCGGGGCGGCGCTCCAGCAGTTCGGACGGCAGGCCCGCAGGCAGCACGGGCGGGGCCGGCAGCTTGCTGATGTCGCCGCCGCGCGGCATGACGGCGCTCATGATGTCGCGGGGCGAACGGCCCAGCAGCACGGCCAGGCTGGCTTCGGCGCTGTCCACGGCCACCGTGGAGCTGTGCACCTGGGCACGGGCCGTTTCCACTTCGGCGCGGGCACGCTGCCAGTCCAGCTCCGTGATGTCGCCCTGACGGTAGCGGCTGGTGTAGATGCCGAAGGCGTCCTCACGCGTGCGCAGGGTACGCTTGGCCGTGGCCAGCTGCATGTCCAGGGCCAGCAGGGCAAAGTAGCTCTGGGCCGTCTGGCTGGCCACCGAAAGGCGCAGGGCCTCGTGGCTGACCACGGTGTTCAGCAGCACGTCCGACAGCATGGTGTAGTTGTTGCGGTACTTGCCCCAGAAGTCCAGTTCCCAGCTGGCCGAGAGCTGGCCCTGGTAGTTCACGTAGGAACGGTCCGCGATGCTGTTGTAGTTGGCGATCTTGGTGGAGTTGCTCTGCGAGGTGGCCGCACCGGCGCCGCTCACCGAGGGGGCGAGCTGGCTGGTGCCCACGCCCAGCTTGGCCGCGGCGGAATCGATCTTGGCCAGGCTTTCCGCCAGATCCTGGTTATTCTTCAGGGCTTCTTCCACCAGGGCATTGAGCACGGGATCATTGAAGCGGGTCCACCAGTCGGTGTTCAGCGGAGTGGGTCCCAGATCCACGGAACGCCACTCCTTGGGGATGTCCTGCTCGGGACGCTTATAGTCGGGAGCCAGGGAGCAGCCCGTGACGGCCAGGCAGAGCACCAGCGTCAGGCCCGCTTTCAGCAGGGGGGTCATATATCCTCCTCCTCATCGAAGCTTTTCTTGCCTTCGTTGGGGTCCTTCTTGCCCTGCAGCTTCAGGGAGATCCGCATGATGGTGCGGAAGAAGTAGGGAACGAAGAGCGTGGCGATGCAGGTTGCGGCCAGCATGCCGCCCACCACGGCGGTGCCGATGGCGTGACGGCTGTTGGCACCGGCGCCGGAGCTGATGGCCAGCGGCACGCAGCCCAGGATGAAGGCCAGCGAGGTCATGACGATGGGACGGAAGCGCAGGCGCGCCGCATGCATGGCGGCCACGTCCAGACTGCGCCCGCCGCGCCAGGCCTCGACGGCGAATTCCACGATCAGGATGGCGTTTTTGGCGGCCAGGCCCACCAGGGTGACCAGAGCCACCTGGAAGTACACGTCATTGGACAGGTCGCGCAGCCAGGTGGCCACCAGGGCGCCGAACACGCCGAAGGGCACGGCCGTGAGCACGGCCAGCGGCAGCGACCAGCTTTCGTACTGGGCGGCCAGGATCAGGAAGACCATGACGAGCGCCAGCACGAAGATGACGGTGGTGTCGGCGCTAGCCAGCTTTTCCTGCAGGGCCGAACCGACCCAGCCCAGGCCGTAATCGCTGGACAGCATCTTTTCCGCCACCTTTTCCATGGCTTCCAGGGCCTGACCGGAAGAATAGCCGGGGGCCGGTTCACCCATGAGGTGGGCGGCGGGGAACACGTTGTAACGTTCCATGGTCTGGGGCGCCGTGCGGCGTTCCAGGGTCATGATGGCATCCAGGGGCACCATGCCGCCCTTGTTGGTCCGCACGAAGATGTCGTGCAGGGACTCGGGCAGCAGACGGTAATCGGCCTCGGCCTGCATGCGCACCTGGAAGGTACGGCCCAGGTAGTTGAAGTCGTTGACGTAGAGCGCACCGAAGGTGGCGTTCATGGCCGTGAAGACATCGCTGATGCTGATGCCCATGTCCTTGCAGCGCTCACGGTCCAGGTTGGCGTAGAGCTGCGGGGCACCGGTGGAGAACAGGCTGCGCAGGGTACCGATGGCCGGATACTTGGGCTGGCCGTTCTCGTCACGGGACGTGGCTTCCGCCACGAAGGCATTGGCCGTGGCTTCCAGATCCTGGCTGGTGCCGGCGCCGCGCATCTGGATGAAGCCTTCAAAACCGCCCGTGGTGGACATGCCGCTGATGGGCGGCGGCGTGAAGCCGATGGTCACGGCTTCGGGCTGCATCATGGTCACGCCCAGCACCTTGGTACTGATGGCCGAGGCGCTGCTCTCCGGCGTGGTACGTTCGCTCCAGGGCTTGAGCACGGCAAAGAAGGTACCGTAGTTGCTCTTGGTCGACATGGAGGTGATGTCCAGGCCGTTCAGGGTCATGACCGTATCCACCACCGGATCCTTGCGCAGCAGCTCGGAAGCGATGCGGGTCACGTCACGGGTGCGGTTCTGCACGGCACCGTCGTCCAGGATGGTCATGCCCAGGATATAGCCCTGGTCTTCGTTGGGCACCAGGCCGCCGGGGACCACCCGGAACAGGAAGACCAGGCTGACGATCATGCAGCCGAAGAGGGCCATGGAGATCAGGCCGTGGTCCTTGATGAAACGCACCGTACGCACATAGCGGTGCGTGGTCTTGCCGAAGAAATAGTTGAAGACGACGAAGGGTCTGGCCGGCTGATGGTCATGCGCATGCGGCTTGAGCAGCAGGGAGCACAGGGCCGGGGTCAGCGTCAGGGCCACGATGCCCGAAAGCACCACGGACACCGAGATGGTGATGGCGAACTGCTTGTACATCTGGCCCGCCAGGCCGCCCATGAAGGACACGGGGATGAACACGGCGCAGAGCACCAGCACGATGGCGATAACGGGGGCCGTTACTTCGCTCATGGCCTTGGCCGTGGCTTCCTTGGGCGGCAGGTGCTCGGTACTCATGATGCGTTCCACGTTCTCCAGCACCACGATGGCGTCGTCCACCACGATACCGATGGCCAGCACCATACCGAACAGGGTCAGGGTGTTGATGGTGTAGCCCAGGGCGAACATGCCCGCGAAGGTGCCGATGATGGACACGGGCACGGCGATGCAGGGGATGAGGGTGGCGCGCCAGTTCTGCAGGAAGATGAACACCACCAGGAACACCAGGATCATGGCTTCCACCAGGGTGTGCACCACTTCGTTGATGGACTCCATAACGAAGTCGTTGGTGTCCACGATGATCTTGTAGTCGATGCCCTCGGGGAAGTTTTTGGCTAGCTCCTGCATGCGGGCGGTGACGGCCTCGCCGGTGGCGATGGCGTTGGCGCCGGGCAGCAGGTAGATACCCATGGCACGGGCCACCATGCCGTTGTATTCGCTTTCGACGCTGTAGTCCTTGCCGCCCATCTCGATGCGGGCCACGTCCTTGAGGCGCAGCATGGCGCTGTCCTCACCGGTGCGGATGATGATCTCGCCGAACTCCTGCGGCGTGGCCAGACGGCCCTTGGTATCGATCTGCCAGGAAAGCTGGGCGGTATCGGGTATGGGCGCGTCGCCCAGACGGCCGGGCGAGAACTGCGAGTTCTGCTCCTGGATGGCCGCGGCGATCTCGCTCACGGTGACGCCGTACTTGGCCAGCTTGTCCGGGACGAGCCAGATGCGCATGGCGTAGTCCATGTAGCCGAACACGGTCACGTCGCCCACGCCGGGAACACGCTTGAGTTCGTCGGCCACGTTCACCTGCATGTAGTTGTGCAGGTACACGGCGTCATAACGCCCGTCAGGCGAGAACAGGGCGATGATCTGCAGCATGGCCGGTGAACGTTTGGTCACCTGCACGCCCTGCAGGCGCACGGTCTCGGGCAGTGTGGTCTGGGCCAGGTTGACCTTGTTGTTGACGTTGACCAGGGCCATGTCCGGGTCGGTGCCCAGACTGAAATAGACGTTGATGGAGCCCGAACCGGAACCCGAGGAGGCCGTGGACGTCATGTAGAGCATGTTTTCCACGCCGTTGATGTTCACTTCCAGGGGGGCCAGCACGGTACCGGCGATGGTCTCGGCCGAGGCGCCGGGATAGAAGACCGTCACGTTGACCGTGGGCGGCACCAGTTCAGGATACTGGGCGATGGGCAGGGCCTTCATGGCCAGCGCGCCCACCAGCGTGATCACGATGGAGATGACCGACGAAAGGATCGGTCTGCGCAAAAAGATATTTGGTTTTGCCGAAGCTGCCATAGACCATCACCTACTTCTGAGCGGTCTTCTGGGCGGCCTGTCCCTTCTGGGCCTGTCCGTCACCCATGACGCTGACCTTGGCACCGGGGCGGGCCTTGACCATGCCTTCACAGATGATGCGTTCCCCGCCCTTGAGGCCGGAGTCCACAAGGTACATGTCGCCGATGGTCTCGCTGACCTCCACCTTCCGGGTGCCGACCACGTTGTCCTTGTCCAGGGTCATGACGAAGGAACCCTTCTGGGTGATGAGCACGGCCTTCTGGGGGATGAGCACGGCGTTGACCAGCACGTCGCCGTCCATGAAGATGCGCACATACTGGCCGGGCATGATCCGGCCGTCGCTGTTGGCGAAGGAGGCACGGGCCTGCACCACGCCGGTCTCGGGCTGCACGCGGCTGTCGATGAAGTCCACCTGGCCTTCGCCCTGGTACATGCTGCCGTCCAGCAGACGCAGACGGGCCTTGTAGACGTTGCCTTCGGGGAAGCGCAGGCGGCCTTCGGCGGCCAGCTGCTGACGGCGCATGTGCTGCGGCGCGGCGATGGAGAAATCGATGTACATGGGATCGGTCTGGTCCACGTAGGTCAGCAGGGAGTTGTTGCTGACAAGGTTGCCGGGCGTGAAGCTTTCCTTGGAGCTGTAACCGGACACGGGGGCCACCACCTGGCAGTAGTCCAGATTGATCTTGGCGGCACGCAGGGCGGCCTTGGCGTTGTCATAGGCGGCCTTGGCGTTGTCGCGATCCTTCTGGGAGACGGCGTTCTTGGCGAACAGGGGGCGCACGCGGTTCCACTCGCGCTTGGCGCTGTCGTACTGGGCCTCGGCCTGCTGGACGGCGGCCTCGTACTGGTCGCGCTCGATCTGGAACATGAGCTGACCGGCCTTGACGAACTCGCCTTCACGGTACAGACGCTTCTCGATGATGCCCTGCACACGGGCACGCACTTCGACGGACCGGGAGCCGGAGGCCTGGGCCTGGAATTCGGAAGGCCAGGGCACGTCCTTGGCTTCCACCTGGAAGACGCCCACCGGCGGGGCGGGCATCTGACCTTTTTGAGCACCTTCATCCTTGCATGCCGCAAGGCTGAAACAGAGAAGCAACAGCAGCGTTGCCAGAATGGTCTGTTTTCCGATCATGATATCTTACTCCTGGGACAGCAGCGAACTGCCGATACGTGGAAAGCCCGCCCGCAAAGCGAGCGGGCTTTAAGTCCCCTGCTAAACATTTTTTGCAAAATGCGTCAAGAAATGCAGGCTTATTTTGCTCTGAAAGTTCAATAAAGAAAAATCCTTTTATTCCAATGGTTTATCGAATCGTACTTTTTTCTTGTAACCAATTTGAATAATTGACTATTTTTTTACGCCACTTTTTTAGGGGCTTTCCGGACCTCAGCGGGCCGCCCGAAGAGCGCCCAGCGTCCCTGCCCTGGCGGCCATGAGCTCGGCCACCACGGAGACGGCGATCTGCTGCGGCGTGTCCGCGCCGATGCCCAGACCGATGGGGCAGCAGACCTTGTCCAGGGCCGCATCGCTGACGCCCTGCGCACGCAGCGCCTTGTACACCGAGGCTTTTTTGCTGCTGCTGCCGATCATACCAATATAGAAGGCGTCCGTTTTCAGGGCCTGGGCCAGGACCTCACGGTCGAAGCTGTGGCCGCGGGTCATGATGGCCACATAATGGTGCCGGCCGATGCCGCAGCGGGCCGCCAGACCCTCGAAGGCAGGCAGGGTCAGGCAGCGCCGGGCCATGGGGAAACGCCGGGGATCGGCGAACTCCGCGCGGTCGTCCACCACGTCCACCACGAAACCGGCGGCATGGGCCAGACGGGCCGTCTCCAGCGACACATGGCCGCCGCCGCAGAGCAGCAGCACCGGCGGCGCGTCCAGGGCCTCCACATAACGTTCCACCAGGCCTTCCCGCACCAGGCCGGGACGGCCCTTGCGCCCGGCCAGCAGGGGCCGCACGGCTTCCGCGCCCTCGTGCAGGCCCGCCACCAGGGGCTGGCCTTCGGGCAGGGCATCCAGATACAGGTCGCGCACGGGCGCATCGGCCCGGCTCACGTCCAGCAGCCAGATGCCGGTCAGCCCGGCTTTCAGGGCCGCGCCCGCCGCACGGAACAGGGGCGCCTGCGCAGGCGTCAGATATTCACAGAGCAGATCCATGCTGCCGCCGCAGATCATGTCGCTGTCGGGGCCAAGACCGGTGAGGTCGCAGCGCACGCGGGCGGAGCGTCCTTCCTTCAGGCAGACATTGGCCGCCTCCACGGCACGGGCTTCCAGCAGACCGCCGCCCACGGTGCCTTCCAGACCGGCAGCGGTCAGCAGGGCACGGGTACCGGCGGCACGCGGGGCCGAGCCTTCGCGCTCCACCACGGTCAGCAGGACCACGGCCTGCCCTTCGTCCAGCAGCCGGGCCGCACGGGCCTCCAGGTTCAGCGGTACGCCCAGGCCATCCACCGGGGCGCTCACCAGCACCGGCGAGGCCGGCGCTTTAGGCATCCTGTCCATCGTCGCCTCCTTTCACATAGCCGCAGCCCTTGGTGGGGCACATGATCTTGACGCTGCCGTCGCGGCCGCGCTTCTCCACCAGATAGGAGGAATTACAGCGCGGGCAGGGTCCGGGCACGGGCTTGTCCCACAGGGCGAAATCACATTGCGGGTAGCGGTCGCAGGAATAGAAAAGCTTGCCGCGCTTGGTGCTTTTTTCCACCATGCGGCCTTCGCCGCAGCGCGGGCACATGACGCCCGTGGCCATGGGCGCGGTATAGTTGCAGTCCGGGTAGCCCGTGCAGGCGATGAAGCGGCTGCCCGTACGGGCGTGCTTGATGACCAGATCCTTGCCGCAGCGCGGGCACTCGCCCACCTTTTCCAGTTCGGGCTTCTGCGGGGCCACGATCTCCAGACGGCCGTCCTCGGTGCGCTGGAAATTGCTGGTGAAACGGCAGTCGGGATAGCCGCTGCAGGCCAGGAAGGGCCCGGCCTTGCCGAACTTGATCATCAGGGGCTTGCCGCAGTCGGGGCAGGCCAGATCGGTGGGCAGGCCGCCCTTGACGCTCTGCATGTTCTTGGCGGCAGCCGCCAGCGTGGGGTTGAAATCCGCGGCAAAGGCATGCATCAGGTCCACCCACTGCTGGTCGCCGTCGGCCACCTTGTCCAGCAGGCTCTCCATCTCGGCCGTGAAGCCCACGTCCATGAGATGCGGGAAGTGCTGCACCAGCTGCTCACAGACCACGCGCCCCAGATCGGTGGGGATGAAGTGGCGGTCCTGCAGGCGCACGTATTCGCGGTCCTGCAGGGTGGAGATGATGCTGGCGTAGGTGGAGGGGCGGCCGATGCCCTGCTCTTCCAGTTCGCGCACCAGGCTGGCTTCGCTGTAACGGGCCGGGGGCTGGGTGAACTTCTGTTCCTTGTCCAGCTTCTCCAGCTTCAGGGTCTGGCCGGCCTCCAGGGGCGGCAGCTCGGCATCGCCTTCGTCCTTGCCGCGGGGCAGCACGGCCAAAAAGCCGGGAAAGAGCAGGCGCTCGCCCTTGGCCTTCCACTGGGTACGGCCGCAGGCCACGGTCACCGTGGTGTCGTGGAAGCGGGCCCCGGCCATCTGCGAGGCCACGAAGCGCGACCAGATCAGGCGGTACAGGTTGTACTGGTCCGGGGGCAGGGCCGCCTTGACCATCTCGGGCGTGATGTTCACATCCACGGGCCGGATGGCTTCGTGGGCGTCCTGCGCGCCGCTCTTGGTCTTGTAGACGCGCTTCTTGGCCGGCAGGTAATCGTTGCCGAACTCGCGCTGGATGAAGTCGTGCGCCGCCTGCCGGGCCTCGTCGGCGATGCGGGTGGAGTCGGTACGCATGTAGGTGATGAGGGCCGTGATGCTGCCGTCTTCCATCTCCACGCCTTCGTAGAGGCGCTGGGCGATGTTCATGGTGCGCTTGGCCGTGTAGGAAAGACGCTGGTTGGCGGCCTGCTGCAGGGTGGAGGTGATGAAGGGCGGCTGCGGCGCGCGCTCGCGCTTCTTCTGTTCCACGCTCTCCACCACGAAGGGCTGGCCCTTGAGCTCGGCCTCCAGGGCGTTGGCCTCCTCGGCATTGCGGATCACGGCCTTCTTGCCGCCGATGCGCGCCAGTTCCGCACGCACGGAGGGCGGCACCCCGGCGCCCAGCAGGGCCTTGAACAGCCAGTATTCTTCCGGCTTGAAGGCGGCGCGCTCGGCCTCGCGCTCCACGATGAGGCGCAGGGCCACGGACTGCACGCGTCCGGCGGAGATGCCGCGCTTGATGGTCTTCCAGAGCAGGGGCGAGATCTTGTAGCCCACCAGGCGGTCCAGCACGCGCCGGGCCTGCTGGGCATCGAAAAGGTGCTGGTTGAGCTCGCGCGGATGGGCCAGGGCCTCCTTGACGGCGCGGGCGGTGATCTCGTTGAACTGGATGCGTTTGATGTCCTTGGCCTTGTCGCGGATCAGCTCCGCCACATGCCAGGCGATGGCCTCCCCTTCGCGGTCCGGGTCGGGGGCCAGATAGACGGTGTCGGCCTTGGCTGCGGCGCTGCGCAGCTCGCTGACCACGTTCTTCTTATTGTCGATGATCTCGTACTGGGGGGCAAAATCGTTGGCTTCGTCCACGCCCAGACTGCTGGACGGCAGGTCGCGCACATGGCCCACGCTGGCCTGCACCATGTACTGCGGTCCCAGAAATTTCTTGATGGTCTTCACCTTGGCCGGCGATTCCACGATGATCAGCTGCTTGCCCATGATGTCCCTTGTCCATCCGACTGCCGGACGGCAGTGGCAGGAGGTGAATGAAAAAAGACGGTCCCGTGGACCGTTCATGCTGCCTTGAGGCTGCCCGGAAGGAAAAAGAAGCAGGGAAAAAGCCGGGCCCGCCAGGTCCGCGGCAAGGGCCCTCAGGCCTGCCGTGTGCGCGGAGGATACGGCAAAATGCAGCCACGTCAAGCCCGCGTCGCCGCCACAGGGGCTCCCGGCGCGCCCTTTCCGCCGTCTGGACAGGCCTACCGGCCTGGGATACAACATATAAATGACCGGGATCATTTTCCCCCTCAAGGAGCCGTCATGCATCCGCACCGCATCCTGAGCCTGTTGTTCCTTCTGCTTCTGTCCCTGGCCCTGGGGGCCTGTGCCTCGCACGATGCCCGCCCGGCGCCGGAGCCCGGCGCGCCCCTGCCTGCCGTCACCCTGGAACGGGGCGACAGGGTCTTCATCAAGATCGAGAACGGCAAGAGCATGACGGAGGACCTGCACTCCATGCTCACGGCCTATCTGCAGAGCGAACGCGGCCTGAACCCGGCCTCGGACGTCAAGGAAGCCGACCTGGTGATCCTGGTGGAGATCCGCGACGTCTGGGCCACCAGCGACGGCAGCCGGGTGAGCGCCGGACGCACGCTGGGCAACGTGGGCACGGGCACCATGCTGGGCGTGCTGCTGGGCGGCCTGGTGGACGGGCGCGGCGGCGCCATCGTAGGCGCGGGCATCGGCGCCACGGTGGGCGTGGGCGCCACCCTGCACGACGCGGGCGACAGCTACACCAGCTGGGCCATGGAAGCCGCCGTGGGCACGGCCGCCCGCCGCATCCCCGACAAGGACAGCCTGCACACCGTTGCCGTGACCAGCCGCGGCAATCCCCGCAGCAAGGAAGAGGCCTTCGCCGGGCTGGAAGACGCCCTGTGCCGGGCCATCCTGGAGTCCATCAGGGTGTGGTGATGCCGGGCCCCTCATTTGCAAGGGATCTTCATGTTTCGATCCGCATATCTCCTGAAGGGGAAGATTCAAAGCACAAAGGAATTTTTGACGCAACCTGGCATCCTGTCGTCATCACCCGCTTTTTCCTTACTGCCGCACCCCGTCATCCGGCGTCATGGAACTTTCCCCCAACCGGTATTCCCTTTCCGCCGATGTCGATAACGAATTGTATGGACCGTTCTCGGCACGCAAGCAGGCCTTTGAAGAAGCTCAAGAATTCTGCCGCGGCAAAGGACAGGCCCTCTCTGTCGGCGCCATCGACCTCCACAGCCGCGGTCCCCATACGACCGCGGCCATCGTCTTCCACCGCGTCGAACCGCAGCTTCCTGGTCCTGCTGGACATGCCTGTGATTTCTGCGGTATAGGGCTGACCTCGGAGACAGTACCGCGTCCGTAGCGGACGCGCCGGTCCTCCTGCCATCGTGCCCGCTGCCGCGTGGCGTGGGCAGCTCCCCCGCAGGGGCCGCAAGCCCTGTCGCCGTCCCGGAGACGCATGAAAAAAACGCTCTTTCTCCTCCTCGCGCTGCTGTTGCTGCTGCTTCCGGGCTGCAAGCACCGGCAGCCCGCCCCCACCGACATCCAGGTCCTGCGCCAGGGTTCTCTGGCCCCGGCCGACGATGACACCACGCCTGTGGTCTACGTCAGCGTCCGCGACCAGAGCCGCCATGTCTTCGGCCTGCGCGCCGAAGTGGAGCGCCTGCTGCGCGCCGAAAAGTACGACATCACCGACAACCCCAGCCAGGCCGGGTTCATCATCCAGGCCAGCGTGCTGGAAGCCGGCGTCACCGACGCCGCATCGGCCCATCGCATGGTCGAAGGCGGCTACGGGGCACCGTCGGAACTTTCCGGCAAGGGCGCGACCCTCGTCCTTTCGGACATCCTGCTGGTCCAGCGCCGTGTCCCCAGCGACAAGCGCCCCAAGCGCTTCATGCTCCAGAACGTGGGCAGCCGTAATGCCCGCGGCAGCAGCCAGATGCGCACAGGCCTGCTGGCCCACCGCGAGTTCAGCGTGGATTCCGGGGTCCCGGCCCTCTTCGTGACCCTGCTGGCCAGGGAGATCACCTCGCCCTTCAGCACGGCCCCCCAGGAACAGGCCCCGGCACAGCCGCAGGACGAACGGCGTCCCTGACAGGCACCTGCATCCGGCGCCGGCGCTGGCCCGCAGCGCTGACCTTGGTCCGCCCCGGTACCTTCCGGAGAGGCGGGGCCATCTTTTGCGTCCGTCCGGCAACGGACGATCCGTGCGTGCCTGACGGCCGCCGGGTATGGACGGCGTGTCGTGATACGGCGGCCTTACCGGTCCTCTGCCGCGCTGCCGCTTTTTCCGCCGAGCCCTTTCCGATCCCCGCCCCGTCTGGACGTCCGCGCCCAGTTCTGCTAGAAAGCTCCCCCCGTCAGCGTGCCCAGCACCACGGGAATCTTCACCCTCCGCAAGGAAACTGTCATGCGTCTGGATGCTCTTGTCATCAATCTGAACCGCTTCGGGGATCTGCTGCTCAGCCAGCCCCTGCTGCACGACCTGCACAAGGCCGGGCGCAGCACCACGCTGCTTTGTCTGGAAAAATACGCGGACACCGAGGGCCTGCTGCAATTCGCCAGCCCCCTGCTCACCGTGCCCGATCACCTGGTCAGCCCCGAACAGGCCGACGCCACCCGCCACGAACTGCAGGCGTGGGCCGAAAACCTGCGCGCCACCGTGCAGGCCGACCACATCATCAACCTGACGCCCAGCATGCCGGCCCGTCTGCTGGCCACCGCCCTGGCCCCCGCGCCCGAGGCCGTGCTGGGCTTCGGACTGGACCACAAGGGGCGTCCGCGCGTGGACGGCCTCTGGCCCGCCTTCCTCCATGCCGCCGAGCTGCGCCAGAGCAACGCGCCCTTCAACCTGGCCGACATGTTCCGCATGACCGGCGCTCCCCTGCTGGGCGGCCTTTCCGGCCAGCTGCTCTCCCAGCCCGGCTCCGGCCTGCTCAGCGAACTGGGCACCGAGGCCCGCGAGACGGCCCGCCGCCTGCTGGCCCACGCACCGGTGATCCGGCACGGCTTCATCGGCATGCAGCTGGGCGCCAGCGAAAAGCGCCGCCAGTGGCCGGTGAGCCACTTCGTGGAGCTGGGCAAGCGCATCTGGCAGGAAGAGGGCATCTGCCCCGTCCTGCTGGGCGAGGCCTCGGAACGCCCCTTGGCCGACGAATACGCCCGCCTGACCAGCACCCCCTTCGTGGACGTGGTGGGACAGACCAATATCTTCGAGCTGGGCGCCGTCCTGCGCGAGATGGCCATGCTGGTCACCAACAATACCGGCACCATGCATCTGGCGGCCGGTCTGGGCCTGCCCCTGCTCTCCATCTTCCTGGCCACGGCCCAGCCCTGCGATACCGGCCCCTACCTGCCCGGCAGCTGCTGCCTGGAGCCCACCCTGCCCTGCCATCCCTGCCCGCATGACCACGACTGCGTCCTGGGCGAGAAGTGCCGCCACCACATCAGCGCCTCCATCGTGGCCGACCTGGTGCTGGCCAAGCTCACCAGCGGCCAGTGGAGCGAAGGCATCACCACCTCGGCCTGCCGTGAGGCCCGCATCTGGCAGACGGCCACCGACTCGCGCGGTTTCATCACCACCACCTGCCTGTCCGACCACAAGGCCGATGACCGCACCCTCTGGCTCTGCCAGCAGCGCGTCTACTGGCGGCGCATCCTGGATGACCTGACCTCCGGGGCCACGGAGCCCACGCCCCTGACCAATGTGCCCCTGAGCATGGCCTGCCCCAACTATTCCAGCCAGTTCGCGGCCCGCGTGGGCAAAGCCCTGAGCCATTGCGCCCGCCTGCTCCAGACCCTGCTGCAGGAATGCGCCCCCCTGCCGGAGAGCTTCGATCCCACGGGCCACCCCCTGTGCATGACCATCCTCCAGCACATGCAGTCCTGCCCGGAACTGGCCAGCATGGCCTTTTTCTGGCACCAGCTCTGCCAGCACTACCAGGGCCGCGGCCCCCGCTTCCTCCAGGCCGTGCGCCTGCTGCACGCCCATATCCTGCGCTGGGCCAAGAGCTTCGATTAAGGCCTGTCATCGGACTTTGCCGGGGAAGGGGCCCCTTCCCAAAACGCGCTTTATTCCATTACC
>NZ_JBNPKS010000003.1:0-293178 GCF_050313065.1 Desulfovibrio sp. SGI.230 | reverse complement strand
TTGCCGCTAGACCTGCGTTTTGCCAGCGGGCCTGTGCATGGATGGGAATGGGGGTGCCTTGGCTGTGAAGATGCTCAAATCGAAAATATTGTAAGGCAGCGGCGTTGCCATCGACATCCAGCGGAATAGTATTTGCGAATTTCCGGGCCAGGCCCGGAAAGCACACGATGGTATTTTATGGACCATCAAGCCTTTTCAAGGCGTCCTTCCTCCTGCCGGCTGTTGATGGGGCAGAATTTTTTCCAGAGCAGGAACATCCCTCAACTTGTGCCAGCCATAAAAAAAGACTGCCTGTGATGCAGGCAGTCCTGATGAGCGGTTTTGGGGGAAGGAGGAGGCGAGGGGGGGAATCTCTCCGCAAGGAAAAGGGGTCCCCGCCCCCTCCAAAGGTTTTCCTAGTCCTTTTTCTGGTCCTTGAGCATCTTCACGGCGCAGAATTTGCCGCACATGGCGCAGACATCTTCATGTTTGTGGTCTTCGCGGCGCTTGTCCAGCTGCTGGGGATCAAGAGCGGCTTCGCGCATCATGTCCCAGTCCAGGGCCTTACGGCCGGCGTTCATGGTGGCTTCGCGGCGCACGGCACGTTCGCGGCCCAGGGCCACTTCGCCCACATGGGCGGCCACGCGCGAGGCCATGACACCGGCGCGCACATCTTCTTCATTGGGCAGGGTCAGATGTTCGGCCGGGGTCAGATAGCAGAGGAAGTCCACACCGGCTTCCACGCCCAGGGCGCCGCCGATGGCACCGGCGATATGGTCGTAGCCAGGGGCGCTGTCGCAGCACAAGGGGCCGAGGACATAGAGGGGAGCGTTGTTGGTCAGGCGCTTGATGCCTTGGATCTGGGTGCGGACCTGATTCATGGGCACATGGCCGGGGCCTTCGATCATGCACTGCACGCCCTGTTCCAGAGCATACTTGGCCAGACGGCCCAGGGTGATGACTTCTTCCCACTGGGCGGCATCACCGGCATCCACACCGGCACCGGGGCGCAGGCCGTCGCCCAGGGACAGGGTGACGTTGAACTGGCGGCACACGTCGATGAGACGGTCGAAATATTCCAGCAGGGGATTTTCCTTGCCGTTTTCCAGCATCCAGCGGGCCAGCATGGAGCCGCCACGGGAGACGACGCCCATGACGCGGTCCTGCTTGACGGCCATTTCCGCGCCGCGCTTGGTCAGACCGCAGTGCACGGTCATGAAGTCCACGCCCTGGCGGGCCTGCTTTTCGATCTCGGCGAACAGGTCGTCAGGCTGCATGCTGGCGATGTCCCGGTCATTGTCCAGGATCTGCTGGCCCACGGAATACATGGGCACCGTGCCCAGCGGGCGCGGGCAGGCAGCCAGCATGCCGGTACGGATGGCATCCAGATCACCGGCGATGGAAAGATCCATGACCGTATCGGCCCCGGCTTCCAGGGCCACGGCCAGCTTGCGTTTTTCGGTGTGCAGACAGTTGCACAGCGGCGAGGTGCCGATATTGGCGTTGACCTTGATGCGGGAAGGCTGGCCCACGACGATGGGCGCCAGGCCCGCGTGGGCGGGATTGCCCAGCAGGACCATGCTGCCGGCTTCGATGGCGCTGGTGATGGTTTCAGGGGCAAGGCCCTCTTCCTGGGAAAGGGCGGCCAGATGCTGGTCGAGAAGGCCGCGCAGGGCGGCGTTACGGGAGAGGATGGAAGACATGGGTTTGCATCCTTGGGTTTGGACGCAGGGCGCAAAAAAAGCCACAACCTGTCTTTCGCGGGTGCGGCTCAGCTTCCCTACGGCAGTGCGAACTGCGTCAGGTTCACAGGGTCTGGGACTATCCCACTCTCAGCCGTGCAACTGCCGTTCACGGCTCCCCTAGCTGGCGGGCACTGTAGCGGGCTTTGCTCCGGCTGTAAAGTACGCCCCCGGAGGCGCGGCTTGCAATAGCCGGGCAGCTGGACTAGGGTCAGGCGTCATCGCCCGGCTGCAGCGACCGTTTCTTCAGGATGGCGGCAGGCCGGGACCGATGTCTGCTCAGGGTGCCGGGCGGCCTGGCTTTCGCTGTTCATGCGGAGGCCGTCTGCCGGACGGATGATGCGTCCTGAGCCCAGAGGAGAGCATGCAGCGTAAACGTTATCTCACTCCCCTGACATGGCCGGCCATCTCCTTTGCGGCCATGATCCTGCTGGGGACACTGGCCCTGTGCCTGCCCGTCTGTCATGGCGAAGGAGCTTCCCTCTCCGTGGTGGATGCTGCGTTCCTGTCTACTTCCGCAGTCTGTGTGACCGGCCTGTCCCCGGTGGACATCAGCCAGGTGCTGAGCCCTGTGGGACAGGGCGTGATGCTGGTCCTCATCCAGGTGGGCGGCCTGGGCGTCATGACCTATACCAGCCTGATCTTTCTCCTGTGGCGCAAGCAGGTGCCCTTCACCAGCCGCGAGGCCGTGAGCCAGGCCCTGCTGGGCGGGGATTTCAATATGGGGCAGTTCCTCCTGCAGGTCGTGTGCATCGTCCTGGGCGTGGAGCTGCTGGCCGCGCTGGTGCTGTTCCTGCATGATCCGGTGTTCTTTTCTCCCTTCAGTGCCCTGTTCCATGCGGTCTCGGCCTTCTGCAACGCCGGTTTCGCTCTGGCGCCGGACAATATGGTCGCCTTCCGGGAAGACGGCCTGGTCTGCACGGTCATCTGCATCTGCATCGTCCTGGGGGGCATCGGTTTCGGCGTGCTGCGGGAATGCCTGGGCATCCTGAGCCGGGGGCGTCTGGCGCCGGTGACGCGTCTGAGCCGTCTGAGCCGCCTGGTCATCAATACCAGCCTGTTCCTCATCGTGGCCGGGGCGCTGCTGATCTTCGTGGTGGAATGGCGCCGTGCCGGCAACGAGGATCTGGTGGGGGACGGCCTCCATCTGTTCCTGATCTCGCTGTTCCACTCCATCTCCGCCCGAACCGCCGGTTTCAATATGGTGGACATGGCCAACTGGAGCCACGCGAGCCTGATGGTCCTGATGGTCCTGATGTTCATCGGCGGCGGACCGGGGTCGTGCGCCGGCGGTATCAAGATCGTGACCTTCCGCCTGCTGGTGGGTTATGTGGTGGCCCAGGTGCGCGGGGATCGCCAGATCGTTTTCCACAAGCGGGGCGTGCCGCCGGAGAACCTGACGCGGGCCCTGACGCTTTTTTTGCTGTATACGCTGAGCATCTTCTTTTCCGTCTTTTTGCTGACCATCACGGAAAACGGCATCCTGCACCGGGTCGAGGGACAAAGTATGGCCTTCGTCAATTTGCTGTTCGAGGTGGTCTCGGCGCAGGGCACCGTGGGGCTGAGCGTGAACCTGACTCCGCAGCTGACCAGTGAAGGCAAGTGCATCCTGATATTCAACATGTTCGCCGGTCGTGTGGGGCTGCTCTCCCTGCTGCTGGCCCTGCGCAGCCTGCAGCCCAAAAAGGCCTATGCCTACGCGGAAAGCCAGCTGCCCGTGGGGTAACACCGGAGAAGGATAGTTTTGAAAGGACGCGGCCAAGACCGTGTCTGCGGCTGTTCCCGAAGCCGCCCCCGCGGGCGGCATCGGCGCCATCGTGACAAGGAGCCTGCATGGCAGAGAAAACTTTGGAAATCGGCATCATCGGTCTGGGGAAATTCGGCCTGCGCATGGCCACGACTCTGGCTTCCATGGGCCATACGGTCATCGGCATCGACATGTCCGATGCCCGTGTGCAGCTGGCCGAAGAGCTGCTGGATACGGTCTACAAGGCCGACGCCACCAGTCTGAGCGTCCTGCGCTCCCTGCATGTGCAGGATCTGGACTGGGTGGTCATCAGCGTGGGCGAAGGGGTGGAACAGTCCCTGAGCATCACGCTCAACGTCCAGGAGCTGGGCGGCCCCAAGATCTGGGTCAAGGCCTCCAACGAGGAACACAAAAAGATCCTGCAGCGCCTGCATGTGGACAGGGCCATCGTGCCCGAGATGGAAGCCGCCGTCATGGCCGCGCACCAGCTGTGCCATCCGGGCATGCTGGACCTGATCCCCAAATACGGCGGCATCGCCATCCAGGAGCTGCGCGTCGACAACTGGCACGGGCGCACGCTGGTGGACCTGAACCTGATCCAGTCCTTCGGGGTCATGGTCATGGGCATCCGTCCGGCAGGCGAGCGCGCCTTCCAGTTCGTCCCGCCGGCGCTCACCGTACTGCACAAGGGAGACACGCTGGTGGTGGCCGGCCGGGCCGATGCCGTGCGCAAACTTGAGCCGTAACCTGACGGTTGCCGTTTTTGGCCAATAAAAAAGGACGCCTGGGGGCGTCCTTTTTTCGTTCAACTGTCCAGCAGGGCCCGTGTCAGGATGGAAAAGCCCGACAGGCCGATGACGATGGCCAGCAGGCGCTGGAAGCTGGCCTCGCCGATCTTGCGTGCCAGGGGATAACTGATGACCAGGCCCACGCCGCAGCCCAGCAGACAGGGGATCAGGCCCTGGAGCACGGGCCCGGTGTAATAGCCCGCCAGGTATTGCATGAGGACCAAAGGCAGGGAGAGCCCCAGAAAGTACAGGCTGATATTGCCGCGGGTGCGGTCCTTGTCCCAGTGGGCCAGCTGGGCATACATGCCGATGGCCGGGCCGCCGAGGCCGCTCACTGCCTGGATGAAACCGGCCAGCGCTCCGCTGACGGAGCCCCAGAGCCGGGGCGAATGCAGGGGCCCCGGCCGGTGGGCCAGCAGGTGCCAGACCATGTGGGCCATGAGCATGATCCCCAGGCCCACCTGCAGGGCACGCGCGGGGATGAGCGGCAGCAGGGCCACACCCAGCAGGGCGCCGGGGATGGTGCCCAGGAGCAGCAGCCGAAGATCGGCCATGCGGTAATAATGGCGGAACTGCCAGCCCAGGATGGCAGGCAGCGGGATGCAGATGATGCAGGTGATGAGGGAGGCCGTCTTGATGTCCGTGACCAGCAGGACGATGGGCAGGGCGAAGATGCCCGCGCCCAGTCCGCTGATACCGTTGACGATTCCCCCCAGGGTCCAGCCGGTGAAGCAGATGAAAAATGATGCCCAGTCCATCAAATGGCTATACGGGGCTGTCTTGAGCTTGTAAAGCGGTTCGCCCGGCCTCTTGGTCCGGGGCAGGTGAAGGGCAGGGGCGTGCCCATACCGGCAGATCGCGCCAGAAGGCCGTCAGGCGGCGTTCCTGGAGTTTCCAGTCAGGAGAGAAGCGGGCCAGCGTCTGCCGGTAGGCCGGGGAATGATCCATATGATGCAGGTGGCACAGCTCGTGCCAGCACAGGTGCTCCAGCAGGGGCAGGGGCAGCAGGACGGCACGCCAGTTGAGGCTGATGCTGCCGCCGTCACGGCTACTGCAGCTGCCCCAGCGGCGGCGCTGGTCCCTGACAGTGACCCGGGCGACGGTGAAGCCGCCCTGACCGGCGAGCCGCTGCAGATAGGGGGGCAGCAGCTTTTCTGCCTGCCGGCGGCACCAGTGGCGCAGCAGCAGGGCGGTATCTTCCGGCGTGGCAGCGGCATAGAGCCGGAGTTCCTCATCCCGGACAAGGGCCAGCAGACGTTTGCTGCCGGCGCGCAGCAAAAGCGGCGGCTCTGTGCAGGAAGCGGCCTGGCGGCGGCCTTTGGACAGCGGCCCGTCGGAGATGATCTGCAGGGCCGTACCGCGCAGGGGAAGGAGAAGCTTTTCCGGCAAGACGAGCGGAGCGGGCGCGGGACAGGCAGGGAGATGACGTTCCAGCCAGGGCAGGAACGAGAAGAGCAGGGCAGGCAAGGCCGTGGCGGGGATGCCGGCAGGCACGGTCAGGAGCAGGCCCTTGTCGGGGGACAGGCGCAGGCGCAGATTCCGGGCCCGGGCGGAAGGGATGAGGCGTGCCTCATGGCGGCTGCCGTCTGCCAGAGTGAACAGGACGGAGCGGTCGCCATCGAGGAGCTGGACGGAAGAAGGAGCGAAAAGGGGCTGCATGCCGTAAGCTTGCCACAGCTGTTGCGGGCCTGTAAACAGGGTAATAAAAACTATACGAATGATTTCAATGTGTTATTATAAATATGCTTGTTTTTTTATGGATTTGGCGTTATGCAGATGACAGGCAGCCCGATAATTTTTTTCGGGAAAATGGAAAAAGTGCTTGCATTCGCTAATGAGATTTATTATCAATAGCTCAACGGGGAACGAAACAAGACCTCCTCAACAACAAGCACACCAACAGAGCCACGGCTCGGGAGACAGCATATGAAATCTTTGAAAGGTACCCAGACCGAGAAAAACATCCTGACCGCTTTTGCCGGTGAATCTCAGGCCCGCAACCGTTACGACTTCTTTGCTGCCAAAGCCAAAAGCGATGGCTACGTCTTGGTCCGCGACATCTTCCAGGAAACCGCCCTGCAGGAAAAGGAACACGCCAAGCGCCTGTTCAAGTTCCTCGAAGGCGGCGATGTGGAGATCGTGGGTGCATTCCCTGCCGGTATCATCGGCGCCACCGAAGCCAACCTGCTGGCCTCCGCCGCCGGTGAAAACCACGAGCACACGGAAATGTATCCTTCCTTCGCCGCTGTGGCCGAAAAGGAAGGTTTCTCCGAGATCGCCGCTGTGATGCGCAATATCGCCGTGGCCGAAGCCTACCACGAAAAGCGCTTCCTGGCCCTGGCCAAGGACATCAAGGAAGGCCGCATGTTCATGCGTGAAAAAGCCACCGTGTGGCGCTGCCGCAACTGCGGTTGCCTGGTGGAAGGTACCCACGCTCCCGATCTGTGCCCGGCCTGTGCCCATCCCAAGGCCCACTTCGAAGAACTGAACTACACCTTCTAGTCCTTTCCTGACGTAGCCTGCCCGCTACAGTATGGATACCCGGGGCCGTGGCAAGATGCCGCGGCCCTTTTTTTATACCGGGCAAAAAAGGCCCTCCCTTCGTGAAGGGAGGGCCTTTTGCGTTGCAAAGGAATATGCCTCAGGAGCAGGGCCGTCGCGGGGAGGACTTTTCCAGGCAAGGTAAGACCTGACAAGACGTCTCTGCCGGGATGCGGATACGACGGGCAGAAAAGCAGGCAAAGAAAAGCGGGCAAGCCCGCAGCTGGCGCGTCGCTGAGGCTGTCCGGCATCCCGCGCCCTTCCGGCATCAGGCAGCGTCCGGGAACCGTTTTACATCCTCCGCCATTTTCTTCAGGGCAGGCGCGGCCCCTGGCCCGAAAACAGGTCAAAGTTGTTGCCCAGGCGTCCGGCGCCATTGAGCAGGGTCTTGCTCAGGGAAAGATAGTCCGTGCTGCTTTTGCTGCGCAGCTGCCGTTCCCGGGCCTGGGATCCCTGGGCGGCATTGCGCTGGTTCCAGGCCTGAACTTCCTGATTGTAGGCCGCGCGTTCGCCCTGTTCTTCGATGGACAGGGCATCAAGTTCTCCTTTTTCCCGCAGGTCGAGCTGACTGTCCAGATGGCTGCCGCTGTCGATCTGCGCGCCCGAGGCCCCGGCCTGTGCCCGCTGTTTGCCGACCAGCAGGGATGTTTCCTGACGTTTGCGCACCGCCTTGTCGTAACTGTCTGCCCGGGTCTGCCGGGCTTCTTCTTCGGCCATGCGGGCATTTTCTTCAGCGATCTGCGTATTGCGCCGGGCCATGTCGGCGGAGAATTCCGCCTGCTTGCGCTGCTCTTCCTGACGGCTCACGGCACTCCAGGTGCCCACGGCGGTGCTGGCAAGGGTCACGGCGGCCCCCAGCAGGGCCGCGGTACTGCTGGCCACGGCCATCAGCGCAGCTCCTTGTGCCAGACGCTTTCCGTATGGCGGGCCCCCAGGCGGCGGTACAGGGCGTCACAGGGGCGGGAGGCCGGGGAACTGTACTGGACCACGTCCGCGCCGCGTTCCCTGAGCCCGGCCTCGGCCGCACGCAGCAGCTTCAGGACGGCCAGGCCCTTGCGGGCGGCCGGTGCCAGATACAGGCCATCCAGAGCGGCCAGACGTTTTCCCGGACGGTGCGGGCAATCCGTCAGGGTGAAGGCGGCGTAGCCCTGCAGGCTCCCGGAGCTGTCCCGGGCCGTCACCACATGCAGCATGCCCAGCCGCTCCCAGCAGGCATAGCGTTCCGTGTCCAGGGCGTAGACCTGCGGGCCGAACAGGGCGGCCTCGCTCTCGTCCCAGTGGGCCTGCAACAGGGGCGGCAGTTCCGGCAGCAGGCGTTCGAGCGGTTCACAGTGACAATGGATCATGCTCTCTCCTTGGTTCATATCTCCGCAAATTCCACATCCAGGCTCAGGGCCAGCAGGTGGAAGGGCAGGGGACGTTCCTGCACCAGCCAGATGGTGGCCGAGGGGCCGTGTCCTCCGGCGGGCAAAAAATCCACATCGCCGCTGAAAGGTTGGCAGGCCTCATCCCAGCGCCGGGGCAGGAAGGGGATGTCGTAAAGTTCGTCGCGGCCGGCTCCGTAGCGCCCGCCCACGCTGCGGTACAGGCGCAGGCAGCAGCGGCCCAGCGCCCGTTGCCGTCCCAGCGTGCTGCCGGATTCGCCGTTGCCTTCCACGGGCAGGGGCGACAGGACGGAGGCATAGGGCAGGCCTGCCTGGACGATGCGGGCGGCAAAGGGCAGCCGGATGCGGCCCTGCCGCACCACGCAGCCTTCCACGGGGCTCCCGTCCGCCAGCACGGCCAGGGACTGGCCTTCCAGATGGTCGAGCCCGTCCACGTCGGTGACCGCTTCTTCCCGGTGGAGACTCAGACCGCAATCCACAAAAAAAGCTTCCTCCACAGGATCGCTGTCCTGCCACTGGGGGGCCAGACGTTCCAGACAGTACCGGGTGCCGCCGTCCGCATCCCGGCGGCGGACCACCAGCAACAGTTCGTCGCTGTCCGGGCCGGAGATGCTGCACACGGACAGCACCTCTCCGGCCGTGGGATGGCGGCTCCAGCCCCAGATGTCGTGCTCCTTGAGATAGGTCAGGGCCAGCAGCAGGCCGTCGTCGCGCACGATCCAGAGCACGGATCCCGGCGTCTGCTGGTAGGCCCATTGGCGCAGGCGGTGCCCTTCGAACAGATGCGGCGCCAAGATGGAAAGGTCATTGCCCGCATAGCCGTCTTTTTCCAGCGAATAGAACAGGTCGCGCACATGGGCGCCGTGGCGCTGCACATGCAGGATGGCATTGCCGATGATGATGGGCGCAAGGCCCGCGCTGCCCCAGTAGGACTGGGCCGTGATGGTGATGTTGCCCGGGGTGATGGCACTGCCGTTGCCGCTGGCCTTGTATTCGCTGCCCGAGGTGCCCAGCAGCAGGTCCCCGAAGCTGGCCGCCCAGGCGATGGCGTCGATGGAGCCGGACGCGATGAGGTATTCCACCGGGTCGTCGTCCTGCAGGGGGCGGGACTTGCGGAAGTTCTCGAAGTCCCCGCTACGCGAAAGGTAGAAGGCCTGCGGGCTGTCGCGTGTACCCGCCAGGACCATGCGCTGCTGGTGGAAGGCCACCACGGACGGGTTGTTGCCGTCGGCGAACGGGTCCCAGTCCTCGCGCGGGGTATCGGCGGTGTCTGCCTGATAGTTGTTGTCCGAAAATGTCGTGCCGCTGCTGACGCCGATGAAGCCGTAGTACCCGGCCTCCTCCCGGTAGATATTGTATTCCGTGGCGCCTTCCACGGCTGTCCAGGAGATGTCCGTGCGGTTGCCCACCACCCAGTCGGAAGGATGCTTGCCGTTACAGCTGCCCGCCTCCGAGGCCAGCGACTGCTTGCCGTTGGCGTCTACGGCCACGATCTTGTAGCGCAGCGTGTAGCCGAGTCCGGCGTCATCGTCGTTGTTGCCGCGTATGAACGTACAGCTGGGGGCTTGGGGAGCGGGCAGGCTGCTGTTGAGGGCCACGGCTTCCAGCGTCCAGCGGTACCCGTGGCTGCGGATGGCATTTTCCGGCAGGGGGGATTCCGGCTCGCTGTCCGTACTGCGGACGAGCTTGTGCAGCGGATAGGCCGTGTGGGCCAGATAGACCGTATCCCCCACCTGGGCGGCGCAGATCTCCAGCAGATGCCGGGCCTCGTAGGGGGTGGACAGCCGGGGGATGCTCCCTTCCTGCGGATCGAAGCCGTGGATGTCGGCGATACTCAGGCCATTCCCCGAAAGGACGAGCACGAAGTTCTGCTCCGCCAGAGCATTGAAGCTGAAAGGCAGGAGCACGGCCTCGTCTTCGAGGCTGCCCAGGAACAGGGTCCCGGGGCGGCGGCGCACGTCGCCGTGCAGGCCGGGCAGCATGTTTTCCATGCATTGCACGGAACTGCCGTAACGGGAAAGGTCATAGCGGGCGGCCAGGATGGGGGAGACCTCGCCGCCGGTGAAGTTGTGCAGGGCTATGCGCATGGATCCTCGAAAAAGGTGGAGGTTGCGGGATGGGCAGGAGAACCAGGAAAAAGCCTGTGGGAGCTGCCCCGGATCGTGTGGAAAAAGGCAGCATCACAGGACGTGGAGGGGGGAATGGGATCGGCCAGACGCAGGATGCTCGTGTTCACGTTGCCGCATCTGTCCCAGCCCGTATGCTTTCGGGCACGGGCCGTGACGGCATGTGCCGGGGCCGGTATCCGTTGCAAAGAAAATGGGCCGTTCCCGCATCCGCCGGGGTTCAGGCCGCGCTTGCTTCTTCCCACTGCCACAGGCCCGCCGTGCCCGGCACCCAGACGCAGGCGGGCATGTCGGCCTTGGCCAGCCAGAGCTTGCCTTCGTAGCTGTAGTATCTACCGTTCTTCACGTCCATGCCGTAGAGGAAGGCGAAGGGATGTTCCCGGCTGCCATCCGGCTCTTCACCGGTCTCCGGGTCCACGGACAGCGGACGGTACACGGCCAGCAGCCCGGCGGCATCCGGGGGCTGGTTCTCGATGGCGGTCACTTCTTGCATCACCTCATAGACGATGCCCTTGTGGGCCAGGCGGTAGCCCTTGGCGTATGTCTGGCCGGCGGCCCAGTCCGTGAGCAGTCCGGCTTTGGCGAAGGTGGTGAACTCGGCGGCGGCGAACGCACCCGTCTGCACCATATCCGCCTGCATCCGGGCCATGAGGATGCTGCGCGACTGCGCCCTGGCCTCGGCTACGGCCTGCGCGGCCAGCTCCTCGTCAGTGGGCGGGCGGTTGGCCTCTTCTTCCAGACGGGCCTTCTCTTCTTCCCACAGGGCCACGAAGGGGGCCACGCGCCCGGCGTAATCGTCGGTGGAAAGCTCCTCGTTGGGCAGGCCGTTGCCGGGCTCCACATGGCCCGCGCCATCGTGCCACTGGAGTGCGTGGAAGGTCTCGGACGTGATGCCGTCCAGGAACAGCACTTCCCCGTCCACAGAGATGATGCCGTCGGACGGGATGACGGTGACGTGTGTTTTCATGCTAGACCACCTTGATGAAGAAGTGCATGGCGAGATGCGGGTCGGTGTGGGTGCCGGATACCGAGCCGGACAGGGGATGCGTGTGGGAGCCGTTGCCGCCCGTTGCGGAAGTATTGGAACTGCCGCTGTCGTATAGGTTCCCGCTCTCCATATACCGTCCTTTAGTCGATATGACGGCAGAGAACGGGTGCGTGTGGCTGGGCATCTGCGTTGTATTCAGCGTCGTGGCCCCGGTACTGCCGGAAAGATCCACAGCGACATCTTCGCTGCCGCCTTCCGTGCCTTCGGGCTCGGCTTCGCTGGCACCACGGACATAGCGGCCCCGCAAGTCAGGCACGGTGCCATCCTTGCCGTCGCTGCCGCCGTCGCAGAGGATCCATTCTTCGCGTGCCTGCTCTTCTCCGGGCATGATGGCCCGGCGTCCGTCACTGCCGCCCGGCGTCGCGCCCCAGATGGGGACGGGCACGAAGGGTGGGAACATGTCCCAATAGTCAGGTCTGGGCACCCAGCTTGCGTCCAGCGTGCCGTCTTCCCCGGCCTGGGGCACGGTGTTGGCCGCCGCCGTGGTGCTGGCCAGCACGCCGCCACGCTGGGAAGCACTGGCCTTGCGGACGCGCAGTTTCCCATCTGTTTCGAGTTCAAGGCCGTCCTCGTGGCCGGTCTGGGGCATGACGCTGCCCAGGCTGGTAGGGGTGGCGATGGCCGACGCCCCGGAATCGCCCTTGGGGATGCCGAGATGCAGGATGCCGGTCTCCGGGTCATAGTCGCCGCCGGCGGGCAGTCCGGGATCGAGCGTGGACACCTCCACCTGCAATCCCAGGATGGCCGCGGCGCTCTGGGCGGCCCTGTCCTCGCTCCCTGCCGCGGCCTCCGCGCTCTGGCGGGCTGCCGTGGCGCTTTGGGAGGCGTCGGCGGTACTGGCGGCTGCCGCTGCCCGGCTTTGGTCGGCGGCTTCTGCCGAGGCAGCTGCGGCCTGTGCGCTGGCTGCGGACTGCGAAGCGCTGGACGCTGCTGCGGATTCGCTGTCCTGGGCAGCTGCGGCGCTGGCCTGGGCGGCCTTTCCCGCCTGCAGGAGCTGTTCGGCCATCTTGATGGGCGTCTCGTCGCTGGTGGGGGGCAGGATGACCGCCCGCTGGAGCTGTTCCAGCAGCTGCTGGCGTTCGGCCGTGGCCCGGTCGAGGCCTGTCTCGATGACTTCGGCATCGAAGCGGGTCCCGGACACCAGGTCGATCTGCTGTTCAAAAGGCATGTTGCGGGTGATGGCCAGTTTCCAGCCCGCGGGCAGGGGAGCGCCTTCGTGGAGGTAGGTCACGCTGCCGCCGTCGTCGTTCAGGCGGGCGGTCCAGCCGCTGGCCGGGCGGCTGTTGCCGTCGGGGCCGGTCAGGGTGACGGTCAGTTGTTCAGTCCCCCAGACTTTGAAGGAAAAAGGAAAATCCGTGGCCGTACCGTTGCCTTCGAACAGGGCACGGCCGGGACTGTAAGGCATGGTCATGCGAACTCCCGGAAAAGGGGCGGACAGGGAAGGCCGCCATATAGTGAAGAGCGGGTATCGGGCCGTCAGCGGGCCTGCAACCAGCTGTCGGGCAGGGGCAGGGGACGGCGCTCACTGGCATCGGACTGCCGGGCCTGGGGAAGGCTGGCGCTGTAGAGCTGTTCCAGCTCCGCAATCTTCTGGCTGTTGCTCTTGAGCAGCGGTGCCGCCAGCAGGCAGGCCAGCTTCCGGGCCAGCATGTGGGCGAAAAGGTCGTCGAACTGGTGGCAGTGGCGCACGTCTTCCGTATAGAGCAGCAAGGCCCGGCTGGCGCTGGTGAGCAGGATGGTGGCATCCCCGTCAGGATCCCGGGCCAGACAGAAGGGGCGCGGCAGCAGCCCTTCGTGCCGGACCTCATGCGCTTTGAGGCAGGCCTCGGGCAGGGCGTAGGCAAAGCGGTATTCCTGCTCGAAGCCCGAGGGCAGGGCCACCCGGGCCAGCCAGGCCCGGCGCTGGGCAAAGGCCCAGGGGTAGTCGCGCAGGGCCTGCCGCCGGGCACTGTCCCAGTACAGGCGGCATTGCAGGGCCTCGGGCGTGTTCTCGTCCTCGGCGGCGATGCTGCGGGCGCCCAAAAAGCCCAGGGCCCGGTTCCAGATGGCGATCTGGGTCAGGGTCTCCATATGTCTTCCTTGTGATGGCATCAGGGAAAAGGGAACGGAGGGGGCTCCCTCACGTTGGGCAGGGGGGCGGGGCAAGCGTCCGCCCCGCCCCATGAATGAGGGATCTGTCGCCCGCCGGTCGCGGGCATGATCCTGTCTCCGGTGCGGCGACCGGGCTGTGAGATGGCCCGGTCGCTCCCGGTGCGGGGAGAGGACTAGCGCACGCGCAGTTCCTTTTCGTAGGGGAAGTCTTCCTCGCGCAGCAGGGCCGCGAAGATGTGCCCGTCATGGCTGCCGCTCCCGGCCGGAGACAGCTTGAGGCGCAGCCAGCTCTTGCGCACGGCCTGGGGCACGAAGCGCCAGCCCAGGCGGGCGCCCTCGCCCAGTTCCGCCCCCTGGACGGTGATGGCAGCGCCGGGCACGTCCTGCCATTCGCCTTCGGAGCTGTCGGCTTCCTGCAGGGTCAGGGCCAGCGAGGTGGTCTGTTCTTTGGCGAAACCCCTGGTCACGGAGATGCGCAGCGGCATGGGCTCCATGCGGCCGGGCAGGCGCAGGGCCGTGAGGGGTACGGCCTTGCCGGTGCTTTCGGCACTCAGGGGGCCTTCGAAAAGAATGCAATGACTGTCGATGATAGCCATGAGGACTCCTTGTTTCCTGAAAAAATGCATGGGGAGCGGACGTATGATGGCCGCAGGTCGTGCAGTCAGAGGGGAGGGCAACCTGGGGGCCGCCGGGACACGGTGGAGGCGGAGGAAGGGGAGCGCCGCTGCACGGACAGCGCATCCGCCCGGGGATCGTGCCGTAAGGTCCCGGCATCCTGGCAGCAGCGGCAGCTCAGGGCGGTCCCCCCTTGGAAGGGCGCGGCTCTAGATGGAAGCCTCGTCCGAGGCGATGGCGTCGCACTGGCGCACGGGGCGGCCGTGCAGCACGGGAACGGCCTTGGCATCGAAAAATTCGCCGTAGTGCAGCTGCACCTGCCCGGCGTCGGAGTTCTGGAGTTCCAGCGCGGTGAGCACATCGGCGTTGGCGTACCAGACGGCTTTCTGGCGCAGATGCTGGGGCATGCGGTTCTTGGCTTCGATGGTCAGCTTCTGCAGATCCACGAAACCTTCCTCGCCCTTGCGCTTGCCCAGTGCGGCCACGGGCACGTTGGCGATGCGCACCACCCCGCGCCAGTCGCGTACGGCCAGACCGCAGCGCCAGTTGTATTTGTCGCCCGTGACCTGATATTTGCGGCCGTTCTCGTCCTGCGCCATGTAGGTCTTGAGATCTTCGTGGGAAAGGCCGCCGCGGCTGCCCTTGGGATAGATGCCGTGCACGGACTGCGGCCCCCAGGAGACCAGCCAGAGCGAGGTGCAGCCGCCGTCGCGGCCACCGGCGTCCAGCACGTTTTCGGCATCGCTGGCCGGGTAACGCATGGCCAGGCCGTTGAATTCGTCGGGGTTGCGGTTGCTGTCGCCGTAGAACAGGGTGCGGGCCACCTTCTGGCGCATGGCCTCGGCAAAGGCGATGCCCTCGCTCATGCGGAAGGAGCGGTCACGGTCGCCGTACAGGCGGATCTCTTCCACATCCAGTTCCATGATGGCCTCAAGGATGCCGCAACCTTCCTTGACCTGGCTCCACTGGGACTTGGCGGGCGGCGTGCCCTGATAGAGGCGGCGCCAGTATACGGCGGGCAGGCCGGTGCGGATGCGCGTCAGGTGGCCGTCGGACTGGTTGGCTTCCATCCAGGGCACGTCATCCATGATGTCGTTGGTCTTGTTCATCAGCTCGATGATCTGGCCGGCCTTGTCGCCGCGATAGAACTGTTCCATTTCGGCCAGCGTGGCCACAAAACCCAGAGTGGCGGACATGAAGTCTCCTTGGCAAAGGTGGTCGGGAAGGGGCCGTCAGCGGCCCGGTACGAAACGACGGAAAGGGGAAAATGCCGTGTGCCGGTTGGCGACCTGCATGGTCAGGATCGCTGCGAGCTCCAGCCCGCGTACATGCGTTCTTCCAGGGGCGGCAGGCTGCCGCCGCCTTCGCTGCCGGGCAGGCTGTCTTCCAGCAGACTGTCGGCCAGGCGGCTGAAAAAGCGCAGCACGGCCGGGTGGTTGCCGTAGCCGCTTTCTTCCAGCAGGCGGCCGATGCTCTTGTCCGTGTCGAAGCGGTCCAGGGCCAGCTGGGCCCGGGCCACGGTGGCGGCCAGATGTTCGCCGCCCAGCTGCGGATCGTCGGCCACTTCCTGCCGCCACTGTTCCACCTGCTGCTGCCAGCGGGCACGGCGCAGGGCATCGGTCTGGCGCAGATGGGCCTCCAGCCGGGCGGCGTCATCGGCTGCGGGCTGTTTTTCCTGCCCCTCGGCAGAGGTCTGGCCGGGGGCGGCGGGCCGGCCTTCCTCCGGACCGCTGCCCAGCAGGGGCGTAGCGGGGGGCGTCCCCCCCTCGTCGGCAGGCAGGCCGTACAGGCCGCTTTCCGGCCGGGGGGCCATGCCGCCTTCGTCAAAGATCGCTTCAGTTTCGGGCATCGTCTTCCTCCTGTGTCAAAAAAAGTCGGGGCAGGTGGGAGGGATCGGCCTCCTGCAAAAGGCGGAGCACGGCCACGCCCACATGGCGGCGGCCCTCCTCCCAGTAGATCTGTCCGGCCGGGGTCCCCGGTCCCGGACAGGCGGCGGTGAAGCAGAGACCGGCCTGCAACAGCCAGCGCAGCAGGTCGCGCCCTTCCGCCGAGGTCATGAGGCCGTCCACGGCCCGGCACAGTCCGGCCCGCCAGCGCTGCTGTGCCGGGGAAGCGGGGGCAGGAGCCCCGGCGGGGAAAAGCCGGTCATCGTGCATCGTGTCCTCCTTCCGGGGGCGGCGTCGTGCCGCTCGTCTGCTGCGGCCGCAGGGCAGGGGCGGCCCCGGCGGCCAGGTTGGCCAGTACCTGCAGGACGGAGCTTTTTTCCCCTTCCACGGTCAGGTCGCTGTCGGCCAGGGTGTGTCCCAGGTCGGCGGCCTTCTGCAGCAGCTCCAGCTGCTGTTCCGTCTGCCGCGCTTCCTCGCGTCCGGCCCGCAGCCGGGCCCGTTCCTCACGGGGACGTGTCAGGTTCGCGGGCAGGCCGAGGCTTTGGGCATAATTGTCCAGCAGATTGTCCACATCCACGCTGTCCAGGGCTTCGGGCCAGGCCGAGGCGGCCTTGAGGGTCAGGGCCAGATACTGGTCCGTGGCGCTGATGCCCACCAGTTTCTGGGCCTGGGCCAGCAGGGAGACGAATTCCACCTTGAGGTGGCGTCCGCTCAGTTCCGGCGGGCAGGGGGGCAGCATGTCCAGGGCCAGCATGAGGCGGAAGGTGCGGTCGATGAGCGGGATCAGCAGCTCGTCATGCAGGCGTTCCAGCACGGGACCGATGAGCAGCAGCTTCTCTTCTTCGCGGGCGGCTATCTCGCTGGCCGTGACCTTGCTGCGCCCTTCCAGGATCAGGCGGAACAGGTCGTTGTAGAGCCCGGCCCGTATCTGCTGCTGCACGGCTTCCATGGCGGAGCGCGCCTGGGCCAGATCGGGCTTGACCTGCAAAAGGGGCGTGGCCACGGGCTGGTTCTGTCCGGGCAGGCTGTCCACGAAGTTGATGCCGCCGGGCGTCAGGTCGAGCCCCACGGAGCGCAGGCCCGCATGGACGCTCATGGGCGGGTCCACGGCCTTGTGGATGGCCTTGAGCGTGGTGATGCCCATTTGTTGCAGCATGCGGCAGTCGGGCAGGGCATCCATGGCGGGCGAGCGGCCATAGACATCGTTGGCCGCCACATCCCAGCGCGGGCCGAAACCGGGAAAGCCCAGGAAGCCGGATTCCTTCAGGGGCACGACCTGCCCTTCCCGTCCTTCCAGCCAGTAGACCGAGGCCCAGGGCATGTGGCATTGCCCCGCCAGCCGGGGCCGGCGTTCCGTGCGCGGCAGCACGGCATGGATGACCGCATGTCGCTGGTCCGGCGTGCGCCGGGCCGCCAGACGCAGGTTTTCCGGCAGGGCCTCCGGACCGAAGCTTTGCACCATCTGGCGCAGGCTCATGTGCATGCGGTGGAAAACCGTGTCCACCCGCCGGGCCGCGTCCGTATCCAGCACATACTGTCCGGCACAGAGCGGCACGAAGCGGAAGCCGTGGCGCAGGTCGGCCAGTTCGAAGACGAAGGCCGTGCCGAAGGTCCCCAGTTCCGCATAGATGGTGTGCATGGCGTTGTAGAAGTTGCAGCGCTGCAGCACCACGCGCATGCGGGCCTCCACTTCATCCAGATAACGCTGGCCCGCGTGGCTGCGCGACAGTTCGGGATCGTCCAGGGCCAGCCGGAACCAGGGCCGGGCGGGGCTGGTCATGCCGCCCTGCAGGCCAGCGGCCAGGGTCCGCATGGCCAGGATGCCCGTGGCGTCCACCAAGGAGCGGTTGAGCAGGGGGCGGTCGTCCGGACTGTCGTCGGTACGGAAACGGGTGGGCAGAAAGTGCTCGGCCAGGCTCTCCCAGGCCGTGTCCCAGGGCGAGCGCCGTTCCAGCAGGGCCCGGTAACGCCGGGCCAGGGCCGGGACGCGCAGGGCAAGACGCTCTTCGGCTTCCGGCCGGTCTCCTGCAGGCAGCGGGGGCCCCTGATGCGCTGTCCCGAGCAGGGCGCGCAAAGCGGGGCGCTGTGCCGGGCGCATCCTATTGCCCCAGCAGGGTCTTGCCGCGGTTCTCCTGCGAGGCCAGTGGCGTGGTGTGGATGGATGCCCGGATGCCCGCGGCCTTGCTGGCCTTGTCCTTCTGGTTCTGGCGGGCGGCCGTGGCCGCTTCGGTGACGGGTTTGGGAGTGGCCGCCTTGGGGGCGGGCTGGACTTCCGGTACGCTGGGGCTGGAGGAGCCTCCGAATCCCATATGTCCTCCTTGGGGATGAAGGTTGTTTACGGATGGGCCCTGTGGCCGGATGGAGACATCTTTATGGCGCGCGCCAGCGTCTCCGGCGTGCAGAGCAGCTGGATGCCGTCCACATGGACGCCGCGCCGGGCCAGCCAGCAGGCGGCGGGCAGGCGCCCCGTGATGACGAAACCGCAGGCTGTGGCCAGACGCCAGGCATGGCGGTTGCTGACCGGGCACAGGCCCCAAAGCGCGCTGCTCTCCGTATGACGGAAGACCCAGCGGAAAGCGGCACGGGCCAGTGGCACGGCCAGCGGGAATGCCGGGCGGAAGACCGTGAAATCGAATTCTCGGATCCGCCCGCGCCAGGGGCTGAACAATCCGCAGGCCAGCGCCGTGCCGTCAGGGGCCGTGGCCTGCAGGAGCAGGCGGCCGGGGGCGCTGACCAGATGCAGCCAGTCGTCTTCCCGGGGATGGGGCCAGGCGTACATGGCGCAGCCCGTGAGCCCTTCCCGGCACATGCGGGCGAAGAGGGCTTTGCGGCCCGCGTCGTCCCGGACGGCTTCCAGATGGAATGCGTCCTGCACGTCGGCCTGGCCGCAGGGTTGCGGTCGTGTGTTTTCCATGCGGGCTCCTGTTGTTGGGGGATTTGCGGGATAGGGCGTGCGGGATGTCGTCGCAGTCATGACACTGCCCGGGACGGGGGAGGAAGGCCAATCTCGACCGGCTTTCCCCTGTTTGGCAGGTCTCCCGGCACGGCCCTGTCGCGGGCGATCCCGGCGATGGATCTTTTCGGGCCTGTCGATGGCACGGGGACGTGGAAGCCTTCCTTTCATCGCCCCAGTCCCAGCACGTCATAGCTGATGCGGGCCCGGGCCGGAGGCAGGGGACGCTCCGGCGGGCGAAAGCCCGTGACCGCGTAGCGCAGGGCATCGGCGGCGTGGCTGGAGCCGTCATGCAGCGGGCCGGAGGAGAACTGTTCCTGCCGGGGCCGCCATTGCCGACGGTAGGAGCGCAGGGCCGCCAGTCCGGCGGCGCAGTGACGGCTGTCGAACCAGAGCCGGGGCAGGGCGCGGCGCACGGCATCGATACCGTCGGCCAGCGGCAGGGACGGCGCGATGTCGAAGCGGATGCCCAGGCGGGCGGCGCTCTCCAGACGGCTCTGGCCCGTGCCCAGTTCCCGCACCCGGATGTCATGCGGGGCCAGGTGGCGGCCGTAGCAAAATCCGCGTCCCGCAAGGCCGTCGGCGGTGGCCGTTCCTTCCGGCCGGGCCTTGGCCGCCAGCACGGCCGCGTAATGGGTCAGCCCCTCGCCGCTGGCTTCGTAATAGTCCAGCATGCGCCAGTTACCGGAAGGCTCCACCTGGAAGAACCAGATGGCCGTGGCATCATCCATGCCCAGGTCCCAGGCCGTATGCACGGGCAGGTCGGGGCTTACCGGCAGGGGGCAGATGCGTCCCGCCAGATCGGCGGCATCCAGCTGGGCGGCATAGTAGGCCCCGCGCACGGCGGCGGCGAAGGAACACTCGAATTCCTGCTGGTACTCGGCCTCGCTCATGCCGCGGCGGGCGGCGTCCAGCTCGGTCTGCGGCAGGTAGCCTGTCTGCGAGGCCGGGAAGCGGAAGCGTGACCAGCCCTCCGCCGCCCCCAGACTGCCCGCCAGCTGCCAGACATCGTGCAGCAAATTGTCACAGCCCTTGGGCGTACCGCAGAACAGGGCCCGTCCCTGCCGGTCGGCCAGCGCGGGGCGCAGGATCTGGCTCCAGACCTCGCGGGGGATGTCGGCGGGCTCGTCCAGCACCAGATCGTCCAGATACAGGCCGCGCAGGGCCTGGGCGTTGTCCGTGCCGTACAGGCGGATGCGCGCGCCGTTGGGCAGGTCACAGCGCAGTTCGCCTTCATGGAAACGGGTACCGGGGATCACGCCCGCGAAATGCCGCAGATAATCCCAGGCCACGGCCTTGGCCTGCCCCAGATAGGGGGCGGTGTAGGCGGCGCGCCAGTCCGTGCGGGAAGTACGCAGGGCCGCCCGCAGCAGGTCGTTGACGGCGGCCACGGTCTTGCCGAAACGGCGGTGGCAGAGCAGCACGCAAAAGCGGGTGCGCTGCTGGTGGAAGCGCCATTGCAGCGGGCGCGGCGCATAGGGGATGATGCAGGGCGTTTCCATGTCGGTCTCGGCGGGCTTCAAAGGTTACGGAGGGCCATCTTCCGGCTCCTGTCCGGCCCAGATGACGCGCAGGGGGGCGGGGGGCTTCCGGTCGCCGTCCTGCGACGTGCCCTCCTGCTCCAGCGTGCGGGCAAGGGCGTGCAGTTCCTTGATCTCTTTGACGATGTCGATGCTTTTTTCCGAGACCTCGGCAGTGTCGAGATGTTCGGTCAGGCGTTGCAGGCGCTCGTGCAGGGCTTTTTCCAGGGCTTTTTTCCGGCGGCGTACCGGCATCACTGCACCTCCCGGGGAGGACGGCAGTGCAGCAGGGCGGGCAAGGCGGCGCCGGGGAGCTGCTGCCAGCGGTCCTCCTGCCGCTCCAGATGCCGTTCCAGACGTTGCAGCAGGCGCTCCAGGCCGTAGAAGCGCGCTTCCTGGGCCTGCAACTGGCTGTGCAGGCGGCCTGCGTCCTCCCGCAGGGAGCGTACCTCGTCCGCCAGCGGCGTCAGGAGTTCCCGTTCCTGCGCCAGAGCCTGTTCCAGCAGATCGAGGCGGCGCAGCCACAGGGCTTCCCGTCGCTGTTCGTCCCGGCGGCAGCGCAGATGTTCGGCCTGCGGGACGAAGCTGCGGCGCAGGCTCCACAGGGCCCAGAGCAGCAGCCCCTGTACCAGGGCCAACAGCAGGGGCAGGAGCGCGGCAGGCAGATGGGTGGTCATGGGCATCTCCGTGGTTCAGAAGGGCAGGCCCAGCATACCGGCCAGCAGGCCCAGGATTTGGTCCAGGGCCGGGGGCGGCAGGTCGTCCAGCAGGTCGGGCGCCAGCAGGGGCAGGAGCAGCAGGCGCACGGGCACTTCCCAGCAAAAGAGCAGGGCCAGCACCCAGCCCAGGAAGGAACGCCACAGGCGCAGCACACTGGAAGGGGCATTTTCCGTTTCTCGTTCGTTGAGGCGGATCTGGGCGGCCAGCAGTTCCTGCCGTTCCCGGCTGCTGCCCGTCAGGTCGCGCAACAGCCGGGTGCCCAGATCGCGCAGCAGGTTCCACATCACTGAGCCTCCCGTTCCAGATCGGCCAGATGCTGGTGCAGGGCCTTCACCCGGTTGCGCCAGCCCGTCAGAAAGACCTTCATGGACGGGCGGGACGCGGCCAGACGGCGATAGAAGGCGTCCCGCAGGCGCAGGCTGCTCCGGGCCGCGTACCAGTCCAGATGCACGTCGGCCAGCGCGTTGGCCAGCTCGCGGGTGTCCGGGCCCATGATGCCGTCCTCGGCGATGGGGGAGTAGTGGTCGAGCTGGGTCTCGCCCGTGGCGTTCATGGCTTCCTGCAACTGCTTCACGGCCCGGCTGGCGCCCATGTTGACCGCGCCGTCATAGAGCGTGACGGCCAGCGGCAGGGGCAGGCGGTCGCAGCCCAGGGCCTCCCAGAAATGCCTGCGGAACAGACGGGCCGCCTGTTCTTTGGTACAGGCGCGGATATCGTCGGCGTCGATGTCGCCGTCATTGTCCAGATCAAGGCTGAAGTAGTCGCAGTCCGGGCCCGTACGCCGGGGGCAGGTATCGCACTGCCGGGCATCGCGCAGACAGCGTTCTTTGGCCTGCCGGGCCAGATCCGTGACCCAGCGCAGGGAGATGCCGTGATTGGTGATGCCGCCGGGATCGGCTTCGTGGTCGGAAAGGCCGCCTTCCCAGCGGGCCGTGAACGTATGGGCCAGAGTGAAATTGTCGCGCATATGCCCTCCTGCATGGCGGTGGAATGATGGCGGGGCGGTGTCGCACCCGTGAGGCCACCATGCCGGAAAAGGGCGCTGGCGTAAGTTTGAAGGATTTCAGTAGGGGAAGCGTCGTGGAGGGACAGGGGGAAGGAGATGGTGCGGGGCCGGAGAGGGAAGAAGCCAGACAGGCACCCCGGAGAGGAGAGCCCGTGTACAGGCCTGCGGGGGCTCATCCGTCCCTGCGGACATGCCCCGGCAAGGGACAGCCTGCGGACAAAAAAACGGGAAAGGCCGCAGCCTTTCCCGTCCGGCCTGAAAGGGAGGTGTGGGGATCAGCCCTGAAGGGCGTCGCCGGGGGCCGGAAGGGCCTTGTCCGGCAGTTCGGCCTCCTGCTTGAGCAGCTGCCAGACGCGCCGGTCCGTGATGCCGTACCGGCGGGCCAGAAAGCGCACCTCGGCATTGCTGGAGGTACCGGCGGCGGTATGGCGGCTGAAGGCGCCGAGCAGCTCCCGCTGGCGCACCTGACGGGCGAGACGGGCGCAGCGGGGGATATACAGACAGGTGCCGCCGTAAGCCCCCAGCAGGCGGCGCAAGACGGGCTCGGGCAGCAGGGCGCGCAGCAGATGCCCTTCCGACGGGAAGCGGCGGGGGATGCGCAGGGTCAGGCCGCCGCAGTGTTCCAGAAGCCTGTGCAGGGCGGCATCATCTTCCAGAACCTGGCGCAGCAGGCGTACGCTTTCGGGCAAAAGGGGCAGCAGGCTGTCCCAGTCCACGGGGGCGGAGGATCCGGCCGTGTGCCGGGGAAGCGTGGCAGGACTTCCGCTACTGGACCACATGGCGGGCCTCCGGGGCCAGGGGGCTGCGGGGGCGCTGGAGATGTGCCTCCAACGGTTGTTCCGTGTCGTCCGCCCCTTGTCCGGCCATGAAGGTCCCGGCAGCAGGGATGGCTTCCGGGGCAGGCGGCATGGCATCGCCGGACTGGCGGGGAGCGGCCTGCATGTCTTCCAGCATGCGGGCGATGCGGCGCAATTGCGCTGCCGCCCAGAGCAGGGAACCCTCGGCGGGTTCCTCTTCACTGTCGGCGGACTGCGTCAGGAGACGCTGGAACTGTTCCAGGGATCGTGTGTTCATGTCGGCTACTCCCTTTCTGATAATGGCACGGTGTCCCGCAGCGGATCTCTGCGGAAAAGTTATGTTGCGGAAAAAGTTTTCTTTTGCCCGCAAAAGCGGGCCCGGGCTGCTGTATCCATTGCCATTAGCTACAGGTTGTTCTATGTTTGACAGCAGCCATAGCCGTACTTTTTACATGTTTTCTTTTTTCAATCAAAGGAAAAATTTTTAACTTTTCTTTTAAAAAGATTTAATAGCCTGTTTTTAATGAATAAAAAAATTTGGAGCGCGCATGGAAGATAAAAATAGGTTTTCCTTTATCTCTACACAGGGCTTTGCCGAGCGCCTGCGCCGCCGTCGCCTTGGCCTTGGTCTGCGCAAGCAGGATCTTGCCGCACAGGTGGGGGTCAGCCTGACCACTATCCAGCAGTACGAGAACGGCCAGTTGCCCAAGGGGGAGTTTGCCGTCCGGCTGGGGGCGGCCCTGCGCTGTTCGCTGGACTGGCTGCTGGCCGGGCAGGGGAATGTGGAAGGGGCCCTGCAGGACCAGTGGGCCGGGCTGGTCATGGTGCCCATGGTGGAGGCGCGTCTTTCCGCCGGTACGGGGAGTTTTGAGACCAGTGCCGATGTGGTGCGGCACTATGCCTTCCGCGAGGATTTTTTGCGGCGCAAGGGCAGCCCGTCGCACATGGCCCTGCTGCGGGTCTCCGGCGACAGCATGGAGCCCCGCATCTGCCACAATGACGTGGTCCTTGTGGACCAGAGCCAGAAAGACCCGGTGCCCGGCCGCATCTATGCCGTGAGCGTGGAGGATCTGGTCTACCTCAAGGTGGTCAATGCCATGCCGGGGCGCCTGATCCTCAGCAGCTACAATCCTGCCTATCCGCCCATCGAGGCCTGCACTACCGACCAGCTGGCCGACCTGGTGCGCATCGTGGGGCGGGCGGTCTGGGTGGGGCGTGAGCTTGATTGACGGCACGTCCCGCGTACCTTGTTCGATTTGTTAAACATAGTAAAAAACTTTATTTTATTATCCTTTAAAATCAATACAATAACAAAAAATATGCATGGCGCAGGCGTTTTCTTGGCCTGCGCTGACACTTTGCTGACAGCCGCAGGCGCAGTGTGGAGATGCGGACAGGGCCCAGTCCGCAGGGGCCGGGACGTAGCCGTGCCCCCACCCGCAACTGTTACGGATGGCGGTCATGCCGCCAGAAGGAGATATCCCATGCGTCTGCTGCTTTCTTGTGTGATGGTTCTGGCTCTTGCTTTCCCCGCCATGGCTGCCCAGGGCGGCTTCCAGGGCCCGGGACAGGCTCCCGGCGGTTTCCAGGGGCCCACGTCCGGCGTCCAGGCCGATACCGTGGCCAAGGCCCTCAAAGCCTGGGACGACGCGCCGGTGATGCTGACGGGCCATATCGTGGAGCGTGTGGCCGGCAGCGATGACAAGTACAATTTCCGTGACGCCACGGGCACCATCGTGGTAGAGATCGACCATGAAGTGTTCGCCGGCCGTACGGTGACGCCCGCCGACCGGGTGCGCCTTTCCGGCAAGCTGGACAAGGAGATGATGGATCCCACCAAGGTCGACGTGAAGGTCCTGGAAATCCTCAAGTAGTCTGACAGGCGGGCCGTGCGCTACCGGCGGGCGGCCCGCCAGCGGAGTCGTGATGCGAATTTTTTCTGTGCTGCTTCTGCTGGCCGCCGGCCTGTTTCTGCTCCCGCCGGGTACCGGTGCGGCGGGTTTCGTGGGCCCCGGTGTCTCGCCGACGCTGACCCGTGCGGCCGACGTGCTCAATGCCTGGGATGATGCCCCCTGTGTTCTGGAAGGCCATATCCTGGAAAAGATCCCCCGCAAGGACCGTTACCTTTTTGAGGACGAGAGCGGCCGCGTGGTGGTGGAGATAGAGCACGAGACCTTCGGGCACCTGACGGTCACTCCGCAGGACAAAGTGCGCCTGGTGGGGCATGTGGACTGGAGCTCCAAGCACCCCAATGAGGTGGAGGTGGACGCTCTGGCCATCATCCAGTGATGTTCGGGCCCTGCGGGGCCTTTCGGACGGCGGGGCATCCGCCGGGTTTTCCATTCTTCAGGGGGCGCACGGCGCCCCGTCCTTTTTTGCGGAGGTGCGCATGGTGCCTGTCTCTGTCCTGCTGGTGGAAGATAACGAGGACATCCTCGCCAACCTGTACGCCTATCTTGAGCCTTTGGGCTATGAACTGGATTGCGCCCGCAACGGCCGTACGGGCCTCGAGATGGCCGCGTCCGGCCAGTTCGATCTGGTGGTGCTGGACATCATGCTCCCCGGGCTGGACGGCATCAGCCTGTGCCGTGCCCTGCGCGAGGAACACGGCGTGCAGGTGCCGGTCATCATGCTAACGGCCCGTGATACCGTGGCCGACCGTGTGCTGGGCCTGGACGCCGGGGCCGACGACTACCTGGTCAAACCCTTTGCCCTGCGCGAGCTGGAGGCCCGCATCCGGGCCCTGCTGCGTCGGGGCCGGACGCAGGAGAGCGCCCAGGGCGGCGAGCTGCGTGTGGACGATGTCTGTATCGACGTGGCCGGGCACCGGGTCACGCGGCAGGGCCGCGAGGTCAAGGTGAGCCCCACGGGCTTCCGCATCCTGTGCGAGTTGGCGCGCCGGGCCCCCGCCCTGGTCCGCCGCGAGGAACTGGAGCGCCGCCTCTGGGGCGACGATCTGCCCGGCGGCAGCGCCCTGCGGACGCATATCCACGAACTGCGCCAGCATCTGGACAAGCCTTTCGGCAGCCCCGTGCTGCACACCATCTCCCATGTGGGCTACCGTCTCGGCCGTGAAGAGGAGCCCGGGGCGTGAGCGGCGGTTCCCCCATCCGGCGGCGTCTGCTGGTCTCGTTCATGCTGCTGGCCGCCGGTCTCGGCCTGACCATGGGCATGGTGGGCCTGCTCTCCTATGACAGGCTGGGCGCCCATCTGGTGGACTGGTACGCACGTCCGGTCATGAATGCCCTCATCGAGGCCGAGGAACGCTCGCGCCGTGCCGAGGACCGGGGACGGCACAACAACCTGGTCTATGGGGCCGACCTGGCGAACCTTATGGATCTGCAATTCCGGGTGGGCAAACAGATCCCCCGCGAATGGCATTCCCTGGAGCCCGGCCTGCACTTTTTCGACCGCATGGAGAATTTCGTCTTCCTCGAGGAGCACAAGGGCGTGCGTTACGCCCTGAGCGGGCACACGGGCCTGCTGGTGACCATCAAGGCCCAGCTGACCCGGGTCCTGGGCCTGTGCGCGGGCCTGGGCCTGGGCGTGGCGGCCCTGCTGGCCGTGCTGCTCAGCCGGCGGCTCACGGGCCAGCTGACCGATCTGACCCGTACCGTGTCCCGCTGCCCCGTGCCCCGTGCCGGAGGGGATTATCCCGGCCTGCCGTCCTTGCCGCAGGTGGCCCTTGATGACGAGGTGGGCGTGCTGGCGCGGGCCATCGCCAGCCGCGAGGAGGCCCTGCGCCGTTTCGTGCAGCGCGAGAGCTTCTTCACCGGCGACGTGAGCCACGAGCTGCGCACGCCCCTGACCGTCATGCAGGGCGGTCTGGAAGTGCTGGAGCTGCAGCTGGAGCGCCTGCCCGGTTCCGAGCGCTGTGCGCCCACGGTGGAGCGCCTGCAGCGCACGGTGCGCGACATGTCCGCCACGGTGGGCATCCTTCTGCTGCTGGCCCGCCGTCCCGAAAATATCGAACTCGAACCCGTGGATCTGGCCCTGCTGGTGCGGGACACGGCCCAGGGGCAGGACTGCTTTTCACTGGAGCTCCCCGAGAGCCGGGAAGTGCAGGCGCAGCCTGCCCTGGCGGGGATCGTCGTCAAGAATCTGCTGGACAATGCCCGGCTTTACTCGGAAAATGGCCGCGTTGCCGTGCGCCTGGACGAGCATGTGCTCCAGGTGCGCAACGCGGGACGCATCCCTGAGGATCTGGACATCTTTGCCCGCGGGGTGCGTGCCCGTGCCCGGGGCGATGCCACGCCGGGCGGCAGCGGTCTGGGGCTGTCGCTGGTGCGCCGCGCCTGCGAGCAGCTGGGCTGGTCGGTGAACTACCGGCACAGCGGAGAAAATGAGACACTGTTCGAAGTGTGCTTTGCTCCGGACAGTGATGGAGAACGTGTGTGAAGATCAGCATGAGCAAGGGCCGCCTGCTGGCCGTACTGGCCCTGCTGCTGGGCTGTGCGCTGCTCTGGCGGGGCTTTTTCGAGCCCGGCAGGCAGCGCGGCATGCCGCAGGATACGCCGCCGGTGCGTGTGGCCACGGCCCTGGCGCAGGATATGCCCCATTTCCTCAACGGTCTGGGCACGGTGGAGCCGTCCAGTGACGTGCTGGTGACCAGCCGGGTGGACGGGCATCTGCAGCGCCTGTATTTTACGGAAGGTCAGTTCGTCCATAAGGGCGACCTGCTGGCCGAGATCGACCCCCGGCCGTTCGAGGCCGCTTTGGGCGAGGCCCGGGGCGCCCTGGCCCGCGATACGGCCCAGCTGGAGAACGCCCGCCGCGACCTGAGCCGGTATGAAAAGCTGGTGAGCGGCGGCCATATCGCCCGGCAACAGTACGACAACCAGCGCGCCCTGGTGCGCCAGTATGAAGGCACGGTACAGTCCGACAAGGCTGCCGTGGATTCGGCGGCCCTGCAACTGCAGTACAGCCGTATCACCGCTCCGGCCGACGGCGTGCTGGGCCTGCGGAAGGTGGACGAGGGCAACATGGTGCATGCCTCCGATACCGAAGGTCTGGTGCGCATCACCCTGCTGACGCCTTCCTATGTGGTCTTCACCCTGCCGGAAAGCCGGGTGCCCCTGGTGGCGCAGCACTGGCGCGAGGCCCGCAAGAGCGGTGGCCGTCTGCTGGTCCAGGCCTGGGACCGCGAGCAGCAGGCCCTGCTGGCCCAGGGCTATCTGCTGAGCATGGACAACCAGATCGACACCGCCACGGGCACGGTGAAGCTCAAGGCGGAATTCGCCAACGAGGACCATACCCTTTTCCCCAACCAGTTCGTCAATGCCCGTTTGCTGGTCACGGTCCTGCCCCGGGCCGTCACGGTGCCCACCGCCGCCGTGCAGCTGGGCAGCCGCGGCTCCTACGTCTATGTGGTGGACAAGGATACCGTCCGCCTGCGCGAAGTGACGCCCGGCGTGCGTACCGACAGCCTGACCGTCATCGACAAGGGCCTTGCCGCGGGCGAGGTCGTGGTGGTGGACGGTGTGGACCGCCTGCGTGACGGCCTGCGCGTGCGCGTGACGGCCAGCATGGAGACCCCGCGCGTGACCGTGCCTGCCACCGGGAGCGGGGAGTAGCTTCAGGGAGGGAAGAGGGATCCCGACACGGCTGCCGATGCCCGTGACGCTGCGCCTTGCAGCCGCCATCCGGTGACGCGGGCGTGCGGCATGGTCCCTTTCCTCCGGTTCGATCCCTTTCCCGGCGCGCTTTCCCGCCCGCCCCTTGGCAAAAAGGTCATGCGGTGAAAGCGCGGTGCAGGGGCCGCCGGGCATCCCTTCCCTTGCCGTGCTCCTGCCGGGGGCGGTGTTGGCGCTGCCGTGCTCCTGCCCCCTGGGGCAGCGGCAGGCCCTTTCCCCCTTCCTTTCCCGGCCTCCCGTCCTTTCGCAGGGCAGGGGACCGCCGTTTCCCGCTGACGGTCCCGTCGCCGTTTCCAGAAGACAGACGAGCAGCTCCATGAACATTTCCCGCATCTTCATCCTCCGGCCCATCGCCACCTCGCTGCTGATGGTGGCCCTGCTCCTTTCCGGGCTGCTGGCCTATCATTATCTGCCCATGGCGGCCCTGCCGCAGATCGACTACCCCACCATCCAGGTGCAGACCCTGTACCCCGGCGCGTCCTCCGAGGTCATGGCCGCGGTGGTCACCTCGCCGCTGGAACGGCAACTGGGCACCATGTCGGGCCTTGTGCAGATGACCTCCCTGTCTTCGGCCGGGGCTTCGGTCATCACCTTGCAGTTCGACCTTTCCGTGCCGCTGGACGTGGCCGAGCAGGAGGTGCAGGCCGCCATCAACGCGGCGGACAACCTGCTGCCATCTGATCTGCCCAACCCGCCGGTCTACAACAAGGTCAACCCGGCTGACCCGGCCATCATGACGCTGGCGGTCTACAGTGACGCCATGCCCCTGACCCGGCTGGAAGACCTGGTGGACACCCGGCTGGCGCAGAAGATTTCGCAGATCACCGGCGTGGGCCTGGTGACCCTGTCGGGCGGGCAGCGGCCCGCGGTGCGGGTGCAGGTCAATCCCTCGGCCCTGGCCTCGGCCGGGCTGACCATGGCCGACGTGCGCTCGGCCATCGCTTCGGCCAACGTCAACGACGCCAAGGGCAGCTTTGACGGGCCCCAGCGCACCAGCACCATCGACGCCAACGACCAGCTGGCCTCGGCCGAGGAATACGCGCGGACCATCATCGGCTACAGCAACGGCGCGCCCCTGCGTCTGGAAGATGTGGCCACCGTGGAGGAGGGCGCGGAGAACGCCCGTCTGGCCGCCTATGTGGCCGACGGGGAGCAGGGCTTCCGCCCGGCCATCGTCCTCTCCATCCAGCGCCAGCCCGGCGCCAACGTCATCACCGTGGCCGACAGCATCACCCGTTTGCTGCCGCAGCTGCAGCAGGCCCTGCCCGGGCATGTGCGGGTGCAGGTGGTGACGGACCGCACCACCACCATCCGGGCCACGGTGCACGACGTGCAGCTGGAACTGGTGCTGGCCGTGGTCCTGGTCATCGCCGTCATCTGGATCTTCCTGCGCAACGTGCAGGCCACCATCATCCCGGCCCTGGCCGTGCCCCTGTCGCTGGTGGGCTCGCTGGGCGTCATGTATCTGGCGGGTTTCTCGCTCAACAACCTGACCCTCATGGCCCTGGTCATCGCCTCCGGTTTCGTGGTGGACGACGCCATCGTGGTCATCGAGAACATCAGCCGCTATCTGGAAAACGGCTACAAGCCCCTGCAGGCCGCCCTCGTGGGGGCCGGGCAGATCGGTTTCACCATCATCTCCCTGACCCTGTCGCTGGTGGCCGTGCTCATCCCGTTGCTGTTCATGGGCGACGTGGCCGGGCGCCTGTTCCGCGAGTTCGCGGTCACGCTGGCCGTGACCATCCTCATCTCGGCCGTCATCTCCCTGTCCCTGACGCCCATGCTCTGCGCGGTCATGCTGCGGCCGGAGCGGCACAAGGAAGGGGAGGGCAATTTCTTCCCGGCCCTGCTGCGCTGGTATGAAGGCAAGCTGGACTGGGTGCTGGCCCACCAGCGCCTGACCCTGGCCGTGGCCGTGGGGACCCTGCTGCTGAGCGTGGCCATGTACGCGCTGGTGCCCAAGGGCTTTTTCCCCACGCAGGACACGGGCGTCATCCAGGGCATCGCGGAATTCCCGCAGGATACCTCGTTTGCGGCCATGGCCCGGCGCCA
Source organism: Desulfovibrio sp. SGI.230 (assembly GCF_050313065.1). NCBI lineage: Bacteria > Pseudomonadati > Thermodesulfobacteriota > Desulfovibrionia > Desulfovibrionales > Desulfovibrionaceae > Desulfovibrio > Desulfovibrio sp. SGI.230. Next base: position 262,549 of record NZ_JBNPKS010000003.1, on the reverse strand, counting down.
GAAAGAACTTTCCGACGTGCTGCTGGCCGATCCGGCCGTGGCCCGGGTGGCGTTCTTCGTGGGCGTGGACGGCATCAACCCCAGTCTGGCCACCTCGCGCCTGACCATCGACCTCAAGCCGCTGGAAGAGCGCGACCACCGCGCCCCGGCCATCGCCCGGCGCCTCATGGAACGGGCCGACAGCCTGCCGGGCATGGATCTGTTCCTGCAGCCCGTGCAGGACCTGACCGTGGAGGACCGCGTCTCGCGCACCCAGTACCAGCTTTCGGTGGAGGCCCTCAGCGACGCCCAGCTGGAAGGGCGCATCCCGGACATCCTGGCGACGTTGCGGGCGCGGCCGGAGCTGAGCCATGTGACCAGCGACCTGCTGGGCCGGGGCCGCATGCTCTGGCTGGACATCGACCGCGATGCGGCCAGCCGTCTGGGCGTGAGCATGGACGTCATCGACAATGCCCTTTATGACGCGCTGGGGCAGCGCCTGATCTCCACCATCTTCACCCAGACAAACCAGTACAAGGTGGTGCTGGAAAGCGCCCCGCAATTCCGGCGCGGCCCGGACGACATCGAAAAGATCTACGTCAAGGGCAGCGAGGGCAAGCCCATCCCGCTTTCGGCCCTGGTGCGCATGGAAGAACGCTCCGCGCGCCCTGCCACCATGCGGCAGGGCCAGTTCCCGGTGGCCACCATCTCCTTCAACGTGGCCGAAGGCTCCTCCCTGGGGGCGGCCGTGAGTGCGGTGGAGGAGACCCTTGCTTCCCTGGAGCTGCCTTCGTCCCTGCGCTGCCAGTTCCAAGGAGCGGCCCATGCCTTTGCCTCGTCCACGGACAATCAGGTCTGGCTGCTGCTGGCCGCCGTGGTCACCATGTACATCGTGCTGGGCGTGCTCTACGAAAGCTACATCCATCCCGTGACCATCCTGTCCACCCTGCCGTCGGCGGGCATCGGCGCCACGCTGGCCCTCATGCTCTGCGGCATGGAACTGGGCGTGGTGGGCATCATCGGCATCATCCTGCTCATCGGCATCGTCAAAAAGAACGCCATCATGATGATCGACTTTGCCCTGGAGGCCGAACGGCAGGAAGGCAAGGATCCGCAGGCCGCCATCCGGCAAGCCTGTCTGCTGCGTCTGCGGCCCATCCTCATGACCACCATGGCGGCCCTGCTGGGGGCCCTGCCGCTGATGATCGGCTGGGGCATGGGCGCGGAACTGCGCCGTCCGCTGGGCGTGACCATGGTGGGCGGCCTCATCGTCAGCCAGGTGCTGACCCTGTTCACCACGCCTGTCATCTATATCTGGTTCGCGCGTCTGGCCGAGAAGTTGGGCCGCCGTGGCGGGGAGGCCGGTCATGAGCAGGCCTGAGGAGACGCCCCGGGCCGCCGCATCCGGCCGGGAGAGCCGCCACGCCCATGAAGGGCAGGATCTGGCTCTGGCCGGGGAACGGCGCAAGCGCTTCGGGCCGGAATTCATCCCCCTGAACCTTTCCGCGCCCTTCATCCGCCGGCCCGTGGCCACCACGCTGCTGACCATCGCCGTGACCCTGGCGGGCATGGTGGCTTTTTTCCTGCTGCCCGTGGCGCCCCTGCCCGAAGTGGACTTCCCCGTGGTCAGGGTGCAGGCCAACATGCCCGGGGCCAGCCCCGAGACCATGGCCTCCACCGTGGCCACGCCGCTGGAACGGGCCCTGGGCCGCATCGCCGGGGTGACCGAGATGACCTCCAGCAGCAGCCTGGGCTCCACGCGCGTCATCCTCCAGTTCGACCTGGACAGGGACATCAACGGCGCGGCCCGTGACGTGCAGGCGGCCATCAACGCCGCCCGTTCCACCCTGCCCACCATGCCGTCCAACCCCACCTACCGCAAGGTGAACCCGTCGGGCGCGCCCATCCTCATCCTGTCCGTCACCTCGGACGTCCTGAGCCGCACCCAGCTCTACGATGCCGCGTCCACGGTGCTGGCCCAGAAGATCAGCCAGATCGCCGGGGTGGGCGAAGTGACCGTGGGCGGCGGCGCCCTGCCTGCCGTGCGCGTGGACATCTCGCCCGATGCCCTGCACCGCACGGGCCTGAGCATGGAAGACGTGTGTGCGGCCCTGGCCGGGGCCAATGCCTTTTTGCCCAAGGGGCATCTGGAGAACGAAAGCACCTCCTGGACCGTGGTGGCCAGCGACCAGCTGCGCACCGCTGCCCAGTACCGCAAGGTCATCGTGGCCGAGCGCGGCGGTGTCGTCATCCGTCTGGGCGACGTGGCCACGGTGACGGATTCCAGCCAGGACATCCGCCAGATGGCCCTTTCCAACGGCAAGCCCTCCATCCTGCTCATCGTGTTCCGTTCGCCCGGGGCCAACATCATCGAGACCGTGGACAGGGTGAAGGCCATGATCCCGCAGCTGCGCTCCTGGCTGCCCGAAAGCGCGGATCTTTCCGTGCGCATGGACCGCTCCCAGACCATCCGGGCCTCGCTGCACGAGGTGGAGAAGAGCCTGCTGCTGTCCATGGCCCTGGTGGTGCTGGTGGTCTTCCTCTTTTTGCGCAACGGCCGCGCCACCAGCATCCCGGCCGTGGCCGCGCCGGTATCGCTCATCGGCACCTTCGGGGTCATGTATCTGTGCGGCTACACGCTGGACAACCTTTCGCTCATGGCCCTGACCGTGGCCACGGGCTTTGTGGTGGACGACGCCATCGTGGTGCTGGAGAACATCGTGCGCCGTCTGGAGATGGGCGAAAAGCCCCTGCGGGCCGCCCTGCGCGGTGCGCGCGAGGTGGGCTTTACGGTCATCTCCATTTCCCTGTCGCTGGTGGCGGTCTTCATCCCCATCCTGTTCATGGGCGGCGTGGTGGGACGCCTGTTCCGCGAGTTCTCCGTGGTGCTGGCCACGGCCGTGCTGGTCTCCATGGTGGTCTCCCTGACCACCACGCCCATGATGTGCGCCACGTTGCTGCGGCCTTTCGATGAAGAGCTCGCCCGCCGCAGTGCCCGCCTGCGGGCGGAAGAGGGCGGACGGCAGGGGATATTCACCCATGTGGGACGGTTGTGGGGCCGCTTCCTGTCCGCCATGCAGGAGGGCTATTCCCGCAGCCTCTATGTGGTGCTGGATCACTGGAAGCTGACCCTGACCGCGCTCCTGCTGGTGGTGGCGGCCAATGTCTGGATGTACGTCGTGGTGCCCAAGGGTTTCTTTCCCCAGCAGGATACGGGCGTCATCATGGGCGGCATCCGCGCTGATCAGAGCGCCTCGTTTCAGGACATGGAAGTCAAGCTGGCCCGGCTGGTGCGCATCCTCAGCGCCGATCCGGCCGTGGACCAGGTCTCGGCCCACATCTCGGGCGGCCGCGGCGGCGGGGGCGTGTTCATCTCCCTCAAGCCGCTGGAGGAACGCGGCATCAGCGCCCAGCAGGTCATCGGCCGTCTGCGCGGCAAGATGTCCTCGGAACCGGGGCTCCAGATCTTTTTGCAGGCCGCGCAGGACATCATGATGGGCGGGCGCAGCTCCCGCTCCCAGTACCAGTACACCTTGCAGGCCGACGACCTGGACAGCCTGCGCCGCTGGGGACGGCGTTTGCAGCAGGAGTTCGCGGGCATCCGCATCCTCAAGGACGTGGACAGCGACATCGAGGAACGGGGCCTGCAGACCCTGCTGACCATCAACCGTGACGCTCTGGCCCGGCTGGGCCTGACCATGAAGGACGTGGACGCGGCCCTGAGCAATGCCTTCGGCCAGCGTCAGGTCAGCACCATCTATGAGGAAAAGAACCAGTACCGCGTAGTGCTGGAATATGCCCTGCCCTGGCTGGAAGGCGAGGATTCGCTGGGCAAGGTCTGGCTGCCGGGCAAGGACGGGGCCGTGCCTCTGCTGGGCGTGGCCGAGGTCTCACCGGCCTTCGCGCCCCTTTCCGTGGCCCATCAGGGCCAGTTCGCGGCCGTGACCCTGTCCTTCAACCTGGCGGAGGGCGCGTCCCTTTCACAGGCGCAGGCGGCCATCGACGAGGCGCGCGTGCGCATCGGCATGCCGTCCACCATCGTGGGCAGCTTCCAGGGCACGGCCAAGATGTACAGCGATACGGTCAGGGAGCAGGTGCTGCTCATCCTGGCGGCCCTGGCCGCGCTCTATATCGTGCTGGGCGTGCTTTACGAGAGCCTCATCCATCCGCTGACCATCCTCTCCACCCTGCCGTCGGCGGGCATCGGGGCCCTGCTGGCCCTGCGGGCCTGCGGCATGGAGTTCAGCGTCATCGCCCTCATCGGCGTGCTGCTGCTTTGCGGCATCGTCAAAAAGAACGCCATCATGATGATCGACTTTGCCATCGAGGCCGCGCGCACCCGCAACCTGCCCCCGCGCGAGGCCATCCACGAGGCCTGCCGCCTGCGCTTCCGTCCCATCATGATGACCACGGCCGCCGCCATCCTGGGGGCCGTACCGCTGGCCCTGGGGCAGGGCGACGGCGCCGAGATCCGCCAGCCCCTGGGCATCACCATCGTGGGCGGCCTGCTGGTGAGCCAGCTGCTCACCCTGTACACCACGCCCGTGGTCTACCTCTGCCTCGACCGGGCCCGTCTGCGCTGGCGCCGGCGCTGGTGGCGGCTGCGCTACGGCGAACGCAAGGCGGCCCTGCTGACGGCGCTTTGCCGTCAGGGCTAGGGACTGTCTTTCCGCAGGAGGGGGGCCGGGCCATGTCGCGGCCTTCCGGGGGCATGGCCCTTGCGGCCGTCATCCTTGCGGCCTTCCTGCCGGCGTGTTTTGTACGGAAAGGGCGGCGCTGTGGAAGGCCCCACCTCCCTTGATGATTCCCTGTCCGGAGGGCTCCTGTCCTCCTGATCCGGACAGGAGCTTTTTCTGCGCCCTGTTTCTGCCTCCGCAAGTCCTTCATTTTCACTCCGCGGATTGACGGCCCGCATGGGGGCTCCTATGCTGGGACGGCGACAGTGTCGCCAAAGAGACAGCCTGTGGAGGGAACATGAAAATCAGGGACTTCGGACTGGAGATCTTTTTTGGACGGTATGAATTCAGCGCGCCGTATCTGCTGGCGCAGTCGGACTGCGAGTCCCTGAGCATCCGCGAGTTGCTGGCTCTGGAGCCGGGCGCACAGGAAGGCTTTCTGGACACCTGGCTGGGCTACAGCGAGAACGACGGTGCTCCGGCCCTGCGGGAGGCGGTCTCCGGCCTGTACACGCAGTGCGGTCCGGAAAACGTGCTGCTGCACGTGGGCGCGCAGGAGGCCATCTTCGGGGCGCTCAACGTGCTGGTGGAGCCGGGCGAGCATGTGATCTGCCAGTTCCCCACCTACCAGTCCCTGTACGAGGTGGCGCGGGCCGCGGGCTGCGAGCTCTCCCTCTGGCCCCTGCATCAGGGCGAGGACGGCTGGTACTGCGACCTTGACGAGCTGGAGCGGCTCATCACGCCCAAGACGCGTCTGCTGGTGCTGAACACGCCCAACAATCCCACCGGCTACGCCCTGTCCGCCGACGAGCGGCAGCGCATCTGCGAGCTGGCCCGCCGCCACGGCCTGCGCATCCTGGCCGATGAGGTCTACCGGGGCCTGGAAGCGCCGGATGCCGTGCCCCCGGCCTTTTGCGACATCTACGAACGGGCCTTTTCCGTGGGCGTGCTCTCCAAGGCATACGGCCTGCCCGGCCTGCGTGTGGGCTGGATCGCCTCGCAGGAACGGGACGCCATCGGCGCCCTGAGCCGCTACAAGAATTATCTCAGCATCTGCTGCCCCACGCCTTCCGAAGCCCTGGCCCGCATCGCGCTGAAGCACGGCCCGGCCGTCCTGGCCCGCAACCGGGAGATCATCGCCCGTAATCGCCGGATCGCCGCCGACTTCTTTGCCCGTTACGACCACGTGTTCCTCCACAATCCGCCCCAGGCCGGTCCCATCGCTTTCCATGGCCTGAGGCCGGACTTCGTGGCCCGCTTCGGTTCCGCACTGGCTTTTTGCGAACACCTGGCCCAGTCGGCCGGTGTGCTGCTCCTGCCCGGCAATGTCTATGACATGGACGCGCCCTATGTGCGCATGGGCTACGGCCGCGCCAACTTTGCCGAGAACCTGGCCGTGCTGGACGGCTGGCTGCAGCAAAACGGTTAAGCTCAGGGAGGGAGTTTCCCGGGAGGGAAGTCTCTTTCCCCCACCGTAAGGGGATCGCTTCCCCACCGCGCATTATGAAAAAAGGACGCCATGGCGGCGTCCTTTTTTTACGGGGGCTCCAAGGGAGGAAGCGATCTGGATGGGGCCCCCGTCAGGCCGGGATGTCCCTAACTACGAGGCAGCGACGGGGACCTGTGCCCGTACCTGAAAGTTTTTGGGGAGAGGGGCCCGGGGGAGAGAGCTTTTGTTTGCAAAGAGTCTCTCCCCCGGAGTGTCTGTCATTCCTACAAGGGCGGCATCTCGCCTGCCTGGCCGCGTGCGGCTTTGTCCAGCCAGTCGGCCCAGCGGCAGCCGGTCTCGATGAGCCTGTCCTGCGACAGCCGGGTGCTGTCATACAGGATGAGGGCCGAACCGCTCAGGGGGTTGAGCTCTATGTCCCGCACACCGTCCACACGCAGGAGGGCGGCGCGGGCCTTGCCGGCGATGGCGGCGTCACGCAGGGCAGGGTGCCGGACGCGCACGCGTCCGTCCATGAAGCTGCGGACATATTTCACGAAGCGCAGGCTGTCGAGCATCAGGCGGCCTCCAGCTGACGGGCGTGGCGACCGGGCAGATGCGGCCGCATGGCATTGAGGGTCACGCCCAGGGTCGTCAGGTTATGCAACAGAGCCGAGACGCCGGGCGTCAGGATCATGAACAGGCCCCCGGCCAGGAACATGCTGTTGAGCAGCATGGTGGCCGCAAAGTTGATGTGGATGCGCCGCAGGGTGGCCCTGCCCAGCAGCCGGGCCGTGATGAGCCCGCTGAGGTCCGGCCGGGTGAGCAGCACATTGGCCACTTCGCGGGCCAGGTCGGCGCCGTCGCACATGGCCACGCCCACATGGGAGGCGGACAGGGCAGGAGCGTCGTTGATGCCGTCGCCCACCATGAGGACCTTGCAGCCCTGGGCGGTGAGGTCGGCGATGACGTCTGCCTTGTCGGCGGGCAGGACCTGCGAACGGTATTCCTTGAGGCCCAGCTTGCCGGCCACGGCACGGGCGGTACGCTCGTCGTCGCCGGTGAGCATGAGGATGCGGCGGAAGCCCAGCTCTTCGAGCTGCTTGAGGACCTGCGGGCATTCGGGACGCAGGGGGTCCTCGATGGCCAGGAACCCGGCCAGCTTGCCGTCGATGGCCAGATAGAGCAGCGAGCGTCCCATCCGGGCCTGGGCGTCGATCTCCGCCTCCAGGGGCGAAAGGTCGATGCCTTCGTCGCATTCGATGTAGTGGCGGCTGCCCACACGCACGGCCTTGCCGTACAGGGTGGAGGCGATGCCGTGGGCCACCACATATTCCACCTGGGCGTGCTCTTCCTCATGCTGCAGGCCTTCTTCCTGCGCGCAGCGGACAACGGCGCGGGCCACAGGATGGGGGAAGTGCTCCTCAAGGCAGGCCGCAAGGCGCAGGACCTCGTCCCGGTCATGACCGGCGGCGGGGATGACCTCCACCACATGGGGGCTGGCGTTGGTGAGGGTGCCCGTTTTGTCGAAGACCACGGTATCGGCTTCGGAAAGGGCCTCCAGGAAACGGCCGCCCTTGATGACCACGCCGTGACGCGCGCCTTCGCGCATGGCGGCCAGCACGGCCAGCGGGGTGGCAAGACGCAGGGCGCAGGAGTAGTCCACCAGCAGCACGGAAGCCGCCTGCATGGGGTTGCGGGTGATGAGCCACACAAGGCCCGCCAGGGCGAAGGTGAAGGGCACGGCCATGTCGGCCATGCGTTCGAATTTGCCCTGGATGCCGGCCTTGAGGGCCTCGGACTCTTCGATGAAGCGCACCACCTGCTTGAGGCGGGTGCCGTCGCCCACATGGGTGGCGCGGATGACGAGATGTCCCTGCTCCACCACCGTGCCCGAGTAGACGGCAGCGCCCTTGCTGCGGGCCACGCCCAAGGGCTCGCCGGTCATGCTGGCCTGGTTGACCACGGCCTCGCCGTCCTCGACGATACCGTCCACAGGGATGGAGCCGCCGTCGCGGACCACGACCAGATCGCCTTCACGCACATCGGAGAGCGGGACGCTGGTCTCCACACCATCGGCCAGTACCCAGACGGTATCCACGTTGAGCGCCAGGCTCTCGGTCAGGCTGTCCATGGAGCGGCGGCGCGTCCAGTATTCCAGGGCCTCGCCCAGTCCCAGCAGCAGGGTCAGCACGGTGACGGTACGGAAGTCGCGCCGCAGCAGGGAAACACCGATGGCCGCGGCATCCAGTACGTCGACATTGAGCTTGCCCTGGAGGAGCGAGGCGAGGCCCTTTCGCAAAAAGGGAAGGGCTCCCATGACACTGCTGGCCACACGCAGCTTGAACGGCAGGAAAGGACGGACGAAGAGGAAGCGCATCAGGGGGCCGAAACCGTGGGCCCCCATCTCGTCCTCATCATGGGCCGGCAGGCGGCTGCCGGAAGCGTGCCGTTCGAGGCTGCTTTCCAGCTCCTGGGTCAGGGTGGCCAGGACGCTGCCGTCATTGAGGGCACCGGCGTCCTGGGCAGCCAGGGAGCGGAGCACGTCCTGCCGGGCCTGCGCATGCCGGTAGAGCACGAGGACGCTGGGCACGCGGGGATTGACCCGCACGCCTTCCACGCCGTCGATGGCATCCAGAGTATCGGCCAGGATCTCGGCCTGCACCTGTGTCATGGGGCGGCAGGCACGCGCACGCAGCCGTCCGGCCCCGTTGGAGCAGCTCAGTTCATGAACCAGAAAAAAGCGCATGCGCGTGCCCTCATTAGGCCTGAGGATCGGCAGCTTCGGCCTTGCGCTTGTCAGCGGCCTGACGGGCTTCGGCGGCCAGATCTTCCATATCTTCCTTGACGGCTTCCACCTTGCTCATGATGGCGTCTTTCATGTCCATGCCGCGGCTCACCAGATCGGTGGCCAGGGGTTTGAGATCGAGCTTGCCGCGGGTGACGGCAACGGTGCCCACGACGCCCAGCGCCAGACCACCCAGGAAAAAGAGACCGTATTTCAGACCGTTGTTCATGCTTGTGCCTCCGTTTGCACAGGTAAAAGGATACAGAGGGCCATCCGGGCCATGTTCTGGCACGGCCCGGACAGCAAAAAACGCACGATTGGGAGAAGAGAGGGGCTAGTTGGAGACGTCGACGGTGATGTGGTCGGCTTCGCTGTTGCGCAGGGTGACGGTCACGCCGGAAAGGCGCAGCGCAACGGGGTCTTTGAGGGGCGCGCGGCCCACGACGGAAACGGTGGTCCCGGGGATCAGGCCCATGTCCCGGATGCGGCGGCCCATTTCTCCAAGGGCTTCCACCGTGGCGATCCTGCCGCTCTGGCCGATCTGCATCTGACGAAGGCTGATGATGTCGCTCATGATCTTCTCCTTTGCTGGTACGGGCCCGGAGCAGGGACCGGCATACCTGCGCAGTGCGATCCGGCCGGGACGATCCCGACCGGGCTTGGGGGGCGGCTGATCCGGCATGTCGAACCGCTACTCCGGGCTTGCAAAGAAGCATGGCGTAAACTAGGATGAGTGTCAAGAAAAAAGAAAATCACTTTCATTTTTCTTTTGACCTGTATGTAAAATTTTTTATCTTTTCATTTTAACCTGTTACCCCAGGAGTGATCTTATGGAAGAAGCCTGTCTCGCTACAGGGGACCTGGCTGTCCCCGCACGGCCCGCGACCAAAAAGCTCAGCGGGCGCAAACTGGCCATGCGCATCATGCTCGGTGCGCTGGGGGCATCGGTGGTGCTGGGCTTTGCCGGCAACAAAACGGCCCATGTGCTGACCGGCGCCGTGTTCAGCGCCCTGCTGGCCGACCACGTCTGGAAGCGCCGCAAGGCCCTGTAAGGATCGTCACATGGAGCGTCCTTCCGACGGGAATGCGGCTTTGCCCGCTGCTTCGGGGGCGGCCGTCCCCCGGTGGAAAGCCCTGCTGGCCACGGGTATCCGGCGGCTGGCGGTCTGGGGAACGGGCCTGCTGGCGGCCCTGGTCGCCCTGCTGGCCCTGGCCCAGATCGTCTGCCTGGCCCTGTGTCTGCTGGCTCTGGTGGTCCTGGCCCTGTGTTTCCTGATGGCTTCCTATCCCGAGGAATGCCGCCAGTTCTGGCGCATGCTGCGGGAGACGCGTGCGGAGGGACGCGGCAACGATTCCTGAACCTTGGGGGCGGTCGTTGCGGCCTGGGGGGCCGGCCGCTCCGCAAGGGAAAGGAGCCCGCAGGAGGCTGCGGACAAAAAAAGACCACCCGTCGGCGGGTGGTCTTTTTTCGTATCAGGGAGCGGGGGAGAGCCTATTCCTTGGGCTGGTCCTCGTCGGGCAGGTTGGCCGTCTCGTGCTGGCCCTGCAGCAGGTTGCGGTGACCGACGATGATGTGGTCGAGCACTTCGGGCTTGGCCAGGGCCGTGGTATCGCCCAGGTCGTCATAGACGTTGCCCGCGATCTTGCGCAGCATGCGGCGGATGACCTTGCCGGAGCAGGTCTTGGGCATGGCTTCCACGAACTGGATGTATTCGGGGGAGGCCAGGGCGCCGATGTCGCGGCGCACGGTGTCGCGCAGCTTTTTGCGCACGTCGTCGCTCCAGGGCACTTCGTCACGGGTGACGACGTAGGCGTAGATGCCTTCTCCCTTGAGGGCATGGGGCATGGGCACCACGGCGGCTTCCGCCACTTCGGGGCAGGAGGCCAGCACGGCCTCGATCTCGGCGGTGGAGAGACGGTGGCCGGAAACGTTGATGGAATCGTCCACGCGGCCCAGGATCCAGAAGTAGCCGTCCTCGTCCACTTCGGCGCCGTCGCCGGACTCATAGCAGCCGAAGCGCGAGAAGTAGGACTGGTACTTTTCTTCGTCGTTGTACACGCCCTGCATCATGCCGGGCCAGGGCTTGCGGATGACCAGATGGCCGCTGCGGGTGGAGCCGTCGCCGTCTTCCTCGTCACGGGTGGCGCTGCCGCCCATGACGGCCGCGTCGATGCCGGGCAGGGGCCGCGAGGCCGAGCCGGGCTTGAGCTTGGTGGCGTAGGGCAGGGGGCTGATCATGGCGCCGCCGGTCTCGGTCTGCCACCAGGTATCCACGATGGGCAGCTCGCTGCCGCCGATGTTCTTGTGGTACCAGTGCCAGGCTTCGGGGTTGATGGGTTCGCCCACGGAGCCCAGGATGCGCAGGGTGCGGAGGTCATAGCGTTCGGCCCAGGCTTCGCCCAGACGCATGAGGGAACGGATGACCGTGGGGGCCGTGTAGAGGATGTTGACGCGGAATTTTTCCACGATGCGCCAGTAGCGGTCCGGCTTTGGCCATGTGGGCACGCCTTCGAACATCACCACGGTGGCGCCCAGGGCCAGCGGCCCGTACACGCCGTAGGTATGGCCGGTGATCCAGCCCATGTCGGCCGTGCACCAGTAGACGTCGTCGTCGCGCATGTCGAAGACCCATTGCGTGGTATGCGCCGCATAGGTCAGGTAGCCGCCCGTGGAGTGCATGATGCCCGTAGGCTTGCCGGTGCTGCCGCTGGTATGCAGCAGGAAGAGCGTGTCGTTGGCGTCCATGGGCTCGCAGGGGAAGTCCACGTCCAGGGTGAAGTCCTCGATGAGGTCATGCCACCAGATGTCGCGGTTGGGGGTCATCTTCACGTCGTAGAGGTCGGCGTGGTTCACCACCACCACGTGGGCCACGGAGGGGCACTTTTCCAGGATGGGGTCCAGGTTGGCCTTGAGGGGCTTGATCTTGCCGGCGCGGATGGCGGCATCGGCGGTGATGACGACCTTGGCCTTGGAGCCCTGGATACGGCTGCGCACGCCGCCTTCGGCATAGCCGGAGAAGATGGCCGTATGGATGGCGCCGATGCGGGCACAGGCCAGCATGGCGATGACCAGCTCGGGGATCATGGGCATGTACAGGGCCACACGGTCACCCTTGTTGATGTGCAGGGAGCTCAGGGCGTGGGCCACACGGCAGACCTCGGTATAGAGCATCTGGTAGGTGAAGCAGCGCACGTCCATTTCCTTTTCGCCCTGCCAGATGAGGGCGGCCTTGTTGCGGCGGCCGGAGATCAGGTGGCGGTCGATGCAGTTGAAGGCGGCATTGAGCTTGGCGCCGGTGAACCATCTGTACTTGTGCCGCGCTTCGTCGGCCTCCAGTACCTTGTCCCAGCGCTTGAACCAGTGGATCAGCTGCGATGCGCGTGCACCCCAGAAGTCATTGGGGTCTTCCAGAGCTCGCCGGCAGATGGCGTCGGCTTCGTCCTGACCGCAGATCCACGCGGACGACTTGCCGTGCTCGGGGGGGAGGTAGCTACGCTTCTCGGTTAAGAGAGTGGTAATCCGTTCCTGGGACATGATGGCAACTCCATAAGCTTAAGACTGCAAACAACAGTGGAAAATCATCCATGCTACCGGCGTAAAGTGATTTCTTACGGGCGTCAAGGGCCGGAAAACTGTTTGTGCTACCAGTCATCGTGGAGAAAAAAGGGACAAGGAGCTGAAACAGAGTGCAACAAAACGGCAGCAGGCACCGGTATGCATGGGAATGCTGAATAGTGAAAAAAATCCCAATCTGGAACGATTTTTTATGAAATTTTTTTTAAAATTTTTTCCATATTCGGAACGAGAGCCTGCTTTTTGTGTAAAAAATGCATGGCGGCAGAGAAAATGACCGGCAGCGCGGCCGGAAAATGAAAAGGGCGGCCTCATGACGAGACCGCCCTGAAAAGCAGGATGGAGATGGCGCAAGGATCAGTCCACGGGGCGCATCCAGCCTCCCTCCAGCAGGAGGGCGGCAAGACGGCTCACCGGCAGGCCCACCACCGTGGACCAGGAACCGTGTACGCTTTCCACCAGAAAGGCCCCCTGGCCCTGGATGGCGTAGGCCCCGGCCTTGTCGGCCGGTTCGCCGCTGCGCACATAGGCGCGGAGAACGTCTTCAGGCCAGGCATGGAAGCGGACGGCGCTGGTATCGGCAAAGCCCGCGCTGCTCCCGTCGGGGAAAAGGCAGCAGACGCCGGTGATGACCTCATGCTCGCGGCCGGAAAGGCGCCGCAGCATGTCCAGGGCGTCCGCATCGTCAGCGGGTTTGCCCAGGATGTCGTGGCCCAGGGCCACCACGGTGTCGGCGGCCAGGATCAGGTCGTCGGCCCCGGCATCCGCCGAGGCGGCCACGGCCCGCGCTTTGGCCGTAGCGGCACGCAGGGCGTAGGCGGCGGGCGTTTCCCCGTGTTCGGGGCGCGGTTCCACCCCGGTGGGACGGACGATGGTATAGGGCAGGCCCCATTCATCCATGAACTGGCGGCGTCGCGGCGAGGCCGAAGCCAGCACCAGCCGGATGCCGGGCCGCAGGAGGAAAAGGGGCTGGAGCGGGGCCGTGTTCATCGGCCCGCCTGATGGGGCCAGTTCTGGCGGGGCCAGTGGCGCAGCAGTTCCTTGCCTTCCATGTCATAGACGTGGAAGCAGCCGTCCTCATACAGGCCGTAGCTGCGGGGGAATCCGCCCTTGGGCAGGCTGAGGGAGCCGGGGTTCCAGAAGTGCAGGCCGTCCAGGCTCTCGCCGCGCGGGATGTGGGTATGGCCGCGCAGGATGACCGTGCCCGGGGCAAAACCCGGCAGAGGCGGGTTCTCCGGCAGACGGTGGCCGTGGCTGGCGAAGATGCGCAGGGCGTCGGCCTCTATCCAGGCATTTTCCGAAACGGCGAAGGGCGTGAGCATGATGTCCACTTCGGCGTCGCAGTTGCCGCGTACGGCCGTGACCGGGCAGGGCAGATGGTTCAGGCGGTCCAGTTCTTCCAGCACGGAGCGGGTGTCATAGCCGCCGGGCAGGGGGTTGCGCGGACCGTGGTAGACCAGGTCGCCCAGCAGCACCAGCATGTCGGGCGACAGGCGTTGGGCCGTATCACAGAGGAAGCGCAGGCTGTCCAGCGAGCCGTGCAGGTCGGAAGCGATGAGCAGACGCATGGACGGCCCTAGCCTTTGTGTTCCTCATCCCAGCGGGCGCGCTCCACAGCGGCGTCCACCAGCATGATGGGGATATCGTCACGCACGGGATAGACCACGTTGCAGGCCGGGCAGGCCAGGCCTTCGGGATGCTCGGCAGAGGGCAGGGGCTCCAGAGAGCCCATGCAGCGGGGGCAGGCCAGAATCTGCAGCAGTTCCTGTGTGTTCATCATGATGTTTCCTTGTCTTTGGGGACAGCGGCCCCCTGTTTTGCGAGGGCAAAAGCATAGCTTTTTGCCGTCCGTTCTTCAAGACAAAGCTTCCGGGACGACCTGCGGGAAAGCGTGACCTGACGGGCCCTGCGCACCTTGCCACGGGAGTGCGCAGCTTGCTTTTTTTTCATAAAGTCGTAGTTTACTTGAAAAGAAAAAGATAACTGTCAGGGATGAAAGCATGCAATTCATTGATTTACATACGCATTCACAGGCCTCTGACGGAACGGACAGCCCCGGGCAGCTCGTGCGTAATGCCCAGATCCAGGGGCTGGCGGCGGTGGCGGTGACCGATCATGATACGGTCTCCGGCCTGGACGAAGCCGAGGCGGCAGCCCGTGACCTGGGGCTGGAATTCGTGCGTGGATGCGAACTGTCGACCAGTACGGAGCTGGGCGAGATGCATGTGCTCGGCCTGTGGCTGCCCCGGGATCTGGCTCCCCTGCAGGACAGGCTCCAGTATCTGCGCCGCAAACGCAGCGAGCGCAACGTCCGCATCGTGGAAAAGCTCCAGGGCCTGGGCGTGGAGATCGAGCTCGACGAAGTGCTGCACGAGGCCCGCGGCGAGAGCGTGGGGCGCCCGCACATCGCTGCCGTGCTGGTCCGCAAGGGCTACGTGAAGGACGTCAGCGAGGCCTTCAAGGAATATCTGGGCTATTACGGCCGCGCCTACCTGCCCAAGGAAGTCCTGCAGCCCGAAGAGGCCGTGGAAGTCCTCTCTTCTCTGGGGGCCACGGTCTGCCTGGCCCACCCCATGCTGCAAAAGCTGCCCGAGGGCTGGCTGGAAGCCTTCATCGAACGCCTCCTGCCCTGCGGGCTCACGGCCATCGAGGCCTATCACAGCGAACATTCCGAGGCCGCTTCCCGGCGCTGCCTGGAGCTGGCCCGCCATTACGGCCTGGGCGTCAGCGGCGGCTCGGACTATCACGGTACCAACAAGCCGCGTATCCGTCTGGGCAAGGGCTACGGCTCCCTGCGCGTGCCCTACAGCGTGCTGGAAGAGCTGCGCGAGATGCGCGCCCGGCGCGGCCTGCCCTGCTAGGGCGTGGCGACCTGTCCGCAGTTTGTTTGTGGGGGAAGGGAAACCCCTCATCTCCGCTGTCGATGCCCGTAACGCTCCTTCGTCGTTAACGGGCACGGCCTGCGGCCGCCTTCGGTCGCTGCTCGCGCGAGTTTTTTCCCTTTCCCCAAGCCCCATCCTTTCCCCAGCGCGCTTTTTCAGATGGGCGCTGGCTCATGCGGCGGGCATCCTTCTTTGGGGATGTGTGCTGGTATCCTTTATTTCATTGGAATACAACGGAGAGTTGCGTTGAAAGGCCCAAGGCAAAGGGGGGCTTGAGGAGGCTCACCCCTCTTTCCGTGAGCCTCATGCGGCCCGTACGTGCAACGGGCTCGGTGGGTAGCGTCTTCATGGCGGGAGCGTCCTGCGCGGCCATGCTGTGCCCTTCCCGTTCCCGTGCCTCTGGTTATTCTGGCCGTATCTCTCTGCCGTAGATCTTCCACTGTCGGCGGATGCAAAAAAGCGGGGCCCTCTTGAGAGGGTCCCGCTTTTTTCGTCAGTGATGGTCAGGAGCGGCTAGACTTTGCCCATGCCGCAGCACTTTTTGTACTTCTTGCCGCTGCCGCAGGGGCAGGGATCGTTGCGGCCCACGCGGGGCTTGGCCTTGGCGGGCTGGTTGCCGGCATCCGTGGTCTGGCTGCCGGAGTAGGCCAGGTCGTCGTTCTCCTTGTGGCGCAGGCTCAGGGTGGGCTTGGCCTTGGGGGCTTCCTGCTGCGGAGCTTCGGCCGGGGCATTGCCCTCTTCCACGGCGTCCTCGGCAGGGGCGGGTTCGGCAGGCTGCACATGCACGCGGGTCAGGGCGCGGAACACGCCTTCGCGGATCTGGAAGAGCATGGACTGGAACATCTCGAAGCCTTCACGCTTGTATTCCAGCTTGGGGTCCTTCTGGCCGTAACCGCGCAGGCCGATACCGTCACGCAGGGCGTCCATGTTGCGCAGATGTTCCTTCCAGGTGCGGTCCAGTTCTTCCAGCAGGAAGTAGCGCAGGATGTCCTGGTACAGGGGACCGGCTTCTTCGCGCAGCTGCTGGAAGATCTGGTGGATGCATTCCTCACAGCCGGCACGGTCGGGCACGGGAGCATCGGCCGCCAGCACGCGGCCCAGGTTGAAGACGTCGGCCAGACGGGCCTGCAGGGCCTTGCGCAGCTCGATGGCCGTATCGGTATCGGCCTGCTCCAGCGGCGTGTAGGCATCGTCCAGGATATCGTTGCGGAACTCGCTCAGCACGGGTTCCAGATCTTCTTCCACCATCATGTCGCGGCGCAGGGTGTAGATGACCTCGCGCTGCTGGTTCATGACGTTGTCGTAATCCAGCAGGGTCTTGCGGATCTCGAAGTGGTGGGCTTCCACGCGCTTCTGGGCGCTTTCCACGGCGCGGGTGACCATGGTGTTCTCGATGGCTTCACCATCCTTGAGGCCCAGCTTCTCCATGAGGCCGCTGATGCGGTCGGAGCCGAACAGGCGCATGAGGTCGTCTTCCAGCGAGAGGTAGAAGCGGGAGGAACCGGGGTCGCCCTGACGGCCGGAACGGCCGCGCAGCTGGTTGTCGATACGGCGGCTCTCGTGGCGTTCGGTGCCCAGGATGTGCAGGCCGCCCAGTTCCAGCACGCCTTCGCCCAGCACGATGTCCGTACCGCGGCCGGCCATGTTGGTGGCGATGGTCACATGGCCCTTCTGGCCGGCCTGGGCCACGATCTCGGCTTCACGGGCGTGCTGCTTGGCGTTGAGCACGCTGTGCGGGATGTTGAGCTTTTTCAGGCGCTGGGAGAGCATTTCCGAGGTCTCGATGGAGATGGTGCCCACCAGCACGGGCTGGCCCTTTTCGTACAGCTCGCGGATGGCCTCGATGATGGCATCGTACTTTTCCTTGCGGGTACGGTAGATGAGGTCGGGGTAGTCCTTGCGCTGCATGGGCTTGTTGGGCGGGATGGAGACCACTTCCAGATTGTAGATCTGGTGGAATTCCACGGCTTCGGTATCGGCCGTACCGGTCATGCCCGCCAGCTTGTCATACATGCGGAAATAGTTCTGGAAGGTGATGGAGGCCAGGGTCTGGTTCTCGGCGGCGATGGTGACGTTTTCCTTGGCTTCCAGGGCCTGGTGTAGACCGTCGGAATAGCGGCGGCCGTCCATGAGGCGGCCCGTGAACTCGTCCACGATGACCACCTTGTCGTTCTGCACGATGTAGTCCACGTCGCGCTTGAAGACGTGATGGGCCTTCAGGGCCTGCAGGATGCAGTGCTGCTGGGTGATGTTGGCCGGGTCGAAGAGGTTGTCCACATGCAGCAGGGCTTCGCAGTGGGCCACGCCTTCCTCGGAGAGCATGGCGGTGCGGGCCTTCTCGTCCACGGTGTAGTCTTCGGGGCCCAGCTGGCGCACGATCTGGTCCATGGCGCGGTACATGCCCACGCTTTCGTCGGAAGCGCCGGAGATGATGAGCGGGGTACGGGCCTCGTCGATGAGGATGGAGTCCACTTCGTCCACGATGGCGAAGTTGTGGCCGCGCTGCACCAGCTGCGTGGCGTAGAACTTCATGTTGTCGCGCAGGTAGTCGAAGCCGAACTCGTTGTTGGTACCGTAGGTGATGTCGGCGCCGTAGGCTTCCTTGCGGGCCTGGTCGTCGAGACCGTTGACGATGACGCCCACGGAAAGGCCCAGGAAGTTGTAGAGCTTGCCCATCCACTGGGCGTCGCGGGTGGCCAGGTAGTCGTTGACGGTCACCACATGCACGCCCTTGCCGGAAAGGGCATTGAGGGCCACGGGCAGGGTGGCCACCAGGGTCTTGCCTTCACCGGTCTTCATTTCGGCGATCTTGCCGCGGTGCAGCACGATGCCGCCCACCAGCTGCACGTCATAGTGGCGCATGCCCATGACACGGCGGGAGGCTTCGCGGACCAGGGCGAAGACTTCGGGCAGAAGGTCGTCCAGGGTGCGTTCACCGGCCTGCACCTGCTGGCGGTATTCCGCCATGCGCTGGGCGAAGTCCTCGTCGGCCAGTTCCTGCATCTGGGGTTCGAGCGCGTTGATGCGCGCCACGATGGGGCGCAGGCGGCGCAGGTAGCGGTCGTTCTTGCTGCCGAAAATCTTTTTGAAAATGAAACCGAACATGCGTTCTCCTCGTTTGGCGGGATGGCCTGCCCCGGGGCAGGCGCGCGACCGTGTGCATCCTGAAAAAAACGGACGGGCCGTGCGTGAAAGGGCCCGGCACCGGGGGCCGGGCGTCACAAACGGTCGCGCATGCCGTAGAAGTAAGGTCAAAACACGGCTTTGGCAATGCACCGAGGGGGAAAAATGCCCTCACGGACAGGAGAAAGCGCGTCTGGCGACCAGCTGGGGCGGGGGAGGGCTGTGGGGAAAAGCTGCAGCAGGCTGCCCAGCGGGAGCGGGATCTTCGTTGGGCAGGGCCGGACTTGCCTGTCTGCGGGAAGAGCCGGGCCGGGGAAGATCAAGGGGAAGGCCAAGGGGAAGGGAAGAGCAGGAGGGAGGGGCTTCCCCGTTAAGACAGGGGCCTCTTCTTGAAAAAAGCTTGCCCGCAGGCCCTGCCTGTTGAGGCAGGAAACTGCGGGCGATACGGGCAGCCACGGGCATCCGAAGCTTCTGCCGCTGTCACCATCGTCCTTGCGGGCAAGGGCGGCCGCGGTTCCGTGCGGATGCGGCAGCAGGGCAGAGGGGCTCCTCCCTGAACGGCACCGGTCTAGGCTTCCGGGCCGTGTTCCTGTTTGATGACGGCTTCGGACTTGATGCGGTCCAGCAGCTCGGCAAAGGTGGCTTTGACGTTCTCGCGGATGTCACCGGCCACCACCAGCAGGAGCAGGTCGTCACCGGGCTGCAATTCCCCTCCATTGGCCTGGGCCACGATGGCGAAGATGCCGGGGCGCTGCTCCATCTCATGACAAATGGCGTCCATCTTGGCCTGGTCATGGCTGACGGTGATGGAGCTGACCGGCGCATGATCCTTGCGCGACCAGCCGCGGACAACGCCATTGTGTACCAGCATCATGCCCACATGGTCGGTGAAGCCGGGGCGGGCCTTGAGTTCCTGCAAAACCTTGTTGACGTCCATACTGACTCCTTTGTCTGCGGTGCCGGATCGGTCCGGCGCAGGAGCAAGCATACACGGCCCAAGCCCGTGGATAAAGGGCGGACGGCGCGGAAAAACAGCTTTTTGCGCCAATCTTCATCTTCCAATACGCTGGAATGATTTGAGAATAAAAAAATATTACTTATTTTTGCGCTAGGTATTGATTTTTTAATTAAGAATCATTACTATTCAAAAAAAGCACATGGAGGAGTATATGAACCGCCTGCAAGATTATGCTCTTTATGATATTTCCTGGAACCTGAGCCCTGAACACGCCGTGACCATGTACCTCGAATGGGGCAATAACGACTGGCACTCCGAATATCCGCCCGTGCGCTCCAAGGAAGATGTGTCCCACTACTTTGTGGTGGACAGCTGGGGCAAGGAACCCGTCATCCGCCTGGTGCGCCGCAACTCCGAAAACGCTGAAGACCTGTTCACCATGCCGCTTCCCCACCACCTGCTGTCCGAATACGAATCCGTGCACGGCAAGTGGCGCGGCATCAGCGAACCCACCCCCGCCATCAAGAGCTGGCTGCGCCACGAACTGGGCCAGTAGACAGCTTTGACGTCATAACGAACCTTTCTTCTTCATTCCCTCCTCAAACCCATAAACCTCCACACCAAACGCACCAGACAGGGCCCCGGCAACGGGGCCCTTCGTCTTTTGGGGGCCCGGGATACTGCCATGCCATCCCGGCCAGGGCAGTTGCCCGGCGGGCTCTGTGCGAGGGGCGGCGGGGCACGATGGTCTGTCCGCATCCCTGCCCGGACGGGAGAGCCGCAGCGGAGCGGTCGACCGTTCGCGAGCTTCCCCGGACGGCGGACATAAAAAAAGC
Source organism: Desulfovibrio sp. SGI.230 (assembly GCF_050313065.1). Taxonomy (NCBI): domain Bacteria; kingdom Pseudomonadati; phylum Thermodesulfobacteriota; class Desulfovibrionia; order Desulfovibrionales; family Desulfovibrionaceae; genus Desulfovibrio; species Desulfovibrio sp. SGI.230. The sequence goes on along the minus strand of NZ_JBNPKS010000003.1, from coordinate 242,307 downwards.
CGGTGGCTTTGGCCACCGGCTTTTTCATATCTGTCAGGCGCGTGCCTTACTTGTTGGTCTTGAGGAAGTTCTTGGCACGGGCCGCTTCGGGCGAGTTGGGGTACTTCTTGATGAGCTCGTTCATGCGGGCCTTGGCGGCGGCCTTCTGGTTCATCTTGCTGAAGCAGATGCCCTGCTTCAGGTAAGCGCCCGGAGTACGGTTGCTCTTGGAGAACTTGGTGATGACCGTGTCGTAGGCCAGGGCGGCGTCAGGGAACTGGTTGCGCTGGAAGTAGCACTCGGCCAGATAGTACTGCGCGTCGGGAGCCATGCTGTGCGTGGGATAGTTCTTCATGAAGTCGGCGAAAGAACGCTGGGCCTCATCGTACTTGCGGGCCTGGAAGGCATTGAGGCCGGCGTCATACAGGGCCAGCGAGATGTCCTTCTTCGCAGCGGGCTTGGCTTCGGGCTGGGGCGTGGGCTGGCCCCAGGTGCTGCCCGCAGCGGCCGGAGCGGCGGCAGGAGCAGCGGCGGCATCACCGTAAGGGCCGGTAGCCAGACCGGCGGCGGCACCGGCTGCTGCACCGGCAGCGGCACCAGCGGCGGGCGCGGCATAGGGGTTCTGCTGGGGCTGGAACAGGGGCGCATTGGCCTGGGGCGCGGCGGCATGGGCCGGAGCGGCCCCACCGGCGGCCATGGGCTCGCCCAGGTTGAGGTTGAGGGCCATGCTGGTCTCCACCTGGCGCAGGGCGGCATCATGGGCACGCACGCGTTCAGCCAGGGCAGCGGCACCGCCCACGTTCTTCAGGTCGTCCACCAGGCCCTTGAGGGTGTTCAGTTCCTGGCGCATGGCCTGCACCTGGTTCCAGACTTCGGCCTGGGCAGGCTGCATCTGGCGCAGCAGGGTATCGTGTTCCTGCACGCGCTGCTCAAGATACATGCTTTCGTTGGCAGCGTTGCTGCTGCCCTGACCCACGCAAGCGCCCAGCATGGCGGTGGCGCAGATCAGGCCACACAGAGGAAGAAGACGTTTGCTGTTCATAGAGTCTTGGTCTCCCGTTTTAAAGTTTTTCACCGGCGTGCTTGCGACCGGCGAAAATATAGATCAGGCCCCCCAGCACAGGCAGGAAAACAGCGATGACCAGCCAGATGGCCTTTTGCTGGAAGGATGAGAAGCGGTGGTTCCAGATATGCCAGATGCTCCAGAGGTTGGGCAGGATGGGGATCAGGGCCACCAGGACGTGCCACCAGGCAAAGGTCATGATTTTTTCTCCTTGCTCTTTTCCGGGGCTTCCGGGGTGCGCCAGATGACGATGCAGGCCAGGAAGGCGCCGACGCAGATGGCCATGTCCGCCACGTTGAAGGCGGGCCAGTGCCACTGCCCCACATAGACATCCACAAAGTCGATGACCGCCCGGAAGCGGATGCGGTCCACCAGATTGCCCAGTGCGCCCCCCAGCACCAGCCCCAGCCCGGCACTGAGCCAGGCATTGAAGCGGGAGCTGCGCAGCAGGGCCACGATGGCCACGGCGGCCACCACGGTCGCGCCCAGGAACAGCCAGAACTGCCACTGGATGTCGGAACGGTTCAAAAAGCCGAAGGCAGCGCCCCGGTTGTGGACCAGCACCAGATCCAGCAGGCCGGGGATGACCGTCACGGGCTGCAGGGGATCGATGGCGGCCACGGCCCACCACTTGGTCAGCTGGTCAAGGACCAGCGCCAGCAGGCCGTAGCCGCCCAGGATCGTATATTTGCGCATTACGCCTCAGGCAGTTCCGCCATGACCTTGGCACAGCGGGGGCAGAGGGTGGGGTGCGCGGGATCGCTGCCCAGTTCGGTGCTGTAGATCCAGCAGCGTTCGCACTTTTCACCGGCGGCCTTGGCCACGCCCACGGCCAGACCGGCCACTTCGGCGTCCTGCACGGCGTCGGCCGGAGCTTCGGCCAGGGGCGCCAGATGCAGCTGCGAGACGATGAAGAAGGCGCGCAGGTCGGTGTGCAGGCCTTCCAGGCGTTCACGCAGTTCGTCGGCCACATAAAGGGTCACGCTGGTATCCAGCGAATGGCCCACCACGCTGTCGCGACGCAGGGGCTCGATGGCGCGGGTCACGGCGCCGCGTACGGCCAGCAGCACGTTCCAGTCGTCGCGCACGCCGTCTTCCAGCAGATAGGGCTTGCTGTCCACGGGCGGCAGGGCAAAGACGGTGGGCACGTCGTCGCGCAGGTCGTTGGGCAGGTGGTGGAAGATCTCTTCGGCGGTGAAGGACAGCACCGGGGCCATGTCGCGCACCAGCATGCAGAGCAGGTGGTACAGGGCGGTCTGGGCCGAGCGGCGTTCCTTGCTGGCGGGAGCGGAGGAATACAGACGGTCCTTGAGGATGTCCAGATACACGGCCGAGAGGTCGGTCACGCAATAGTTGTGCAGGGTGTGGTAGACCTTGTGGAAGTCGTAGGTCATGTAGGCATCCTGCACGCGGTCATGCACCTGGGCGGCGGCATGGAGCGCGTAGCGGTCCAGAGGCAGCAGCTGGTCCAGGGGCAGCAGGTCGGCGCGGGTCAGGTCGTTGATGGTGCCCAGGATGAAGCGGCAGGTGTTGCGGATACGGCGGTAGGCATCCACCAGTCGGCCCAGGATCTGTTCCGAGATGCGGATGTCTTCGCGGTATTCCACCGAGGAGACCCACAGGCGCACGATCTCGGCGCCGTACTTGTCGATGAGTTCCTGGGGGGCGATGACGTTGCCGATGGACTTGGACATCTTGCGGCCGTCGCCGTCCACCACATAGCCGTGGGTCAGCACGGCCTTGTAGGGCGGATCGTTACGGGTGCCTTCGGCCACCAGCAGGGAGCTGTGGAACCAGCCGCGGTGCTGGTCCGAGCCTTCCAGATACAGGTCGGCAGGCGCGGAGAGCTCGGGGCGGCTCTCCAGTACGGCGGCGAAGCTGGTACCGGAGTCGAACCACACGTCGAGGATGTCGTCTTCCTTTTCCCAGTGCTGGCCACCGCAGTGGGGGCACTTGAGGCCTTCGGGCACGATCTCTTCCAGGGGCGCTTCATACCAGTAGTCGCAGCCCGTGGGGTGCTTGGCGAAGCGATCGGCCATCTCGTGCATCCACTTGGCGTCGTTCCAGGCTTCGCCGCAGTCCTTGCAGAGCAGGGCCATGATGGGCACGCCCCACTGACGCTGGCGCGAGATGCACCAGTCGGGACGGGACTCGATCATGTTGTAGATGCGGTCGCGGCCCCAGGCGGGGATCCACTGCACCTTGGTGTCGATGGCGTTGAGGGCCTTCTTGCGCAGGTCGTTCTTTTCCATGCTGATGAACCACTGGGTGGTGGCACGGAAGATGACCGGCTGCTTGCAGCGCCAGCAGTGCGGGTAGGAGTGGCTGATCTTGGCGGTCTTGAGCAGGGCGCCCACTTCGGTCAGCTTTTCGATGACCTTGGGGTTGGCTTCAAAGACGTTGAGACCGGCGAAAAATTCCACGGACGGCAGGAAGCGGCCCGCATCGTCCAGGGGCGAGTAGACGTCCAGCTTGTAGGCCAGGCCCACTTCGTAGTCCTCGCGGCCGTGGCCGGGAGCGGTGTGGACGCAGCCGGTACCGGCATCCAGGGTCACGTGGCGGCCCAGGATCAGGGGGGACTGGCGGTCATAGAAGGGATGACGGGCGATGAGGCCTTCCAGCTCCTGACCGGTGGCGCGGCCCACCACGGTCACGTCTTCCCAGCCGAAGGACTTGGCGCAGCCTTCCAGCAGCTCTTCGGCCAGCAGGTACTGGCAGCCGCCGGTCTCCACCAGCACGTAGGTGAATTCGGGGTGCAGGCAGACGGCCATGTTGTCCGGCAGGGTCCAGGGCGTGGTGGTCCAGATGACCACATAGGCGCGGGACGGATCGGCGCCGGGGATGCGCTGGGCCAGGGCGGCATCGTTGAGGGCGAAGCGCACGAAGATGGAGGGCGAGGTATGGTCGCCGTATTCCACTTCGGCTTCGGCCAGGGCCGTATGGCAGGAGCAGCACCAGTAGATGGGCTTCTTGGCGCGCACCACACCGCCCTTGTCCACGAACTTGGCCAGTTCGTGGGCCGTGGCGGCCTCATAGGCGGGGTTCATGCTCTTGTAGGGATCGTCCCAGTTGCCCAGCACGCCCAGGCGCTTGAACTCCTTGCGCTGGATGTCGATCCACTTGCCGGCGTAGTCGCGGCACATCTTGCGCACCACGTGGGCGGGCAGGGTCTTTTTCTTTTCCTTCAGTTCCTGTTCCACCTTGTGCTCGATGGGCAGGCCGTGGCAGTCCCAGCCGGGCACATAGTGGGCGCGATAGCCCTGCATGTTGCGCGACTTGACCACGATATCCTTCAGGATCTTGTTCAGGGCCGTGCCCATGTGGATATGACCGTTGGCATACGGCGGGCCGTCATGCAGGACGAACGCACCCTTGTCGGTGCAGTTCTCGATCATGGCTTCACAGGCTTTGGTTTCTTCCCACTGCTTGAGCTGCTGGGGCTCGCGCTGGGCAAGATTGGCCTTCATGGGGAAGGCGGTCTTGGGCAAATTCAGGGTTTTTTTATAGTCGCTCATGCTGGCTCCTCAGGCAATGTAAAAAGCGCCTAAGTTTCGGCAAATACGTTTGTAAAGTCAAGGAAAGGGCAGCAGGAAAGGCCGCCCTGACGCGCTTTTCCGCCGGAAAACGCAGCCGGGGACACGGCCGCTGCCCGGCACATGCGGATGCGGGCTTTTCCGGGTGGGCCAAAGGCCCCGCCGGAGACAGGGAAAGCTGGCGGAAATAGCCGCGGACGGCGGAGAGGGGACAGGGGGGCGGGAGCGTACTGGTGAACGGCCGGCCCCCCGCTGCCGGATGATGAAAAGGGCTTTCCCACGGGAAAGCCCTTTGCTGTCGCTGCGGATCAGAACAGGGGTTTCTGCCCTTCGATGGCCTCGGCCACCTCGCGCAGGGCCGCCAGGCTCTCCTGGGCCTGCTCAGGGGTGAGGCTGTGCAGGGCGAAGCCCGCGTGGACGATGACGTAATCACCGACCTTGGGCGGCTCGGGCAGCAGGAGCATGGAAGCGGTAAGGTAGGTCTGGCTTTCGCCCACACGCACGCGGGCCATGCCCTGTTCCTGGAGTTCGACCACCTGGGCCGGAATGGCAAGACACATGACTCTTCCTCGATGGTTAACAGGTACTGTCGGGATCGTTCCCGGCGTATTGGCGGGACAGGCGCAGGATCTCCTTGCGGACCTCGTCCAGATAGGCGGGGAAGCGTTCCTGCACGACGGGGGAAAGCTCCATGCTCCAGGAGGTGTAGTCCGCGGGCTCCATGCCCATGACGGTGAGGTTGGGGCGGGAGCCGTGGAGCATCTCGGCCATGCGCAGGGAATCCAGCAGGTCGATGTCGTGGATGGAGAGGCGCTGCTTCTCGTTGTCCACCAGCTGGTTCTCGGTCAGATGATAGACCGTGCCGGGTCCGGCATGGCCATGGACGATGTCCAGGATGAGCACATGGGCAAAGCCCTTGAACAGATAGAAGACATCCTGGGTGAAGGTGCCCGCTTCCATGATGGTGACGTTTTCGGGCCAGGATTCCCCGGCCAGGGTCTGGGCGGCGTGGACGCCGACACCGTCGTCGGTGAGGAGCAGGTTGCCGATACCCATGACAAGCACTTTGTCCATACTATCCTCGGTACAGGAGTTGCGCCCGCTGGGGGCGGGATGTGGTGTCCGCCGTGCCCGGTGCCGCATGGGCGCCGGCCGTGCAGGCGCGGATGCCCCGGCAGGGACGGATCACGGACAGGCGACAGCATAGCAGCCCGGCGGGGCAGCCGCAAGGGGATGGCGGGGAAGGGAGGGATGCCCGGCGGATGGAACATGCTCCCGGGCGAGCAATGCTCCCCGGGCGAGCGCCGGAGCGCGGGCACGAAAAAAGGGCGGGGTCACCCCCGCCCTTTCGGTTTGTGTGGTTTGCGTACGGCCTAATGCTCGTCGTCGTCACCAAAGAGCCAGGGGCCCTTCTTGGGGAACAGCACGGTGTTCCAGTAGAGGACGTAGACGGGCAGGGTCACGAACATCATGACGTAGGCCCAGTTCTTGGTGTAGAGGAAGTAGTCGTAAAAGGTATGGAATTCCATGATTTTCCTCCTGTCCTAGTGGGCGTCCTTGAAGTCGGGGTGTTCGTACAGCACCGGCATGTGATAGACGATGAAGCGGTACACGGTCACGATCAGGGTCACCACGAAGATGGAGATGCACACTTCCCAGATGCTGGGGAAGTAGCGCTCGTCAGCGGGCAGGGCATAGTTGAAGGCGATCATGGACACGTTGAAACGGTTCAGGACGATACCCAGCACGGCGTTGGCGGAAGCGAAGCGGCAGAGCTTGATGTTGCGGTCGCGAGAGCCCTTGGCATACAGCAGGGCGGGCGTCAGCACGAAGAACAGCATTTCCACCAGCCACCACAGACCGTAACCGGTGCAGAGGTAAGGCAGGTTGGCCTGGACCAGCATGTCGATGAGCTTCAGCATGAAGTAGCCGAAGAGGATGAAGGCACCGGCCTTGGAGAAGCTGAAGACCACTTCGTCAGCTTCGCGCAGGTGGGTCTCGTCCATGTAGTGGTGCACGCCCTTGTGGGCCCACATGCCTTCAAAGATGACCATGGAGCAACCGGCAGCCATGGAGCTGACGAAGAAGAACATGGGCATGAAGGGGGAGTACCACAGCGGATGCAGCTTGCCGGGGGCGATCAGGTAGAGGGCGCCCAGCGAGGACTGGTGCAGGGTGGACAGGCACACGCCGAAGATGGTCAGGATGATGGTGCAGCGCACCACGACCTTGCGCCACTTCTTGAGGAAGGGGAACTTGCAGGACAGCCATTCCATGGGAGCCACCGAGAATTCGATGAACAGCACGGTCAGGTAGGTAGCCACGCACAGACCCACTTCGAACAGAACGGAGGTAGTGCCGGGGAAGAAGAACATGTAGGGCAGACGCAGCGGGTGACCAAGGTCATACAGCAGGGCGAACACCACGAAGGCGTAGCCCAGGAAGGCGGTGGTCACAGCGGGGCGCACGGCCGAATGGAAGTGCTTCATGCCCATGACGTAGCAGGCCACGGTGGTGAAGTAACCACCGGCGGCCAGACACACGCCGCAGAGCAGGTCGAAGCCGATCCACATGCCCCAGGGCATGGTATCGGACAGGTTGGTGATGGAGCCGATACCCTGGGTGAAGCGGATGAAGGTCAGTACGAAGCCCACGACCAGGATGACCGCGGTGATCATGTTGCCGGGGCGACGCAGGGAAAACTCACCAAGGTTGAACAGTTTGTCCTTGGTGGGGATCACGATTTGGTGCTGGGACATTTACTTATCCTCCCCGTGCTTGCAGCCGCAGCAGCCGTCGCAGCCGTTTTGAGCTTCACGGGCCTTGAGGGCCTGGATCATGGCCTTGCGGGCCTCATCTGCGGCCACGGGACCCTGATTCTGCTCGATGCTGCGCACAGCGGCGTCCATGGCGGCCGTCACATCTTCCTTGGCGGTCTGGACGGTCTTTTCCTGGGCGGCCTTGCTCATGGCCTCACGACGCTTGGTCATGCCGTAGGCGCCACCGAAGAGGATGGGCCAGAAGGCGATGATCATGGGCACGGCACCCAGGGCGCCGTAGGTCAGTTCACCCATGGGACGGTTGCCCAGGTGGGTGTCCAGACCCAGTTCCTTGAAGGTATGGCCGGCATCGGCCGTACCGGCGGCCTTGACGGCCGACGGGGTCGGCTTGGGAGCCAGGACCATCCAGGCGGTACCGCCGGCGTCCCATTCACCATAGATGTAGTCCACGTATTTGCCGGGGTTCTCGGCGATACGCTTGCGGGCGATCTTGATGAGGTCGGAACGGCGGCCGAAGGTCAGGGCGTCCATGGGGCAGGCTTCCACACAGCCGGGCAGCTTGCCTTCCTTCAGGCGGGGTTCGCAGAAGGTGCACTTCTGGACCAACGGATCCCAGGCCTCGTCGTATTCGAAGCCGGGCACATAGAAGGGGCAGGCGATCATGCAGTAACGGCAGCCCACGCACTGGGAACCGTCGTAGGTCACGCTGCCGTCAGGCTGCTTCTGGAAGCATTTGGCGAAACAGGCGGAGGCACAGGCCGGGTCGTTGCAGTGGAAGCACTGCAGCTTGCGGAACACGGGCTTGCCGCCCACTTCGTACTTGTTGACCACCGTCCAGGCATCGGCGGAGGTACGACGATGCTTGTCACAGACGGAAAGGTCGGTGAAGGGCTTTTCGGGCTTGGGCAGGTTGTTGACCTTGTTGCAAGCCTCTTCGCAGCTGCGGCAGCCGATGCAGCGGGTGGTATCGTGCAGGACGCCGTAGCTGTCTTCATAGTAAGGGAACATATGGGTGCCGCCGGCCTTGGCCACTTGTGCCGTGCCCAATGCGGAAGCGACGCCAGCGCTGCCCAGGATGGTCAGAAATTTTCTACGATCCATAATCGTACTCTCCAGCTAGTTGGCGTTCTCGGTCGCACGCGGCTTGTGGCAGGACGCGCAGGACGTATCGAGGGGACGGGCAACGTCCATGCCGTCATGGCAACCCATGCACTGCAGATGATACGCGGCCTTCAGCGTGGGACGCTCGGGCACGCGGGGATCGATCTTGGCGGAGTGGCAGCTGCCGCACTTGGGCGGAGTGGCCGACAGGGGGCTGCGATGGTGGCAGGTGGCGCACAGGATCTCGGGTTCGCTGTGGAACGCCTTGGCCAGATTGTCGCCTTCAATGCGCTTCATGAGCGAAGAGACGTGACGACGATGGTTGAAGAGGTTGGGCTCGAACTTGTCGGACAGGCTGCCGATCTCCACCTTGTAGGGGCAGGCTTCGGGGGCCAGGTAGTCCACGGGCTTGCGTTCGGCGATGGTGGCTTCGGCCAGGGCGACGCGGTCCTCGGCGGACAGCTTGCCGGCCACGCCCAGCTGGTACTGTTCGGGGGTCATCTTGGAGGTGACCACGTGGCAGACGCCGCACCACTGGTCGTCACGCTTGGGAGTGACGATCTCGTGGCAGCCGGCGCATTCGCGGCGTTCCTTGTACTGCTCTTCGTGGCAGCTCACACAGCTCTTGGGCGTGACGCCATCCTTGCGCGGGGCAATCTTGGTGGCGTGCATGGCGCGCTCAAGGTTGATGAAGTTGCCCTCGGCTTTGCCTTCCACGGTATGACAGGTGCTACAGGCCACCATGTCGCCCGTGTGATGACAGGCCGTGCAATCGTCGATCTTGTCGACGTGAGCCTGATGGTTGAATGTCACCGGCGTCATGCTGGCGCCCTTGGGATTGGGCTTTTCGCTGACCGGAAAGAGAACCGTGGCATTAGGCATTTCCGCGTCGGATTCTTCCAGACCCACCGCCACAGCGCGGTTGGCTTCGGGAAGCATCAGACAGGCCACGCCGGCCAAGGCAATCACCGCCGCCAAAAGCAGTGCTTTACCGTTCCTCATGTGCTCGTCCTTTTGAAACAGACTTTTCCCCATTCTCCCGCAGCGTGGAGCCGCGGGCGTCCTCCGGCTCTCATGAGCCAAACACACCAATAATGTGTGGCAAGTTATCGCAGGCACAAGGCCACGTCAAGGGGAGGTCGCGAGCAGAAAAGCTTACTTGTACGCTGGTATTGGGGCATCCGGGCTGGAGAAAAAGGGGACCGCGGCGGGAAAAATCCTTGCGGCTGGCCCTGTTTCGGGAACGGATCAGGCAAAGAAGGCGGGAGCGGGCGGGAGGGGAGAACGGGCGGGATGTCAAGAAATATTTTGAGAAATCTCTTGTGACACGCGTCAAAAAGGGGGCTCCAGAGGCCGGGCCCTGCTCTCTGCGGGGAAGGACCTCCGTACGGGCATGAAAAAAGCACCATACCGCGGCCGTGCCGGGCATGGTGCCGTGATCTGTCTGCCGGCTGGGGAGGGGAGAGCGGGCGTCCGCCCGCCCCGGTTCAGCAGGCCTGCCGGGCGGCCGCCAGCAGGCCGTCCAGATCCTGCGGGGCGAAGAAGCGGGCCTCGCTGCGGGCCCGGAACCAGGTGCGCTGGCGCTTGGCATAGGCGCGGGTGTTGTGCAGCCAGAGGCGGCGGCATTCCTCCAGGGAAAGCTCGCCGCGCAGATGGGCCAGCACTTCGGCGCAGCCGATGCCGGACCAGCCGGGGGCCGCGGCATCATCACAGCGCCGCCGGGCGGCGCGGGCCTCGTCCAGGGCCCCCTGTTCCAGCATCAGGTCGATGCGGCGGGCCAGGCGGGGCGTCAGGGCATCCAGCTCCATGTCCAGCACCAGCAAGGGCCCGGCGCAGGGCGGTTCGGGCATGCCGTGCTCGTGCCACCAGCTGAAGGTATGGCCGGTGCCGGCCAGCACTTCCAGGGCACGCACGATGCGCTGGCGGTCATTGGGATGGATGCGGGCCGCGTAGGCGGGATCTTTGGCGGCCAGTTCGGCATGGAGGGCCGCCGGGCCCTCCTCGGCCAGCCGGGCCGTGAGGGCGGCGGTGATGGCCGGATCGATGGCCGGTATCTCGGCGATGCCGTGCAGCAGGCCCTGGAAGTACAGGCCGGTGCCGCCCACCAGCAGGGGCACATGGCCCCGGGCCAGCACGGCCTTTGCCTCGGCCACGGCCTGGTCGGCCCAGCGGCCGGCGCTGATCTTCTGCCCCGTAGGCAGAAAGCCGTACAGATGATGCGGGCAGCAGGCCTGTTCCTCGGGCGAGGGCTGGGCCGTGATGAGCGGAAAATCGCTGTAGACCTGGCGGGAGTCGGCGTTGATGACCTCGCCGCCCAGGGCTTCGGCCAGGGCCAGGGCCGCGGCGGTCTTGCCGCAGCCCGTGGGGCCGGCCAGACAGATGACGGGCAGGGACGCGGCCATCTTATTTGTTGACGCGGAAGCCGCCGTAGGGGGCGGAGAGGCAGGGGGTGGCCTGACGCACTTCGCCGCGCTGGTACTTTTCCATCAGGCGCAGGCGCACGTTCTCGGGCACCAGGCCCACGATGTCGGCGCCGTGGCTGGCCGCGGCCTTGACGATGGTGGAGCTGATGAACAGCCACTGGTAGTCGGTCATCAGGAACACGGTCTGGATGTCGCGCTGCAGGCGGCGGTTCATGAGGGCCAGCTGGAATTCGTATTCGAAGTCCGAGACGGCGCGCAGACCGCGCAGGATGGCACAGGCCCCGCGCTTGGCCGCATATTCCACGGTCAGGCCGGTGAAGGGTTCCACCAGGATGCGGTCGTCGTCGCCCACGGCCTCGCGGGCCATGGCCACGCGCTCTTCCTGGGAGAAGAGGGGGAACTTGGGCGTATTGTCGGCCACGGCCACCACGATCTGGTCGAAGACGGCCAGGCCGCGGCGGATGAGGGCCAGATGCCCGTTGGTCAGGGGGTCGAAAGTGCCGGGATAGAGTGCCAGTTTCATGCGAGTGTCCATATCAGTATGCGGGTTTGACCAAAATGGCGTTCCACCAGCAGTTCCAGACTGTCGGGAGCGGCCACGACGGCGTCTTTTTCGATCTCGGCGCAGATGAGGGCGCCGGGCGCCAGCCAGTTACGTTTGAGCAGGCCCTGCAGGGTGGCGTTGAGCAGGTTCTTGCGGTAGGGCGGGTCCAGGAAGACCAGGTCGAAACAGCCCATGGGCGTGTTGTTCAGGGTCTTGCGCACGTCGTCGCGGATCAGGCGCACGCAGTCCTCCACGCCCAGCTGGCGGATGTTGTCGGCCAGGCAGCGGGCGGCCACGGCGGAATTCTCCACCAGCACGGCCAGCTCGGCGCCGCGGCTCACGGCTTCGAAGGCCAGGCTGCCGCTGCCGGCGAAAAGGTCGAGCACGCGCGCCCCTTCCCAGACCACGCCCCGCGAGGTGAGCATGGAGAACAGGGATTCGCGCGTTTTGCCCATGGCCGGGCGGTAGCCTTCGCCCTCCACGGTCTTGATGCGTCTGCCGCCCAGTCTGCCGGAGATGATGCGCATGGTTTTTCCTGTATTTTCTGTGCCGTGGGTGAACGGCGGTTGGCTGTACAAAGGGTGCCCTCAGGGCAGGGACAAGACTTTTACCTGCGGGGCGGCCCTTCCGTCAATGGGCGGCCGGGGCATCCCGTAAAGCGCGGAAGGGCGCGGCCCCAAGGCCGCGCCCCGTAAGACGGTCACATGCGGGAAAGGAGACGGGTCAGGGCGTAATCCATCTTGGCCAGGGCGTCCTGCAGTTCGGTCTGCTGGACCCAGGGGCTCTGCTCCACGTCGGCCAGCTTGCCCTTGAACATGCCCCACTTGCGTTCCACTTCGCCGGTGAGGAAGTCCCAGTTGATGCGGGGATGGGCCAGGGCCTCGTGCTGGACGGTCTGGGCCACCTGATGGCCTTCGAGGATCATCTCTTCCATATAGCCGGGCACCAGCGGGGTCACACCGAACTTTTCCTTGATCAGGCCGGAAAGGGTGGTCTGGGCCTTTTCTTCACCGTGGACCAGGACCACGTTGGCCTTGTCGTGGACCAGGGGCTCCAGCCAGGAGAGCAGCTGGTCCTGCCCGGCGTGGGCGGAGAAGCCGTTGATGGTGTAGATGCGGGCGGCGATGTCCATATCTTCACCGAACAGGGTGATCTTGCTGGCTTTTTCCACGATCTTGCGGCCGGGGGTGCCCACGGCCTGATAGCCCACGAAGACGATGCTGGCCCCGGGCTTCCAGATGTTGTGCTTGAGGTGATGGCGCACACGGCCCGCGTTGCACATGCCGCTGGCCGAGATGATGATGGCCGGTCCCTTGTAGTCGTTGATGCTCTGGGATTCCGCGGCATCCAGGGTGTAGCGCAGGTTGGGCAGCTCGAAGGGGTCGTCGCCCTGGTGCAGCATCTTCTGGGCGTCCTCGTCGAAAAGTTCGCGGTTGCGGCGGAAGACCTCGGTGGCGCGGATGGCCAGGGGGCTGTCCACGAAGACGGGCATGTCCGCGGGCAGCTTGCCCTTGCTCTGGAGGATGTGCAGACAGTAGAGGATCTCCTGCGTGCGCTCCACGGCAAAGGCGGGGATGATGACCTTTTCGCCCTTGCTGTAGCTGTAGGCGATGGCGTCGGCCAGTTCCTGGTCGCTGATGTCCTCGTCCTTGTGGTTGCGGTCGCCGTAGGTGGACTCCATGAAGATGTAATCGGCCTTGGGCGGGCTTTCGGGGTCGCGCACGATGAGGGCCTGGGGACGGCCGATGTCGCCCGAGAAGATGATGCTGGTGGTCTTGTCGTCCTCGGTCACTTCCAGGCGCAGGGAGCCGGAGCCGAGGATGTGGCCCGCATCATAGTAGGTGACCTTGATGCCCGGGGCGGGCTCGAAGTCCTCATGGTAGGCCACGGGGTGCAGGAGCTCGGCGGTCTTGAGGGCGTCCTCGGTGGTGTACAGGGCTGCGGGCGGGTTCTTGAGGCCGCGGCGGCTGTACTTTTTGGCTTCCCACTGGGCTTCCATCTCCTGGATGTGGGCGCTGTCCTGCAGCATGATGTCCAGCAGTTCGCTGGTGGCCTTGGTACAGTAGATGGGCTTGCTGAAACCTTCGCGCACCATGAGGGGCAGCAGACCGGAATGGTCGATGTGCGCGTGGGTCACGAGGATGAAGTCGATATTGCCAGGGGCGTAGGGACGGGGATTGCGGTTGCGCTCCTCGATGGCCTTGTTGCCCTGGTGCATGCCGCAGTCGATACAGAAACGCTTGCCGCAGGCCTCTATCATATAACAGGAGCCGGTAACGGTCTGGGCAGCGCCGAGAAACTGGACTTTCATGGGATGCTCCGGGGTGATGTTCTGCTTGCCGGATGCAAGCGGGGGATTCTTCACTATGCGCTTCCTGCCCCGGAAGCGCAAGGCCCCATAAACCTTTGACGGGCTGTTCCGGGCGGTTTAAGATGAAGATTCATTCTTCTTTTCTGCGATCCTCGCAACAAGGAGGCTTTCATGGAGATCCGGCAGAACGTCATCGACGATCTCAATGCCATGACCACGGAGTCCTGGCGCACCATCCGCATCATGGCCGAAATGGTCCAGGCCCTGGATACCCTGAACAAGCTGGGCACCAACTGCGTGTCCATCTTCGGTTCGGCCCGCTCCACCTCCGACACGCCCGAATACCGGGATGCCGAGCGTCTGGCCCGGATGCTGGTGGAAAAGGGCTTCGGCGTCATCACCGGCGGCGGCCCCGGCGTCATGGAAGCGGCCAACAAGGGCGCTGCCGAGGCGGGCGGCGTTTCCGTGGGCCTGCACATCGAGCTGCCCCACGAACAGGGCTGCAACCAGTATGTGAAGACGCGCTGCAATTTCCGCTACTTCTTCACCCGCAAGTTCATGTTCGTGAAGTACGCCATGGCCTATGTGGTCATGCCCGGCGGCATGGGGACCATCGACGAACTGTCCGAGGCCTTCGTGCTGGCCCAGACCGGACGCATCCGGCCCTTCCCCATCATCCTTTATAATTCTTCCTACTGGGCGGGCCTGCTGGAGTGGCTGCGCACGAGCATGGCCAACGGCGGTTTCATCAACCGGGAAGAGATCGACAAGCTCGTCACGGTGTGCGACACGCCCGAGCAGGTGGTGGAGCATCTGTGCAAGATCGTGATCCTGTAAGCAACGGGGCGCTGGTACGCCCCTGCGGCGGGCCCGTGCCTTCCGCGCCGCCGGGCTGGAGCTGGGAGTCCCTCATGCGTCTGGCCCTGGACGAGGCGCGGCAGGCCGCCCGCGAGGACGAAGTGCCTGTGGGCGCGGTGCTGGTGGCGGCGGATGGCCGTCTGCTGGCCCGCGCCCACAACCGGCCCGTGGCCCTGCACGATCCCACGGCCCATGCCGAGATCCTGGCCCTGCGGGCCGCCGGGGCCGCCAGCGGCAATTACCGTCTGGGTGGCGGGGTGCTGGTGGTGACCCTGGAACCCTGCGCCATGTGCGCCGCGGCCCTGGTCCATGCCCGGCTCGCCGGGGTGGTCTACGGGGCGGCCGACAGGCTGGCCGGTGCCGTGACTTCCTGCACCGAGACGCTGGACCAGCCTTTCTTCAATCATCGGGTCTGGCATATGGGCGGCGTGCTGGCCCGGGAAAGCGTGGACCTGTTGCAGGACTTCTTTGCCGGACGGCGGGACTGACCCCGCTTTTTTTGCGGGTACGCCCGCGTACGGGACGACGATGCTGGAGATCATCGCTTTTTGTTGCGGCGCCCTGGTCATGGTGCTGGAGATGGTGGGCGCGCGCGTGCTGGCCCCGCATGTGGGCACCTCGGCCGTGGTCTGGACCAGCCTCATCGGCGTGGTGCTGGCCTGTCTTGCCGTGGGGGCCTGGCTGGGAGGCCGCCTGGCCGACAGGCACCTTTCCCGGCGGGGGCTGGCCTTCATCCTGACGGGAGCTTCCCTGGGCAGCGCCCTGGCCGCCGGGACGCACCGTCTGGTGGGGGAGGCGCTGAGCGTCGCCATCACGGACATCCATCTGGCCGCCGTGGCCTGTGCCCTGGGCATCCTGGCCCTGCCCGCCCTGTGCTGCGGCATGATCAGCCCCTACATCATCCGGCTGCGCATCCGGGACGTGGCCACGTCCGGCGCCACGGTGGGGCGGCTGTACGCCCTGTCCACGGCGGGCAGCATCGTGGGCACCTTCCTGGGGGGCTTCGTCCTCATCTCCTTCTTTGCCAGCGGCACCATCCTCTGGGGCGTGGCCCTGGGCCTGCTGCTGCTCTCGCTGCCGGCCGAGCCCTCCCGCTCCTGGGGGCGGCTGGGCCTTGTGCTGTTGCTGCTCCTGCTGGCCGTCTGGGACCGGCAGTTCCGCCGGACGGAAGGCCCCCTGATGGTGGAGAGCCCCTACAACTGTATGCTGATCCACGAGAGCCGCGACAGGGGCAGGCCGGTGCGCATCCTCTCCACGGATCCCGACTACAGCCAGTCGGGCATGTATCTGGACGATCCTGACGAGCTCTATTTCGACTACACCCGCTTTTATGCCCTGGCCGTGCTGGCCCGTCCGCAGGCCCGGGACATCCTCATGCTGGGCGGGGGCGGCGGCTCCGTGCCCAAGTGGCTGCTGTCCGGCAAGAGCGGGCTGGACGCCGCAGACCTGCGTCTGACCGTGGTGGAGCTGGATCCCGGCATGAGCGCCGTGGCCCGGCGTTGGTTCTTCCTGCCCGGGGACGACCCGCGTCTGCGTCTGATCCATGCCGATGCCCGGACTTTCCTCAACCGGCAGCGGGAACAGTATGACATCCTGCTGGTGGACGTGTTCAACTCCTGCTATTCCATCCCCTTCCATCTGGGCACGCAGGAGGCCTTTGCCGCCATGCGCCGTGCCCTGCGCCCCGGCGGCGTGCTGGCCATGAACGTCATCGCTGCTGTGGAAGGCGAAGATGGCCGCCTGCTGCGGGCCATCCATGCCGGGCTGCAACGGCATTTCGCCCGGGTGGAGGTCTTTTGCGTCACCGATCCCGGGCATCCCGGCCAGTTGCAGAACCTGATGGTGCTGGCGTTCAGCGACGCCGCCACGGCCGCGGCCCTGCGTGACGGCCCGGGGCATTCGCCGGAGATGGCGGCCATGCTGGCCTGCCGTTATCGTCCTTCCCTGCCGGTTACGGAGCCCCTGCGTGACGACTTCGCCCCGGTGGAACGTTTCGCCCTGTCGCTGCTGCGGCGTCCCTGAGCCGGAAGGCTCGTCCTTCTCCTGTGATTTTCTTGATGTGGTGCAGGCCCGTTGCGGCAGGTCGTGCCCTTTGCCATCTTCTGCGGCGAGAGGGCGGCACGGCCATCCGTTTTGGGGAAAACGGCAGGGGGCAGGGTCCCATACTGCGCGGAGCCGGGAAAGCCGCATGCGTCTGTGCGGGCCGCAGCTATGCCCGCCCAAGGGGGCAGGCTTGCCGTTTGGCCCCGAAATGCGTAGATTGTGCGCCATGAGAGGGATGGCACGGCCCTGACGGCCCGTGCAGACTCTTTACTTCAACCGTGCACGTCCCGGGTGCGCGTTCGCAAGGAAGGCAGTTTTGAGCGAATCCATCGATGATCTCACAGTGGAATATGAGGAGAACGGACAGATCATCCTCAAGGAACTGGACAAGATCGTCCTGAGCAAGGGCGCCTGGACCACTATCCTCTTCCGCTATCAGGAGTGGAAGCCGCAGACCTCGTCCTACGGCCCCGACAAGTATGTGATCCGCCGCTACAAGAAGGTGGGCGGCGAATACCGGCAGCAGAGCAAGTTCACCATTTCCAGCGCCGATCAGGCCCGCAAGATCGTGGACGCCCTGCAGACCTGGATCGGGGAGGCCGAGCAGGAAAAGTAGCCGGGACAGTCTGTGCCTTCCCAGAGGTGCTGTTTGAGGAAAAAAGGGCGCTGCCTATGCAGCGCCCTTTTCGTATGCATGAGGGATGAAAAAAGGACCGTCGGAAAAGGGCGGTCCTTGATGGGACGGGATGCGGGGGAGCAGTCCCGCCCTCGCGGGGGCAGAAAGGAAATCCGGCAGTATGCTGCCGGTCAGAAAAACATGGAAGAAGTATAGCCCTTTGGCCGGGCAAGGCAATGCCCCGGGCCCGGAGTGTACAGTTTGATACACAGTTATGGCAGGCAAGGCGGTATACAGGCATCGCGTCCATCCCGGGATGGAGCGGGGCCGTGCTTTGCCCTGTGCCGGCGTTTGGGAGGGCAGGTGCCGGTCGCGCCCCTCTCCGGGCATTTTGTCCGCTTTTGCGTTCCGGCCCTATCCGCCTTGTCGGGACCGTCGGCTGCGGCTATACAGAGGGGGTATCAGGCTGAGGTGCCGTCGCAGGGCCCCGGTACGGGCACGGCAGGCGGCGGTGACGTTGGGCAATCTTCAACTTCTGGAAAATCCTGTGGAAAAATGTTCCTTGCGCGAACTGCTGGCCAAAGCCTCTCCCTTGCGTTCGGGGGACGTGCTGGCCGGCATCGCGGCCGAGAATGAGGAAGAGCGCATCCGGGCCCAGATGGCCCTGGCCGATGTGCCCCTGAAGCGTTTCCTGTCGGAGTGCGTGGTGCCGTACGAGACGGACGAGGTCACCCGGCTCATCATGGACAGCCACGATGCGCAGGCCTTTGCGCCGGTCAGTTCCTTCACGGTAGGCCAGCTGCGCGACTGGCTGCTGACCCCTGCCGCGGACACGGCGACCCTGACGGCCTTGGCGCCGGGCCTGACCCCGGAGATGGTGGCCGCGGCCAGCAAGCTCATGCGCATCCAGGATCTGGTGCTGGTGGCCTCCAAGTGCAGCGTGGTGACGCGCTTTCGCGATACCATCGGCCTGCCGGGGCGTTTTTCCTCGCGTCTGCAGCCCAACCATCCCACCGATGACGCGCGCGGCGTGCTGGCTTCCGTCATCGACGGCCTGCAATACGGCTCCGGGGACGCGGTCATCGGCATCAACCCGGCTTCGGACAGCCTGCCCGCCATCGGGCGCCTGCTCCGCCTGCTGGATGATGTCATCGCCCGTTACGACATCCCCACCCAAAGCTGCGTGCTGACCCACGTCACCAACACCCTGGAGATGATCCGGCGCGGCGTGCCCGTGGACCTCTGTTTCCAGTCCATCGCCGGTACGGAAAAGGCCAATGCCAGTTTCGTCATCTCCCTGTCCCTGCTGGACGAGGCCTGGGACGCCACCCTCTCCCTGAAGCGCGGCACGGTGGGGGACAACGTCATGTATTTCGAGACCGGGCAGGGCAGCGCGCTTTCCGCCGGGGCCCACTTCGGCGTGGACCAGCAGACCCTGGAATGCCGTGCCTATGCCGTGGCCCGGCGCTACCGGCCCCTGCTGGTCAATACGGTGGTGGGCTTCATCGGGCCGGAATATCTGTTCAACGGCAAGCAGATCATCCGCGCCGGTCTGGAGGACCATTGCTGCGGCAAGCTGCTGGGCCTGCCCATGGGTGAGGACGTCTGCTACACCAACCATGCCGAGGCCGACCAGGACGACATGGACATGCTCCTGACCCTGCTGGGCGTGGCGGGCTGCAATTTCGTCATGGGCATCCCCGGTGCCGATGACATCATGCTGGGCTATCAGTCCACGTCCTTCCACGATGTGGCCTGGCTGCGGCGGGTGCTGGGCAAGCGGCCCGCACCGGAATTCGAAGCATGGCTGGAGCGCATGGGCATCCTGTCCGCCACGGGCGAGCTGCTGCCGCCCGGTGAGCGCCGGGGCATGGCCGCTCTGGGCCGGGAACTGGAGGAGGGCGGCCATGGAAACTAGGCAGGATGAGCTCGCGGGCGCCGCGCCCGCCATCGTGACGCCGGATCCCTGGGAAGAATTGCGCCGCTTCACCGATGCGCGCATCGGTCTGGGCCATTGCGGGGTGAGCCTGCCCGTGAAACGCTGGCTGGAATTCCGTCTGGCCCATGCCCGCGCCCGGGATGCCGTCATGACGCCGTTGGATGAAGAGCAGGTGCGCGCCGGTCTGGCCGCCCACGGTCTGGAATGCCTTTCCCTGAGCAGCGCGGTGACGGACAGGAACGAATATCTGACCCGGCCGGACAAGGGGCGCCGTCTTTCCGTGGCTTCGCGGCAGCTGCTGGATGCCTGGATGGACGCACATCCCGGCAGTGCGCCGGACGTGAGCGTGGTCATCTGTGACGGCCTGTCCGCACGGGCCGTACACGAGAACGCCGTGCCCTTTGCGTCCCGTTTTCTGGAAGAAGCGGCCGCTGCCGGGCTCAGTGCCGCGCCGGTGGCTCTGGTGAAGTTCGGCCGCGTGGCTGTGGGCGACGATGTGGCGGCCCTGCTCAACGCGCGGCTGGTGGTCATGCTGGTGGGCGAACGCCCCGGCCTCAGCTCGCCCGATTCCCTGGGCGTCTATATGACCCACGCGCCCACGCCCGGCCTGACCGACGAGGCCCGCAACTGTATCTCCAACGTGCGCGCCGCGGGCCTGCCCGTGGAGGAGGCCGTGCGCAAGCTCTGCTATCTGGTGGAGAATGCCCTTGTCCGGCGCCTGTCCGGTGTGGATCTCAAGGACGACGTGCCGCCCGGCTATCTGCCGTTCGCGGAGACGCGGGCGTTACGGGCCTAGATCAGTATATATGGAGAAGGGGCTCCCGCATTATGCGGCGGCCCCTTTATTGTTCTCCGCTAAAGTTTCTCGGAGCGCTCATGTCTTTGTTCTCCAAAAAATTCACTAGGGTACAGAACCCATGCTTCAGGTCTGTCCTTTATGAAGTAGAGGATTTCCTTAATGAACATTATCTCTACCGTGACAAGCAGAAATATGGCGGTCTTTGGGGAAAGGTACGGGCTTTTTTCGACAGGCGCGCGGAAGAAGAACGCGAAAAGAAGGAATCCGCTGAACGCAATATCTTCATCCCGGATACAGTTTTTTATTCTGATCCGCATGCTGAAGAATGTTTCAAGGAAGATATCTTCAGATCTTCCCTTGAGAATCCTTTTTCCACAGCCCTGATGCAAATAATCGCGGAAAGAAAGGCCGATCCCGTAACCGTGTACAAAAAAGCTAGGATTGACAGGAAGCTGTTTTCAAAGATAAAGAATACACTTGACTATATTCCTGCTAAGAAAACCGTCATCGCCTTCGCCCTGGCACTTGAACTTTCACTGGACGAGACCAATGGCCTTCTGAAAAAAGCTGGATTCGTTCTTTCCGACAGTATCCTTTTCGATGTGATCA
The DNA here is from genome assembly GCF_050313065.1 of Desulfovibrio sp. SGI.230. Taxonomy (NCBI): domain Bacteria; kingdom Pseudomonadati; phylum Thermodesulfobacteriota; class Desulfovibrionia; order Desulfovibrionales; family Desulfovibrionaceae; genus Desulfovibrio; species Desulfovibrio sp. SGI.230. The sequence goes on along the minus strand of NZ_JBNPKS010000003.1, from coordinate 221,709 downwards.
TCCAATATTTTATCCTTAAAAAATCTTATGATATAAATGAGATAAATGCTGTTCTCCATATGTACGATTTGCCCGTATTCTAGGATGTCGCCTTACAGGCGACCACGGACGAGGGAAGATGTGCTACCACAGGCTATCTACGGGAGGGGTGATATGATGGACTCCGAAAAAGACAGCCGATTTACGCTTGAGGACGCCAAAGCAGCTAAAGCAGGAGAGGAGAGCCTCTGGAAGAGCCTCCTGTGCGTTCTCTTTCTCGGGCCTCCGCTCCTTGCCCTGAATATCTTATGGTTGCTGGGCAAGCTGGCGGTATGCATCATAGCCGCTGTCATACAGACGGTCGCCATTTTCTGGCACTGTTTCCTACTGGGGAGAGAAAAATGATTCTGCAACCGCTGGCACAGCTTGTACTTCTGGTCATCTGTCTGGGCTGTTTGGGGGTTGTCAACGGGCTCCTTGCGTTCTTCTTGGTCTATTTCGTCTTGTGTCTCCTTCCTTTGCTCATCGTCCATTTGGGCGGCGTCTTCAAAAAAGATTGAACACATCATGGAGGATCGTATGAAAGCCAAAATACTTTATTGTTTCCTTGTCCTTTTTACCATAAGCGTAGCACAAGGATACGCCTATGATTATGAGCGGCTCGGTACGGAGAGTGATCCGTTGCGGTATTTTAGGGAGAACAGCCCTAATTACAACGACGATTATGCGGAAGACCAGCTGGGGAAATATCAGGATAGGGACGATACAGGTTGTGAACGGCCTGAAGGAAGCGATATCCGTGACTATAACCCCTACTACGACAGGGACGGGAACAGACGGTCTCTTGAGTGGGAATGAGGGAGGCCCGGCAGGACGCCGGGATACCTTTGAAAAATGAAAAGGCAGGTTTCCGCGAAGGGAACCTGCCTTTCAAATATTGGTGGGCCCACCAGGACTCGAACCTGGGACCTGCCGGTTATGAGCCGGAGGCTCTACCAACTGAGCTATAGGCCCACGAAGGAAGCGAACTATAGCCGGAAGGACGCTAGGCGGTCAAGCCCTTCCGGGGGCCTGGCCCCTGTCCGTTCGGAGAGAGTGCTTCCGACAGGAAAAGGAGCATTGGGGAGAAAAGGGAGAAGTTTGCTTTTGTCAAAGCAACCGGAGGGGAACAGTGGTGTCGGGTGGCGCAGGATGCGGTCGTTGCGGGATAAGCTGCGGGGCCGTCTTCAGCATGCAGTCCGCAAAAACGAACGGGGCTGCCCGCATGTACGGACAGCCCCGCAACAGGCAGGTATCGCAGCGGGGGCGCTACATGGCGCCGCCGGCGTTGAGCTTGCTGATCTGTTCGTCCATGGCCTTCTTCAGGGGCGCGGGCAGGCCCATGATGTCCACGTTGAGGAAGCCGCGCACGATGGTGGAGGTGGCTTCGTCCTCGTCCAGGCCGCGGGCCATGAGGTATTCGATCTCTTCCTGGGCGATCTTGCCCACGGCGGCTTCGTGGGAGAGTTCCACGCCGTCGCGGCAGCTGTCCAGTTCGGGGATGGCATGCACGCGGCCGCCGCCCACGATGAGGCCCTTGCACTCCAGATGGCCCTTGACCGGAGTGGCCGAAGCGCCGATGAAACCGCGGTTGATGATGGTGCCGCCGGTGGTCAGGGTGCGGGAGATGATCTCGCCGCGGGTGTGGGGCGCGTTGAGGTGGATGGCGCTGCCGCTGTCCACGTAGGAGCCCGTGGGCGTCACGATGACCGAGTTGAAGGTGGCCACGGCGCCCTCACCGTTGAGGTCGATGCGGGGATAGGATTGCAGGCTGCCCACGCTCTTGAGCAGGATGTAATTGTTCTGGAACACGCCCCCGGCTTCCACCACGCCCGCCGAGCGCGGCCGCACGGTGGTGGAGTCGCCCCAGTTGTGGATCATGGTGAAGGTCAGCTTGCCGCCCTTTTCCACATAGTATTCGGTGATGCCCAGATGCGCGGCATCATTGCTGTGCTGGGAGGTGGCGCAGCCGCCCAGGATGTTGAGCTCGGCGCCTTCTTCCACCACCACGATGTTGTGCACGGCCTGTCCGGCGGCATTGCCCTTGATGAACATGCAGGACTGCACGGGCTGGCTGATCTTCACGCCCTTGCGGGCACGCACGAAGTAGCCGCCGTTGAGGTGCTCGTAGGCCATGCGGGTGATCTCGTCCTTGTTGGGATCGAGCAGCTTCCAGTAGTACTGCGGCAGGCCGTCGAACTTTTTGAGGGCCGCGCGGATGTCCATGAGGTCCAGGCCTTCCTGCCGGGTGGTGCAGTGCACGTCGGCATGGTTGAGCTGCATGAAGGCGCCGCTGACCTTGGTGTCGTGCACGTCGATGCCGGCCAGGACCAGGCGCTGCTGGTCTTCCTGGGGCAGACGGGTCAGATCTTCGATGGGGGCGGAGTTCTCACCGCCGCTGAAGTTGAAACGGGAAAGGTCGATGCTGCTCATACCAGGGGAGCCTCCGCGATTTTGCCGAACATGTCGCCGGCCAGGCAGCGCAGGCATTCCTGGTAGCCGTGCTGGGCGATATGGTCGAGGATGACGCGCGGGCGCGCTTCACAGCAGAGCTTGCCGTGATACATGACCTGTCCGCGGTCGGCGTTGACGTATTCAAGGATGTGGCCGGTGTGGGTGATGATGAGCCCGCTGGTGGAACGCTGGCGACCCTGCTCGCGCAGGGTGGCGCTACAGCAGTCGGGCACGCCGTCCAGCAGCTTGCGCACGGTCTTGCCCACCAGGGCCATGTTTTCCAGGTCCACGCCGGATTCCGGCTCGTCGAAAAGCAGCAGGTTGGGCTGCTGGGCCATGAGCTGCAGCAGCTCGGAGCGCTTGATCTCGCCGCCGGAGAAACCGGCGTTGACGTCGCGGTCCAGGAAGGTATCGAAATGCACGCGCTTGGCCATGGCGGGGATGTCCATCTTGCGGCCGCGGCCGCACAGTTCCACCATCTTGCCCGTGGGCAGGCCGTGGATGGTGGGCGGGCGCTGGAAGGACATGCCGATGCCCAGACGGGCACGCTCGTACATGGGGGCGTAGGTGATGTCGTGGCCCTTGAAGATGATCTTGCCCCGGGTCACCTCGTAGCCGGAAAAGCCCATCAGCGTCATGAGCAGGGTGGTCTTGCCGGAGCCGTTGGGGCCGAACAGGATAAAGGTTTCGCCCGCTTCCACCTTCAGGTCGATGCCCTTGAGCACCGGCGTGCCGTGGACGGAAACGTGCAGGTCTTGGATCTCAAGCATTGTTTCCCTCAATTATGCCGGAAGTCCTCCCCCTTGCGGGAGCCCGGCAGGCTTTCTAGTCCTGGGGGTCGGTTTCACCCAGATATTCCATGACGTCGTAGTGCACGTGGTCCAGCACATGCGTCAGGTAGGAGACGCATTCGTCGCCCACGGCATGGCCCAGCAGGTCCACGATGAACGCGGCGCGCTTGGCGTTGACAAGGGCGACATTGCCGGGATCGCCGTCGTCGGGGATGGCGCTCACGGCTTCGTGGAAGGCCACGAGGTCATCTTCGGTCAGGTGCTTGATGGGCTGGGGTTCGTCATTGATGTAAGGGACGCCTTCCCGCAGTTCCAGCATGACGGGATTGCCGTGCATGATCGCGATGCAGACTTGCATGATATTGATACCTCGCTGTGAAGTTGGGGGCATAGTGGCAAACTTGGACAGGCATGTCCAGTAGGGCCCCTGTTTCGGAACGCGTGCTCGCTGCGGGCCGGCGGACCTTTCCCCCGCTATAAAGATGGGGTCGCGGCGGCAAAAGGCAAGGCCGCTTCCGGCCGGGCTCCGGGATTTTCGGGCAAAAAAAAGGCCGGGGCAGGGCCCCGGCCTGGAAAGGCGTGCTCAGGCTAGCTCAGCTGGGAGATCAGGGTCTCCTTGATGGAGTCGATGGTGCCTTCGCCGTTCAGTTCGATGTACTTGGTCTTGCCTTCGGCGGCCAGGTTCTTGAAGAAGTAGGCCGCGGCCAGGGTGCCGTTCTCGGTGTTGTAGTAGATGTCGTGACGCTTGTTGATGGCGGCTTCGTCCTGGTCGTCGGAACGGGTGGAGAGCTCACCGCCACAGACGCGGCACTTGTCACCGTTGGGCTTGATGGCGTCGATGAAGATGTTGTTGGGATGGTTGTTGTTTTCCTTGCACAGGCGACGGCCCATGATGCGGTTCTTGGCGATCTCGCGGGGCAGCAGGATCTCGATGACGTAGTCCAGTTTCAGACCTTCGGCCTGCAGGGCTTCCCACAGTTTCTGGGCCTGCACCATGTTGCGGGGGAAGCCGTCCAGCAGCCAGCCGTCCTTGCCCTTGGTCTTCAGGGTCTCCAGCACCATGGGGATGGTGATGTCGTCGGGCACCAGGTCGCCGCGATCGATGTATTCCTTGGCCTTCTTGCCCAGCTCGGTGCCGCCGCCGATGTGCTCACGGAAGATGGCGCCGGATTCGATGTGAGCAAGATTGTACTTAGCCTTGACCAGGTTGCCCTGGGTGCCCTTGCCGCTGCCGTTGGGACCAAAGATGAGGATATTCATGGCGCTTCTCCTTATTGAGACGGACCGTTGTTGGGTTTGTGCAAAAAAGAACAGATAGAGCCTGTCTACCCTTTGCAGGCGGTTCTGTCAACGGGGGCGGGGAAAGTGCAAGGCCTTTTCCGGCAGGGGAAGGCCGGTGGGGCCGGGGCGAAAGAGCCCGGGGCGCGGGATCAGCGGAACAGGTTCCAGGTGCCTTCCATGACCCCGCCCAGCAGCTCGAAGATGCCGTGGGTCAGGCTGGTGACGGCGTAGAGGATGGCCGTCCCTGCGCTGACCGAGGTCTTGGGATCATGGAGCTTGCCGGTCACGCGCACGGGGAATTCCTGCATGCGGTCGGTCTTGACGAAAAGGTTGCAGTCCAGGTCTTCGTTGTTGAAGTCGATGCGGCCGCCGCCGCGCACGCGCATCTCGGCATCCTGATAAAAGATGTTGCTGCTGCGTGCCACACCGCCCTGCATGTTGCCCGAGGCGCTGAGGCGCTGGAAGCGGGTGGGCTTGCCGCCGGGCCGCCCGGCCTTGTCGCGGTTCTGGTAGCTGCCGTTGATGATGGCCACGCCCCAGGTGCCGGAAAGGGCCGCGGGCATCTGACCGCTGCCGGTCAGGTGGGCGCTCATCTCCGATTCCACCGAGGCCAGCCCCCGCACGGCGCGTTTGTCGTTGCGGTCGTTGCTGGCGGCGTCGAGGTTGATGTTCAGGGCCCTGACCTTGGTGGTGTAGCTCAGGCCCCGGTCGAAGCGGAAGTCGCCCGAGGCACGCAGGCGCGAATTGTAAAAGTTGCCTTCCAGGGCAGGCACGGAAAGGTGGCCGTCCTTGAGACTGAAGCGGGTGGTCATCTGCTGCATGCGCAGGCGCATGAAGCGCACCCTGTCCACGCTCAGGCTCCCCTGGGCATCGAAGGCCTTCATGAAGCGCAGGTCCCAGGGAGCGCCCGGGGCCTTGCTCCGTCCCTTGCTGCGGGCCTGGTCGGGGAACATCTCCGCCAGCAGGCGGTCCAGATCGAAGTCCGCGGCATGCAGGCGCAGGTCCAGTTGCGGGGTGCCGCTCCAGTTCACGGCAGCTTCGCCGTCCACCTGCTGCCAGCCCAGGCTGCAGCGCAGATCCTTGAGGCGCAGGCTGTCCGGGGTACCGGAGGCCGTGCCCTTGAGGCGCAGGCTGTTGAGGGAGGCGGGCAGGGAGGCGGGCGCACTGCCCCGGATCTGCCGGAGGCTGTGCTTCAGGTCGCGGGCGGCAAGGTCCACGTTCCCGCCCCAGGTCAGGCCGCTGCGGCTGTTGCTGACGTCCAGATCGCCCTTGAGCTGCAGGCCCAGCGCCGAGAGCGTGGCCTTTTTCAGCTTCAGCCCGGCAGGGCCCGCACAGCTGAACACGCCGTCGGCATCCAGATCCATGCCCTGGGGCAGCAGATCCTTTTCAAGGGACGGCAGGTGCAGGCGCAGGGAACCGGGCAGATCCTGCCAGGCCACGAACTCCTTGCCGCCGAACCAGACGAGGCCGTCCAGCTTCTGGGTCAGGGAAAGATCCTCGCCCTCCAGCGAGGCCGTCCAGCGGCCTTCGAAACCGGCCCGGGCGGGAGTGGGACGCAGATCGCGGCGGGCGCTTTGCAGGTCGAGGCGCAGCGAGAGTTTTTCGAAGGGCAGGCTCTTTTTGCCTCCGGCGGGCAGCAGGCCCTTGCTGCCGTCGGCCGTGACCGTGCCGCGCATGCTCTTCAGGAACACGTCCAGGTCGCTGCCCCGGCTGGTGATGGCCGCCTGGGCGGACAGCATGCCGCGCCGTACGGGGATGAGGTCGAAATCCCTGACCAGCTTGCTGCCGTGGACCTTGTCCAGGCGCAGGTCGATGTCGAAGGTGGGCATGTCCGAAGGCCCGCCGATGGCGCAGCGGCCCTTGAGGCGGCCTTCGTAAAAGTCGCCCGTGGCCCGGATCACGGCCGTACCGTTGCCGGCCTTGTCGGGGGTGCCGGGTTCGATGACCACGGCCGCGCCGGTGATGGTCACAGGGCCGTAATGCACGGTGCGGGCATTGAGGCGGATGTCATAACCGATATCCAGGTCCGTGGCGGGATCGGGCGGCGGCAGCGGCGTGGAGCGCGAGGCCCGCAGGCTGGTCAGGGGCCCGTGCGGGAAATAGACCTGCAGGGGCAGGGTGCCCACGGCTTCCGGGATGGCCCGGCCCAGCTTTACTTCCGGGGCGGTCAGGTCAAGGGCCACCACCGGCTCGGCCCAGCGGGCCACGCCGCCGGAACCGGTAAAGCGCGAGCCCGAGGCATGGGCCACGATATAGGGCACGCGCAGGCCTTCGGCATCCAGTTCGAATTCCAGAAGACTGTCCGTGATGTTGTCCAGGGCCATCTGCAGGCCCGGGGCCAGATCACGGGCAAAGCCCAGCCAGCGTGTCAGGCTCAGGCGGTGGGCCTGCAGGCTGCCGTTGAGGACGGGGCCCCTCTGTTTGTCGAGGATCAGGTTGCCGTCGAGGGTGGCGCTGTCTTCGCCCAGTTCCAGCCGGATGCGTTCCAGGCGCACGGGCGGGCGCGTCCCTCCCGCAGCGGGCAGGTCGGGCTGGGGGGCCACCTGGGGTGCGGGAACTGTCTTTGCAGCGGCGGCATCAGCGGCCGGTGAACGGGGGGCGGACGGGGCAGGAGCCGTTGCGGGACCTTCCTTTCCGGCTGCGGCCAGCTCCTGCGGATCGGGCAGGAAGACCTCGCGCAGCATGCGCCGTACCGAGGCCTGCGGCGCGTTCCTGTCCTGCAGCAGGCGGCCGGCCACGGCAAAGGGGATGGGCTCGTCGTCCTGCATCAGGTCGCCCTGGATATCATGATCCAGCTGCCAGCCCGCGGCCGTGGCCGTGAAATCGAGGTTCATGCGTACGCGGGGCAGGTGGGGCGGCAGATGCAGCAGGGTACGCAGGCGCAGGCGGGGCGTATCGCTCAAAAAACGGAGCGGACGGCTGCGGCCTTCCACGAGCAGGTTCTCCAGGTCGAGCACGGGGATCTCTTCCCCGGCGGCCAGGTTGCGGATCAGACCTGCCTGCAGCTTGCCGCGCACGTCCTGAAGACCGCGCAGATGCAGCACGCAGGAAAGGTTGCCCGCGCGCAGGGAAGAAGCGTCCTGGGCCTGGAAGGAGAAATTGCCCTGGTCTATCTCTATCTGGAGGGTACCGGGCAGCAGGCTGTCCAGCCGGGCCAGCCCCCCCGTATCGCCGCTGCCGCCCCCGGCGGCGGAGCCCAGCTTGCGCAGGTCCAGCGTGGGTAGCGGCAGGCTGCCGGAGAGCACGGGATTCTGCAGGGCCACGTATTCCAGTTCCAGCCGTCCCTGCAGCAGGGCGGTCAGGCGGGGGCGCAGGCGGGCCGTGCGGACGGAGATGTCCAGCTCCTTGATGCGGATGCGCACGTCATCGGCCTGGACGGCCGGAGGCAGCCAGGAAAGGCCGATGGACCTGACATGCAGGTGGAGGCCCGTACGCTGGGTGAAGTCTTCCAGCAGGGCATGGGTGATGGCGACGGAATTGTGCTGCACATAGACCATGGCCGCGCCGGCCAGCAACAGGATGCCCAGCAGCAGGGCTGCCAGACAGCGGAGGAAAAGACGCAGGCGGCGGGATGGTTCGGGCATGGCAGGAAGGCTGCTTGACGATAAAAAGGGGCAAGGCTAGGTTGACGAAGCGCTGTCGCGGCGTGCGCGGAAGGCACGACAAAAGCCCCGCCGGAGGGAAAAGCCCGCTTCCGGGCAAAAAACGGAACAGCCCTAGCGGCTGCTGTCCATGTGCAGGTCCAGACCCGGGTCCACCACCGGCGTGCGGGGCGCGGCCTTCTTGGCCGCAGGCGCATCAAAGCTCAGATGCAGCAGGGGATCCTGTGCGGCAGGCGTGGCCTGCACGGCCGTTTCGGCCAGTTTGGGGGCAGGGCAGCCCAGGGCATCCAGGCGGGCTTCCATGGCGCGCAGCAGCACGCGCATCTGGGCGTGTTCGTCACGCAGGGCGCGGTTCAGGCGTTCCTGGCTGCGCAGCATGTAGAATTGTACGGCAAGCATGCCGAGAAAACAAAGAAAAATAAAGAGCATCAGGGAAAACATGGGGCGGCCTCGCGGATATTCTGGCGGCCGTCGTGCCCATGTTTCCGGGGCTGGCCGCAGCTCCGCTTATATACATTCGGACGCGGCAGGGCAAGATGCCGCAAGGAAGGAAAATGGCAACAGCAAAGATCGAACCGCATATGGTCATGGCCGATGCCCAGGGCAACATCTATGATGATCCCGACCTGCTCATGGTCTGCCGCCGCGGCGAGGAATGGGGCACGCCCCGTCCTGACGAACTCATGCCCCTGCCCGAGGAGAGCGAGCTCTTCCTCCTGCCCGGACGCCGGGCCGTGGGCCTGAACCCCGAGACCGGCGAGATAGAGTGCACCGAGGATCTGGCCGTGGCCGCCTTTGCCGCACCGGCCCATACGCTCTCCGCCCATCCGGCCTACACCAGCGATGCCGACGCCCCCCTGCTGCCCCTGTTCGCCTATGGCGCCGTGGGCTTCGCCAAGGGGCGCTTCTACATCTGTGCCCGCAAGGTGGATGCAGACCAGCGTCAGGAGTTCCGCCACATCCCGCGTTCCCGCATCGAAAAGAACGTGCGGGCCCTGCTGCGCCAGTTCCCCAAGAACCGTCTGGTGGGCCACATCCTCGAAGACTGCGTCATGAAGTACGACTGCCCGGCGGCCCGCAACTTTGCCCTGGGCCGCTTCGAGGCGCCCCTGCCCAGCTCGCGCACCTGCAATGCCCGCTGTGTGGGCTGTATCTCCGAGCAGGACAAGGATTCGCCCATCAACGTGACGCCCCAGTGCCGCCTGACCTTCACCCCTACCCCCGAAGAACTGGTGGAAGTCATGAGCTTCCATGCCGGCCGCGAGACGAAGACGCCCATCTATTCCTTCGGGCAGGGCTGTGAGGGCGATCCCCTCATGAATCCCGACCTGCTGGTGGAAAGCGTGCGCCTGTTCCGCAGCCGGGGCGGCGTGGGCACGGTCAACTGCAATACCAACGCCTCCCGCACCGAGGCCGTGGAACGTCTGGCCCAAGCGGGCCTCTCCAGCATCCGCGTCAGCCTCAACAGCGCCCGGCCCGAAGTCTACGAGCGCTACTACCGCCCCCACGGCTACAGCTTCGACGACGTGCGCCGCTCCATCGCCGTGGCCCGGAAGAACGGTCTCTGGGTCTCGCTGAACCTGCTCTTCTTCCCCGGTGTCACCGACAGCGAAGGAGAACTGGAAGCCCTGGCCCGTCTGGTGGGCGAGAACGGCGTGAGCATGATCCAGTGGCGTAACCTCAACATCGACCCCGAATGGTATCTGGGCCTCATGCGCGGCATCGACCACGGCCCCATCATGGGCCTCAGCCTGTTCATGAAGCGTCTGAAAAAACTCTGCCCCTGGCTGCGCTTCGGCTACTTCAACCCCTATGTGGGCGAGAAGGCCGAGCTCACGGCTCCCCTGCCCGGGCAGTGGCAGATGCCTGATCTTTCCGTGGCCGACGCGCCCCTGGCCGGGCCCGCTTCGGAAGATGCCGCCGGGGAGGCGGACGCGGAAGCTGGAGCATAGTTTTTGGCGGAGGAGGCCGGGTATTTTCCGGGGGAGGAGGGCGCTCTTGAAAAAGCGTCCCCCCCGGGCCCCCTCTCCACGTAAAACTTTTGCTCCGGTGCGGATGGCAGGTCCCCGTCTTCGGCTTGCGGGGAGCGATTTCGTTTCGTCATCGGGAAAGGAGAGAGCGCGAGCGTCTCCCGTGCCTAAAAGAGGGGACGCTGCCCGGAGTAACGGCAAGACGGCTTCCGGAGCATGGCATCGTCAGGAACGGCGCAGGGGCGGACGGTGCAGCACGCGGACGGGAGGCTCATCCGTGAGGCGACGGAGGCGCGGATCCCGGGTGAACGGACAGGCTTAGGGCAGGTACGGATAACGGGCGGATATTCCAGCCTGTTTCCCGGGCGGGATGTTTTTGATGGGAAAAAGGATGTTTTTAGCCGGAGATAAATATTTTTCGTCGGGAGACGGTCTTTTGCTTGACGCACGTCCTGTTCTTCTATAGCTTCTTTTTGAAATTGAATTTCTTTTTTAAACATCCAACGGCGGCCATGCCGCCAGGGAGTTGTCATGAGCAAAGTCCTGATCGTTTTTGGTTCCAGCACCGGCAATACCGAGGGCATCGCCCAGAAACTGGAAGAGATCATCGCCGCCGCAGGCCATGACGTCACGCTGAAAAACGCCGCCGACGTGGATGCCGACGGTCTGGCCGAAGGCTATGATGCCGTGCTGCTGGGCTGCTCCGCCTGGGGTGACGACGAGCTGGAGCTGCAGGACGATTTCATCCCTCTTTATGAGAACATGGAAGCCATGGGCCTTTCGGGCGTCAAACTGTCGGCGTTTGCCTCCGGCGACAGTTCCTACACGCATTTTTGCGGTGCGGTGGACGCCATCGAGGCCAAGAGCAAGGACCTGGGTGCGCAGATCGTGGCTGAGGGGCTGAAAGTGGACGGTACCGTCAGCGATGCCCCTGATGCCGTGCAGGAATTTGCGGCTGCTGTTCTGGCAGTATTGTAGCCGCAAAGGGACCCCGGCCTTCGCCGGGGCGCGTCCTGTGCCTTGCGCGGAGTCTGGCCATGGACTCCGCGCTTCTTTTATGCACTGTCCCGCCTTCAAGAGGCCTTGGGCATCCCGGGCCTTGCCAGCCGCAGGCAAACATCGTAGCGTGCCGCCATCATCATCTTTGTTGTGGAGGTCTGTATGGCGATCCTTGTTTGCGGCGGTGCGGGCTATATCGGTTCCCACGCGGTCCATGCCCTGGCAACGGCCGGGCAGGAAGTCGTGGTGGTGGACAATCTCCAGACGGGCCATGCCGCCGCCGTGGCGGGCAAGGCTGCCTTCGTGCAGGGCGACATCCGCGATGCCGCCTGTCTGGACGGCATCTTCCGCCGTTTCCGCATCGACGGCGTCATGCACTTCGCCGCCGATTCGCAGGTGGGCGAGAGCATGGTCGATCCCCTTAAGTACTTCAACAATAATGTGGGCGGCATGCAGAGCCTGCTGGAAGCCATGGTCCGTCATGGCGTGGGCCGCATCGTGTTCTCGTCCTCGGCGGCGGTCTACGGCGAGCCCGACAGCGTGCCCATCAGCGAGGATGCCCCCACCCGGCCCACCAATCCTTACGGGCACAGCAAACTGATGATGGAGGCCATGATGCGCTGGGTCTCGGTGGCCCACGGCATCCGCTATGTCTCCCTGCGTTATTTCAATGTGGCCGGGGCCCTTGCCGACGGCAGCATCGGTGAGGACCACAGCCCCGAGAGCCATCTCATCCCCTTGGTCCTGCAAGTGCCGCTGGGCCGGCGGCCGCATATCACCATCTTCGGTGATGATTACGCTACGCCCGACGGGACCTGCATCCGCGACTACATCGCCGTCACCGACCTGGTGGACGCCCATATGAGGGCCCTGGACCATCTGCAGCGCGGCGGTGATGACCTCATCTGCAACCTGGGCAACGGGCAGGGCTTTTCCGTGCGCGAGATCGTGGACTGCGCCCGCAAGGTGACTGGTCACGAGATCCCCGTGGTCATGGGGCAGCGGCGCGCGGGCGATCCGGCCCGTCTGGTGGCTTCCGCCCGCAAGGCGCAGCAGGTGCTGGGCTGGCAGCCGCAGCTGGGTGTGGAGGCCATCATCGAATCGGCCTGGCGCTGGCACCGGGAACATCCGCACGGTTACGGCGAACGGCAGTAAGACGGCATCCTGGCGGGGCGTCCGCCATGCGCCGTTCCTGTGGCGGAGGAACCGTGCAAAGGACGGTAGTGGCAGGCTGGCCTGCCAGAAAAGACAACGTTTTATCCGGGGAGGCATGAGCCTCCCTTTTTTTATGGCCTTGCGCGGGCTTGCTTTTCTTTTGAGGCACCGCTATCTTAATATTGATAACTTATACTGATAGGAGGTGCCATGTACGGCTATCCCTGCGCGCGACGCGCCTTTTCCTTTGCCATCTTGATGCTGGCCCTGGTCCTTTCCGGGACCGGTGCCGCGGCTGCGGAACTTTCCCGCCCCACCTTTGACCCCTTACGGGAGAAAGCCCCCATGAATAATGACGGATTCCGGATCATTGCCCGCGGTGATGCCGCGGTGCCGCCCCTGACGCCCCGCGAGGCGGACATCATCCTCCGCAAGGCCACGGAAGCCCCGTGGTCCGGTGAGTACGAAAAGAACACGGCCGCCGGGACCTACCTGTGCCGCCAGTGCGGCGTGGCCCTGTACCGTTCTTCGGACAAGTTCGATTCCGGGTGCGGCTGGCCCGCCTTCGACGATGCCCTGCCGGGCATGGTGCGTCGCCAGCCCGATGCCGACGGCCACCGGGTGGAGATCGTTTGCGAGCACTGCGGCGCCCACCTGGGGCATGTTTTTGAGGGCGAAGGCCTGACGGCCAAGAACACCCGCCATTGCGTCAATTCCCTGTCCATGCGCTTCGCCCCTGCGGGCAGCGAAAAGGAAAAGCTGGGCCTGGCCCTGTACGAGCAGGTGCGCAACACCCAGGTGGCCGTGCTGGCGGGCGGGTGCTTCTGGGGCGTGGAAGATGCCCTGAGCAAGCTCCCCGGTGTGGTGGACGTGCGTTCCGGCTACACGGGCGGCCATACCGACCGGCCTTCCTATGAGGATGTCTGCCGGGGCGATACCGGCCATGCCGAAGCCGTGCTGGTGCGCTTCGATCCCAAAAAGATCAGCTATGAGGCCATCGTACGTCGCTTTTTCGAGGTCCACGATCCCACCCAGCTGGACAGGCAGGGCCCGGACGTCGGCAGCCAGTACCGCTCCGCCATCTTCTGGCTGGACGAGTCCCAGAAGCGGACGGCCCAGAAGCTCATGGATGAGCTGCGCGGTCTGGGCTATGACGTGGTGACCCGTCTGGAAAAGGCCGGGGCCTTCTACGAGGCCGAGGCCTACCATCAGGATTTTGCCCGCCGCACGGGCCGGGGCGGCTGCCATCTGGCCGTGCCCCGCTTCGAGCGCCGTGCTGACGGCAGCCCGCGCTAGGGAACTGGCCGCATACCCATAAAAATAAAAGGCAGGCACGCCGCGATGGTGTGCCTGCCTTTTCGTGTTTTTTGTTTTCAGGGGAGGCGGAATTGGGTTTGCGTCATCTCCCTTGAAGGGCTGCCGTTTTTTTGTGCCTGATGCTGTGCGGAGGAAGGGGCTCCTTTTTCGCCAGACAACGGAGATACTCCCGCCGGACAAGGCCCCTTTCTAGGCCTTGATGCGCCGGACCAGCGGCGCCAGGCAGAAGATGGCCACGCCCACCACCACGATGGGCGACAGGGCCCAGCGCAGATCGAACTGGTGGGAAAGGAAGCCCACCATGGGCGGGCAGCCCAAAAAGCCCAGGAAACTGAGGGACGAGACCAGCGAGATGGCCACGCTGGGCGGCACGCGCGTGGACTTGCCCGCCAGGCTGTAGCAGAGCGGCACCACGGAGGCCATGCCGAAGCCCACCAGGGCCAGCCCCGCTGTGGCGGGCAGCAGGTCGGGCCAGAGCAGGGCCAGGCTCAGACCGGCGGCGATGCAGAGGCCGCTCAGCTGGAGCACGGGCGTGACCCCGAAGCGGTTCACCAGACCGTCGGCCAGCAGGCGGCCCGTGACCATGGCACACATGCAGGCCAGATAGCCGGCGCGGATGAGGCTCTCGCTCGGCTGGACCACCTGGGCGAAATAGACGGAGCTCCAGTCATACATGGCGCCTTCCGTGGCCATGCTGCCCAGGGCGATGCAGCCGAGCAGGGTCAGATAGAGGTCGGGGCGGAAGGAGCGCTTCCCGCTTTCGGGCGCTGCAGCGCCGATGCGCACTTCCCGGGGCATGGTCCAGGTGCGCAGGCAGCACAGCGTCGTCAGCGTGATGACGAGGATGGCGGCAAAGTGGGGCAGGGGAGCCACGCCCAGCGGCGCCACGATGGAGCCGATGATGCAGCCGGCCACCCCGCCCAGGCTCCACATGCCGTGGAAGGTGGCCATGATGCTGCGGCCGTAAAGGGTCTCCACGCCCACGGCCTGGGCATTGAGGGAGATGTTGAGCATGTTGTTGGCAAAGCCGAAACCCAGCAGGGCCGCGGCCAGCCAGTGCGGGCTGCCGGCCAGGGCCAGGGAGAGCAGGGCGCAGGGCATGAGCATGAGCCCCAGCATGATGACGCGGCGGCTGCGGAAACGGCCGATGAGCCAGGCCGTGGGCGCGATGGAGAGCATCTCGCCCAGAGGGGCGGCCAGCAGGACGCTGCCCAGAGCCGCGTCGCTCATCTGCAGGGCTGCCTTGATGTCCGGGATGCGGACGGCCCAGGAGGCGAAGACCATGCCCATGACGAAGAAAAAGGCATTGATGGCGGTACGATAGAAGGCCCGGGGCGTACGCGGCAGGATGCGGGCCGCGGCCAGGCGGGGAGTGGAGATGGTCAGTTCCATGACGTATCCTCGATGAAAGCACTGGCGCTCTCCAACAGGACTGTTTGAGCGCACAGGCAACATCTATGCGCATTGCCTCGCCTTGAAAAGTGTTTTTTTTGCGGGGAGCTCCGGCGGGCATGCCTGCTGCTCCTGCTCGGATCCGGCCGTCCGCTCTCCTGGGGATTCAGAGCGGGAGCCCGGCATATCCCGGCTTTCCTGCGGCGCGGACGTTGCATCCTGCGCCGGGCTTGCGTATGGGGAACGGCATACGGAGGTCGTCATGACAAAAAAGATCGTTTCCTGCCTGTTTGCCCTGGCCCTGCTGCTGGGCTCTGTCTTCCCGGCCGCAGCTCTGGAGATCCATATCGACAACAGCCAGGCCCTGGGCGGGAGCCTGGCCCTGCGCTATCTGCGCACGGACGGCGTGTGGGTCACGAAAGGCTGGGTGAACTTCGGTCCGCACAGCAAGCAGACCGTGACCCTGGAGACCTGGGAGCCCGTGTTCTACCTGCATGTGGAAGTAGGCGGCGGTGCGTCCGTGGAGCTGCCGGGCGAAAAGCACCGCTTCTGGGTGGTGCGTGATGTCTTCGAGCTAGAGGGGGATGCCCGTCCGGCGCGTGGCCAGCAGGCGGATTTCATCAAAGTGGAGGTGCGGGGGGACGATCCCCGTTTCACGCTGCGCTTCTGATCCGGGCCGCCGTTGTGGCGGACAGGGCAGCACGGCCATGAGCGTGCCGCAAAAAAGGCAGCCTTTCCGGTGACCGGAGGGCTGCCTTTTTTTGACGGATGATCTTTTCCGCTAGCGGCAGTTGCAGAGCGTCCTGTCGCGCAGGGAGGGCAGGCGGATGCCGCCGCGCGTCAGCTCCAGGCGCAGTTCGGCAAGGCGGCGTTCGATGGCGGCGGGCAGGCGCACACCGGCATGACGGGCCCAGACCTGGGGCGAGACGATGTCCACGCCGCCGTTGGCCAGGTCATAGGTGATGATCTCGTTACCGGCAAAGGCTCCCCGGGCGGTGGCTTTGACGATCTCGAACACGGCGCGGTCGGCCCGCTTGACGATGCTGGTCAGCATGAGCTTGGGCGCCAGGAATTGCTGGTCCTTGTCCACGCCCACCAGGGGACGCCCCTGGGCTATGGCCGCTTCCACGGCGCCCAGTCCCGCACGCCCGGCCAGCACGGCCAGGGCATTGATGTCCAGCCCCAGCAGTTCTTCGGCCTTGGCGCGGCCTTTTTCAGGGGAGCTGTAGCTGCCTGCCACGCCGTTGATGACGCGCGCGCCCGGGCTTTCCAGCCGAACACCTTCCACAAAGCCGTTGAGCATGGATTTCAGCTGCGGGTCGTCTTCCCCGGCCAGCCAGCCCAGGGTCAGTTCATCGCCGGCGGCGCGTGTCCGGGGAGCGGGCAGCAGGCCGTGCCGGTGCAGCTGGGAGAGCAGGGCACCGGCCAGGAAGGCGGCCTGCTCGTCGGCAAAGGTCACGCACATGATGTTGGCGGCGCGGATGCCCGTATCGATACAGCCGAACTTCGTCTGCCGGAAGTTGGCGGCATTGTTGCGCAAGATCTCGTGCAAGCGGGCCCCGGAGAGCAGGACGAGGTCGGCCTGCCGGGCGGCGGCCCGGAAGATGCCCTCCTGCGTCAGGCCGTTGCTGCCCTGGGGCGGGGCCACCACGACGGCCGTGCGGACGCCCAGCTCCTTCCGGGCCTGCTCCAGCCCCTGGCGCAGCAGATCGTTCCAGCCCTGGTCGGGGGCCGCATCTTCCAGCAGCAGAGCTACGCGCAGGGCCGGGGCCTCGCCGGCCGGAGCCGCCAGGACGGAGGAGAAACAAAAAACGGACAACAGGACGGACAGGCACAGCAGCCGGGTGATATCAAAGCATTTTTTCATGTCAGGCTCCCGGCGGCATACTAGCAGGGGGCCGGAGAGGCCACAAGCGCCCGGGGAGCCGTTTGGAGAAAAATTGAGTAATCGAACAATTTGCATAGTAAAAAGATTGTATTTTGCAACATACTGTTTTTAAATGATAAAAATAATAATATGAAAGATTTTCTGCTATTTTTGAGGCATTTTTCCTGTCGTTGGGCATTTTTCTGTGAAAAAAAGCACTAGGCAAGCTGTGAAACTTGTGCTAAGTCTCCTGCTCAGGAAACGTGTACTCGTGTTTCGTCCCTGCGTATGGGTTGCGCAGGGGCGGGATGCAACTCCTTGGGACATTGCTTGGAAGGATACGTTATGTCTGCATACGAGCTGCCTGCATGGCTTGACACCCGGTTCATCGAAAACGCGCTCAGTCGTACGGCTGCACCGGACAAGGCGGAGCTTCGGGATATTCTGGACAAATCTCTGGCTCTGAAGTCACTGACCATTCAGGAAGCGACGGCTCTCATGCGGGTGACGGATCCCGAAGACGTTGCCCTGATGATGAAAACGGCGGATGCGGTCAAGCAGAAGGTCTATGGTGACCGTATCGTGCTGACCGCTCCGCTGCACATCTCGAACCATTGCGGCAGTGAATGCCTTTATTGCGCCAATCGCAAGAGCAATACGCTCATCCAGCGCAAGTACATGACCTCGCCCGAGATGCGCGAGGCCGCCGGCAAGCTGATCCGTCAGGGCCACAAGCGCATCGTGCTGGTCTCCGGCCAGCTGCCCAATGCCGATGTGGAATACCTGGCCGAAGCCATCAGCATCATGTACACCGTGTTCGACGGTCACGGCGAAGTCCGCCGCGTCAACGTCAACGTGGGGCCGCTGAATGCCGACCAGTACAGCGTGCTGCTGGATGCTGACGTGGGCAACGTCCTGATCTATCAGGATACCTACCATCCCGATTACTACAAGGCCGCCCATGTGGCCGGGCCCAAGAGCCATTACGAAAAGCGCCTCAACGCGCCTGAAGTGGCCCTGGGCGCCGGTGTGCGCGATGTGGGTCTTGGCCTGCTGCTGGGCCTTGCGCCCTGGCAGTTCGATGTGCTGGCCACCATGCTGCATGTGGCCCATCTCAACCGCCTGTTCGGTGCCGGCGGCCACACCATCAGCATGTTCCGTCTGCGTCCTGCGCCGGGCAGCCTGTTCGTGCCCCCGCATCCGCTTTCGGATGACGAATTCCTGCGCTGCGTGGCCATCATGCGTCTGGCCGTGCCCCATGCGGGCGTCGTCGTCACCACGCGTGAGCCTTCCGGCCTGTGGCGTGACGCCTGTAGCAGCGGTGTCTCCCAGGTGTTCACGGGCAGCGTGGGCAGCGCTTACGAGACCTGGAGCGAAAAGCCCGGTCCCGACGGCATCCCCTTCCCGCTGGGCGAAGACACCCATCTGGACGAAGTGGTGCGCTTCCTTATGGAAGAGGCCGAGCACCTGCCCTCGTTCTGTACCGCCTGTCCCCGTTTGGGCCGCAGCGGTGCGGACTTCATGAGCATGGTGCGCGAGTGCGGCATGCGCAGCCAGTGCAGCCCCAACTCCATCGCCTCTTTTGAAGAGTTCCTGCTCAACTACGCGACGCCCTTTACCCGCGAAGCGGGTGAACGCCTGATCGCCCGCAAGCTCCCGCAGATGAGCGATGTGGAGCGCGGCGCGGCAGAACGCCTGTTGCAGAAGGTCAAGTCGGGCCGCATGGACGAATTCATCTAACAGGCAGCGGCCAGGGCCGTTCTTCAGCGAAACCGCCGCCACCGACTGCCAGAAGGCAGACGGTGGCGGTTTTTTATTTTTGTTGGCATAGTCCGTTATCCTGTTTTGCCCAACCCGGGCCACAGACAGGAAAAAAAGGGAGACGCCGTGGCAAAACTCACTGACCGTATCTTTTTTGACAAGCAGGACAGGGACATCCTCGTCCTGGTCAACCGTATCCTTGAAGCGCCCAACGTGCCCTCGCGGGACAATCTTTTCAATCCCGAGCTGCATCCCCACGGCATCAAGGAGCTGGTCACCTCTCCGGCCTCCCGCATGGCCTATGCCGTCATCAACCTGCTGCGCAATCTGGAGGTCGGCGGCTCGCGTGACCGCCTGCTGGCCCTGCAGACCCTGTATGACGAGGTGCTGACCAGCGCCCATTCGGCTCTGCGCCGCAATACCGCCCGTGCGCTCATGCAGATCATGAAGGACATGGTGCGCGCCCACGGCGACGAGACCCGTCAGCTCATGCTGGCCCATGACTTCCGCAGCACCGCCCTGGGCACGCCGCGTGTGGTGCGCCGCATGCTGGCGCGCTACCATCTGCCCGAGATGCCCGAAGCCTGGAACCAGCTCGCCTTCGACGACCATGTCTATGACGTGAACACCAAGGGCCGCAAAACGCCCACCCACCTCATCATGGACGCCTGGATCAAGGGCCTGCGTTCCATCACGGTCGTCTACGACAACAGTGTGGATCTGGAGGCCGCCACGGAGGTCATCCATGCTTCGGGCATCGTGGGCATCTCCGTGCGTATCGGCCTGGAGTTCAGCGTGCCCTTCTATGACCGTTTCGTGAATCTGGTCTGGATGCCGCGCGGCTTCAGCTCCGGCAAGGGCTTCCTGGACTTTTTGCGCAGCCCGCAGATGCGGGAGATGCTGGAAAAGGGGCGCGAAGTGCTGCACTGGCGGCGCGAAGTGGCCCTGCACACCCTGGAAGTCTGGAACGAGGACGAGCGTCCCCGTCTGGAGCAGCTTTGGGGAGTATCCGTGGCGCCCATGGGCCTGGAGGAGTTCCTTGACTTCGTGGGGCGTGGCCATGCCTCCCTGCTGCGTCTGGCCGAATACCTGCACAAGCACATCCAGCCCAGCCTGCGGGCCCGGGCCGAGATCCTGCGCGCCCGGTATGACGATCCCGAGGCCATGGAAGAGTTGCAGCGTCTGGACAATCTGGGCCCCGACGATGTGCAGGCCCTGTGGCTGAACCCCGGCCACAACCCGCGCATCCCCAATACGGAGCAGCCGGGCGCCTGCGACAACCTGCCGGAACTGATGTGCATGAGCGCCCAGAAGCTTTCCGCCTATCTCAACGGGCTTGCCACGGGCAACCGTCTGATCCTGGGCACCGAGGGCCTGAGCGTGGAGGACGTGGTGGAGCTGCTCTGGGACTGCGAGGGGCGCATCACCCATCTGGAGCTCTTCAACATGAAGAGCTGGGTGGAAGGGCACCTCAACAATATCGCGGCCATCAACGAATTGCAGCGCGTGCTCAACCAGGGCCTTGCCCCGCGCATGAAGCAGATGGTGCGCCAGATGATCCGGCAGATGGAGATGACGGGCGACGACGAACGCCTGGAAAAGTTCCATGCCATCCTGCGCGATATCCCCAAGCTCTGGGCCGCATACCGCCACGAGCCTCTCAAGTCGCGCCTGGGCAGCAATTCGG
Organism: Desulfovibrio sp. SGI.230; assembly: GCF_050313065.1. NCBI lineage: Bacteria > Pseudomonadati > Thermodesulfobacteriota > Desulfovibrionia > Desulfovibrionales > Desulfovibrionaceae > Desulfovibrio > Desulfovibrio sp. SGI.230. The sequence goes on along the minus strand of NZ_JBNPKS010000003.1, from coordinate 201,415 downwards.
CCAGCCGTTCGCGCTCGTACGGCATGGGCCTGGCCATCCGGGAGACGCTGCCGCGCCGGGCCCTGCTGGCCATGAAAAAGTCGGGCAGCCAGCAGTCTGCCATCCCCATCTATTCACCGGTGGAAGAGCAGATCCGCTACAACGAGCCGGAGACCCCCTCGCCCGGGCAGCGTCTGCTGGCCCATTTCCGCTTTTTGCCGGGCTGCGACCATCTGGGCATGGAACGCCGCCGCGTGTGGCGGGCGGCCAGTGAGGATTGCCGCGTCAGCAACCGCGGCAACATGGTCAACCTCGGCGGCCTGAGCCCCTTCCGCGGTAACGGTCTGACCGATGCGCCGCAGGGGGAGGAGGCCCGGCCCGACGGCCAGTACCTCAACAGCAGCCTGAGCAACTGGCTCAAGGTGCTGCTGGGCTTCATCCCGGCCTTCGTCTCCTTCATCTATACGCAGGACTGGTGGTTCCTGGCCTGGTTCGGCACCTTCATCTGGTTCGGCATCACCGGTGTGCGCAACGTGGTCCAGATGGTCATGGCGGCCCGCGGTGCCAAGCGCAGCACCCTGACCCACTGGAAGGAGCACGTCAGCGTCAAACGCATCTGCGATTCGCTCATGTACACGGGCATCTCGGTGCTGCTGCTGGAGGTGATGATCCGCGTCTGGCTCCTGGAGGACTGCTTCGGCGTGACAGTGGCGGAACAGCCCGTGGTGGTCTTCACCGTGCTGAACATCGTCAATGGTTTCTATATCTTCGCGCACAACGTCTACAGGGGCTTCCCCCGCGAGGCGGCCATCGGCAACCTGTTCCGCAGTGCCCTGGCCATCCCGGTCTCGTCCCTGTATGACTTCATCCTTTTCCACCTGCTGCTCTTGGACATCGCCGATCCCCATATGTATCTGGTGCCCAGCGCGGCCGTCATCTCCAAGATGGCCTCGGACACCGTGGCAGCCATCATCGAGGGCTATGCCGACAGTCAGGTGAACCTGCGCATGCGTCGCTGGGACTACGAGAGCACCATCAAGCGCATCTTCGACTGCTACACCCAGCTGGAGCTGCTCTTCCCCCGCGAGGACGCCCTGATCTGCCTGGCCCGTCCCGGTGGCCTGCGCGGACGTGGCGGTGAGGAGGCCCAGCGCCTGGAGCGCATCCTCATCATCTGCGCTCTGGACCTGATGTATTTCTGGTTCTATCAGCCGCGCGCCCAGGAGGCTTTCCGGCACAAGGTGCGCTCCATGGCCGAGGCCGACAGGGCCGTGCTGCTCAGCGCCCAGCTGGTGCTGATGCGCGAACGGGAGGTGAGCCAGTTCCTGGTGGACGGCCTGCTTGGGCGCAACTTCTCGAAACCCCTGGCCTTCTTCCTTGACAGGCGCAAGGAATACCTGCGCCTCATGGCGCGCATCTGCATCCTTTCAAAACCCCGCGAAGCCCCGGCCTGCCCGGTTCTTTTCGGGGAGGACAAAAAAAGTTGAATCTATTTTATAAAATCTTATTGCCATGGCGGGGCTGGTCGCGTATATTGATTCCAGTACATCCATAAACGTTTCCAAACCGGGCTCGGACGGGGATCCAGACCGTTCAGATGCCCAAACCAAGGAGTTGCACAATGAGCACGGATGTCAAGAGCATGCATATGGGCCAGATCACGTCCTTCTTCATCCCCACCGTGACTCTGGTCGGCCAGAACTGCTCCACCCAGATTCCCGATCGCCTGAAGAGCCTCGGCGGCAAGAAGCCACTGATCGTCACCGACCAGGGCATCGTGGCCGTGGGCATCCTGAAGCAGATCACCGATATCCTTGACGCCGCCGGCATGCAGTATGCCGTGTACGACAAGACCGTGCCCAACCCCACGGATAAAAACGTTGCGGAAGCCACCGAAGCTTACAAGAGCAACGGTTGCGACAGCCTGATCACCCTGGGCGGCGGTTCTTCGCATGACTGCGGCAAGGGCGTCGGCTTCGTGGTCGGCAACGGCGGTACGATCCACGACTACGAAGGCGTGGACAAATCCAGCAAGCCCTTCCCGCCCTATGTGGCCGTGAACACCACTGCTGGTACCGCCTCTGAAATGACCCGTTTCTGCATCATCACCGACACCTCCCGCAAGGTGAAGATGGCCATCGTCGACTGGCGCTGCACCCCCAGCGTCGCCATCGACGACCCGGTCCTGATGATGGGCATGCCTCCGTCCCTGACCGCCGCTACCGGTATGGACGCCCTGACCCACGCCGTGGAAGCCTATGTTTCCACCGCTGCCACTCCCATGACCGACGCCTGTGCCGAAAAGGCCATGGAATACATCAACCGCTACCTGCGCCGCGCCGTTGCCAACGGCAAGGATATGGAAGCCCGCGAAGGCATGTGCTACGCCCAGTACCTGGCCGGTATGGCGTTCAACAACGCCAGCCTGGGTCACGTGCACGCCATGGCTCACCAGCTGGGCGGCTTCTATGACCTGCCGCACGGCGAATGCAACGCCATCCTGCTGCCCCATGTGTGCGAGTACAACCTGATCTCCAGCCGCCGTCGCTTTGGCCGCATCGCCAAACTGTTGGGCGAACGCGTGGACGGCCTGAGCCCGACCGACGCTTCGCAGGCTGCCATCAAGGCCATCCGCATCCTGTCCAAGGACGTGGGTATCCCGGAAGGCCTGATCGCCCTGGGCAAGAAGTACGGCAAGGAAGTGAAGGAAGAGGACATCCCCACCATGACCGCCAACGCCCAGAAGGACGCCTGCGGTCTGACCAACCCGCGCATGATGAGCGACGCCGCTGTGGCCGCCATCTACAAGGCCGCCCTGTAGTCCTCGCTGCATAGCTGCATAATGGAGGCCCCCGGGAAACCGGGGGCCTTTTTGCGTTTTGGGCTTTAGCTTGTCGGGCGGCACGGCACGAAATGAAAAACCACCCGCATGGCAGGTGGTTTTGAGACGATGGCCGGAGTGTTTCCGGCTGTTGGAGATGGCACGGACACGGCAGGGCGATATGCCCCACTGCGGGGGCCGCTGCTTCTCCCGCCGCAGTTTTTTCAGAGGCGCATGCCGGAAAAAAGAGGAGAGCAGGGAAGGGGGGCTCTTTGTCCGGCAGGGCTCCCCCTGTGATGCGGCATCACGCGAACATCCCCGGCCGGGCGGCACGGCAGACGGCCCCGGCCACGGCGTCAGCGGCCAGGGCCCCCAGCAGGAGCTCATTCCAGGGGCCGTGCCCTTCGGGCAGGGGCTGCTTGCTGGCCAGCGTGAACACGATATCCCCGTCGAAGAGCATGTGCGCGGGGATGATATGCCGGGCCAGACCGGTGGCGGCCATGCGGGCCAGACGGCTGCACTGGGTCTTGTCCAGGGGGACGTTGGTCGCCACTACGGTGAGCACGGTATTGCCGGCAGGGACCTGTCCGGCCAGAGCGTCCAAAGCCTGCGCATGGGGCACAGGCGTGCCGTCAGGGAAGCGCCCGCCGGCCAGAAAGTTCCCCCGGGCATCGTAGACATTGCCCAGCGCATTGAGGACCACCAGGGCCGCCACCCGTATGCCCTCCCGTTCCAGGCACAGGCTGCCCAGACCGCTCTTGTCCGAAAGATCCAGCGGTTTGCCCGCTGCATCCTGGCAAAGGCAGAACAGGCGGCCGCAGCGGGCCCCGCAGGCTGCCCCCACAGCGCCTTCGGCCAGCGGTGCCGCCGAGGCCGCCCGGGCCGCGGCATAGCCCATGTCCGCATCGGGCAGCACGCCGGGCCGGGCATTCATGTCCAGATCGTAGATGACGGCCCCCGGGACGATGGGGATGACACCGTGCGGCATGGCGAATCCGTGTCCCTGTTCGCGTAAAAAGCGCATGACGCCGTCAGCAGCGGCCAGTCCGAAGGCGCTGCCTCCGGCCAGCAGCAGGCCGTGCACTGTATCCACCTGTGATTCGGGCCGCATGAGTTCGGTCTCGCGGCAGCCCGGGGCGAATCCGGGCACGGCGATGCCCGGCGTGAAGCCCTGCGGGCAAAGGATGGCGGTGCAGCCGGTATGGTTCCGGTCGTCCGTGGCGTGGCCTGCCAGCAGGCCGTCGATGGCGGTCAGGGTGGTATTGCTCATGGGAACTCCTGTGGCGGAGGTTGGCAGCTGCGCCCGTGCAACCATACGGCTGCTGCCGGGAGAGGGCGCATGGGACAAATCTTTCATGTTCACGCGGAAAAGGAAAGCCTCCCTTGTGGGGGATGCGGTCCGCAGTCCGGGCCGTACCGGGAAGGGGAGGACGACAGGCCTTGTGCGGGCCGGTCGCCAGGTACCGGTCAGGAGTGGAGACATTTTCGGAGGAAGGGGCGGACATTTGACAGAAGAAGCCAAAGATCCTCCTGGGCGCATCCCGGTGCCAGAGAACGACAGAGCCCCGCGCGAACGCAACGTTCGGCGCGGGGCTCCTTGTTTTTCGGCAGATGCCGCGGATCAGGCCAGCATGTCCAGGAAATACTGGTGCAGGCGCAGGTCCGGGGTCAGTTCGGGGTGGAAGGACGTAGCCAGCACATTGCCCTGACGCACGGCCACGATGCGCTCGCCGCGGTCGGCATCCAGACGGGCCAGCACCCGCACGCCTTCGCCCACGCGGCTGATGAGCGGCGCGCGGATGAACACGGCCCGCAGGGGCTCACCGGCCAGGCCGTCGATGTGCAGGTCGGTCTCGAAGCTGTCCACCTGACGGCCGAAGGCATTACGGCGCACGGTGGCGTCCAGCACGCCCAGACGGGGCTGGTCAGAGCCTTCGATCTCCTTGCAGAGCAGGATCAGGCCCGCGCAGCTGCCGTAGACGGGCATGCCGTCCAGGATGCGCCGGCGCAGCGGCTCCAGCATGTCCCATTCCACCAGCAGCTTGCCGATGGTGGTGCTTTCGCCGCCGGGGATGACCATGCCCTCAAGGCCTTCCATGTCCTTGAGCTGGCGCACTTCGCAGACATCGGCGCCCAGACGGCGCAGCGCTGCGGCATGTTCGCGGAAGGCCCCCTGCAGGGCCAGGACTCCGATGCGGGCCATGCTACCAGCCCCGCTCCTGCATGCGTTCGGCCGGCGGGATGGTGGAGATGTCGATGCCCACCATGGGTTCGCCCAGGTCGCGGGAGATCTCGGCCAGCAGGGCGTAGTCCTTGTAGTTGGTCACGGCCTGCACGATGGCGCGGGCACGCTTGGCCGGGTCGCCGGACTTGAAGATGCCGGAGCCCACGAACACGCCGTCGCAGCCCAGGTGCATCATCATGGCGGCGTCAGCTGGGGTGGCGATGCCGCCGGCGGCAAAGTTCACCACAGGCAGGCGGCCTTCCTTGCGCACGGCCATGCAGACTTCCAGGGGAGCGCCGTTTTCCTTGGCAAAGTTGGCCACTTCAGCTTCGGGCAGGGAGCAGAGCACACGGATCTCGTCCATGACCTGGCGGCAATGGCGCACGGCTTCCACCACGTTGCCGGTGCCGGGTTCGCCCTTGGTGCGGATCATGGCCGCGCCTTCGGCGATGCGGCGCAGGGCTTCGCCCAGGTTGCGGCAGCCGCAGACGAAGGGCACGGTGAAGTCGCGCTTGTCGATATGATAACGGTCATCGGCGGGGGTCAGCACTTCGCTCTCGTCGATGTAGTCCACGCCCAGGGCCTCAAGGATGCGGGCTTCCACGAAATGGCCGATGCGGGCCTTGGCCATGACGGGGATGCTCACCACTTCCATGATGCGCTTGACGATGGTGGGATCAGCCATGCGGGCGATGCCGCCGGCGGCGCGGATGTCGGCCGGGACGCGTTCAAGAGCCATGACGGCGCAGGCGCCGGCTTCTTCGGCGATCTTCGCCTGTTCGGGGGTGGTCACGTCCATGATGACGCCACCCTTGAGCATTTCTGCAAGACCGGTCTTCAGGCGAATGGTGCCCTGTTCCATATCTTCTACTCCTTCGGCACCGCCGTGCGGTGCGCTAAGTTGCGTGGGGCCGTTTAACGGCCAGAAGCGCGTTATATGCCATATCGTCGTCAGTGACAATAATCCGGGCCCGTCCTGCGCCTTACGGCAGACAGGCCGTGCCCGTCCGGGGGAAGGCCCGGAGCCTGTTCTGACAGGATGGACGGCGGTTTTCCATGTCCGCACGCACAGTCTGCGGTCTGCATCGCCGTTGCGGCAGGTCGGGGTAACGGCAGGCACCGGAAAAGATCGGGGCCTCCCTGAGGAAAAGCTTTTCCATAAATCATGGCGGGGCAGGGGAGCGCCGGAGATGTCAGGGTATGACGGCTTTGGCCTTGCAATCGTGTCCCCCTGTGGCGTATGCTAAAAACTCCAGCTTAACCAAGGATGATACATGTCTGCACTCTGTATCCGTGTCCCCGCCCTGCGTGGTCCCCTGCCCGGAGAAGCACTGCTTTTGCCCGCGGAAGGGTCCTGTCCCGTCTTGCGTCTGTGGCCCGGTCTGCCGGAAGAATTTTCCCGTCCTGCCGCCGGAGGGCTGACGGCGTCCGGCCGTCGTGCCGTGACCGTCGCGGCCCCGGCTCCCGAGGGGCCGTGGCATATGCCGGAGGATCTGCCTTTTTCGCCGCGTGAAGCCGCGGCCTGTCTGGACGACCTCCAGCGCATGGGGGATGCCGCCCTTTCCGGCCAGCCGGTGGGGACTTTGGGCGCCGACGTGGGTCGTGCCCGCCGCAACAGCGCGGAAAGCGCCCTGCGTGCCGGCCTGATGGCCGACGGCACCCTGGAGACGGCCCAGGCCCTGGAAGCCGCCCGCGAAGAGCGGGAAAAGGCCTGTGCGGCCCAGCGCATGCTGCTCTGGAGCTGGCTGCAGGAAGAGCGCCTGGCCGAACTCCAGGCCCTGAGCTCCAGCCTGAGCAGCAGCAATGCCCGTCTGCAGGCCGCGCTGGACATGGATCCCGCCGATCTTGACGAGACGGCCCTGCTGGCGGGCGATGCCCGCGACACGGAGGCCGCCCTGGCCACGCTGGCCACCCTCAACAGCCCCGTGCATGTGGACGATTCCCTGCTGCCCGCCTGGCCCCGTCTGCTGGACGCCGTGGTGCGCTTTGCCCCGGCGGACTGCCTGCTGCTGGCCGAGGGCCGCATGCGCCGCGACCTGCTGGACGGTCAGGGCGAGCTGGAGTTCCGGCCCCTGCCCGACGAGAGCCCCCTGCGCCTGTGCGATGCGGAAGGCAACGCCGTATCCCTGTTGCAGGCGCGTGCCCCCCTGTGGCGCATCCTCGGGCGTCCGCGTGCGCCCCGCTGCTGCCCCGGCTGGCAGGAAGAACGCACTGTAGTGCTGCGCGGGGACGACTGATGGGCAAACTTTTCCCGCACGGCCTTACCGGCATCATCTTCGACTGTGACGGGGTCATGATCGATTCCCGCGCCGCCAACGCCATCTTTTACAACAAGGTGCTGGCGGCCCTGGGACTGCCGCCCCTGACCCCGGAGCAGGATGCCTATACGTTCATGGCCACGGCTCGGCAGGCGCTGGAATACATCGTGCCTCCCGAGATGCATCAGCGCATGTATGAAGTGGTGCGGACGGAGGTCATCTATTCGCGCGACATCGTTCCCCTGCTGCAGATCTATCCCGGTTACCGGGAATTCCTTGAGCTCGCGCACGGTCACGGCATGCGTCTGGCCGTGCATACCAACAGAACTGCGGAAGGGATGCAAAGGGTTCTGGACTTTTTGGCGTTGCCCTCCTATTTTAATCCTGTAGTCACGGCGACGGAAGCAGCCCCCAAGCCCGCCCCCGATGGGGTGCGGCTGATCCTTGAACAGTGGGGGGCCGATCCTGAGCAGGTGCTTTTTGTGGGCGACAGTCCCAACGACCAGAAAGCCGCCACCGCCGCAGGCGTCGTGTTCGCGGCCTTCGGCGGGGAATTGCAAGGCCCGCTCGCGGCAGCCGGTTATGACGAACTGGCCGGGCTGCTGCAAAATGAATGGGAGTAGGCATGTTTTTTGTACAGAATGTCATCCTGGCCGTGGTCGATCTGCTGGCCATAGTCCTCAATCTGTATTTCTGGGTTGTCATCGTGGCGGCCGTGCTTTCGTGGGTGCGTCCCGATCCCTACAACCCTGTGGTGCGCGCGTTGCGCACCCTGACGGAACCCGTATTCTACCGGGTGCGGAAATGGTTGCCCTTCACCTATACCAACGGCATCGATTTCTCGCCTGTGGTGGTGCTGCTGGTCATCCAGCTCATCAACCGCATCGTCATCGCATCACTGGCCCAGTTTGCCGCTACTCTGGTGTAGCAGCGGTTTGTCGTAACGGGCGCCATGCCGGGCGCCGAACATCTAACGCTGGAGATTTCTTATGGATCAGCATGAAATTGAACTCATCGAACAGCTACTGCCCACTGATCCGGAGCTGAAATCCCTATGGGAAGACCACGTCATTTACAGCAAGCAGGTAGAAAAGCTGGAAGCCAAGTCTTTCCGTACCCCCACCGAGGAACAGACCCTGAAGCAGCTTAAGAAACAAAAACTTGAAGGCAAAACCAAGCTCATGGAGCTCTTGGATAGCCATCGCGCCGGAGCATAACTGCTGGCGCAGGAGTTGACCCTATGGAACTCACAGGTGCGCAGATTCTCCTTGAATCCCTTAAAAAAGAAGGTGTTGATGTACTGTTCGGTTACCCGGGCGGTGCTGTGATTGATATTTATGACGAGTTGCCGCGGCATCCGGAACTGAAGCATGTTCTGGTGCGGCATGAACAAGGGGCTGTGCACGCGGCTGATGGCTATGCCCGTGCCTCCGGCAAGGTTGGGTGCTGTCTGGTCACTTCCGGACCCGGCGCCACCAATACCGTTACGGGCATAGCCACAGCCTACTGTGATTCCATTCCGCTGGTCGTCTTCACGGGACAGGTCCCCACGCAGCTCATCGGTAACGACGCCTTCCAGGAAGTCGATATCGTGGGCATCACCCGTCCCTGTACCAAACACAATTTTCTGGTGAAGGACGTGCGCAACCTGGCCAAGACCATCCGCCAGGCCTTCTATCTTGCGCGCTCCGGTCGCCCCGGGCCTGTCCTCGTGGACCTGCCCAAGGATATCATGCAGGCCCGTACGGAATTCGTCTGGCCTGAAGATATCTTCATGCGCAGTTACAATCCCACCTACAAGCCCAACCTGAACCAGCTGCGCCGTACGGCCGAAGAGCTGGCCAAGGCCCGCAAGCCCATCATCCTGGCGGGCGGCGGCGTCATCATGGCCAATGCCTCCGAGGTGCTCTGCGAGCTGGCCCACGAATTGAACATCCCCGTGGCCACCACGCTCATGGGCCTGGGCGCCTTCCCCGCCAACGGCGACCTGTGGCTGGGCATGGTGGGCATGCATGGCACCTACGCTGCCAACATGAGCATCAACCATGCGGACCTGCTGGTCTGTGTGGGCGCGCGCTTCGACGACCGTGTGACCGGCCGTCTGCAGGATTTCGCCTCCCATGCGCGCATCGTGCATATCGATATCGACCCCACCTCCATCCGCAAGAACGTGGAAGTGGACGTGCCCGTGGTGGGCGACTGCCGCCAGGCCCTGGAAGGCATCCTGGAGATCTGCCGCGCCAAGATGGCCGATACCGACTGGTCGGGCATGCATGCCGACTGGCTGCAGACCGTGCATGAATGGAAGGCCAACCATCCGCTGGCCTACAACAAGAACGGCCACATCAAGCCGCAGCAGGTCATCGAGACCATGTACTCCATCACCAAGGGCGATGCCATCATCGCCACCGAGGTGGGGCAGAACCAGATGTGGGCCGCGCAGTTCTATACTTTCACCAAACCGCGCACCCTGCTGACCAGCGGTGGTCTGGGCACCATGGGCTACGGCTTCCCCGCGGCCATCGGCGCGCAGTTCGCCTTCCCGGACAAGCTGGTCATCAACGTGGCCGGTGACGGCTCCATCCAGATGAACATCCAGGAACTGGCCACCGTGGTGCAGAACAAGATCCCGGTCAAGGTGGTCATCCTCAACAACGGTCATCTGGGCATGGTCCGCCAGTGGCAGGAACTCTTCTACAATCGCAACTACAGCCATACCAATATGGAGGCCCAGCCCGACTTCGTGAAGCTGGCTGAGGCCTACGGCGCCGAAGGCTACCGCATCAGCAAGCCCGAAGAGCTGGAAGACGTGCTGCGCAAGGCCCTGACCTCGCCCAACCCGGCCTTCATCGACGTCATGGTTGAGCGCGAGGAAAACGTCTATCCCATGGTGCCCGCCGGGGCCGCCCTGGATGAGATGCTCTTGGTGTAGAGGAGGGACGCCATGCAAAGACATGTTCTTTCCGTGCTGGTGGAGAACGAGCCCGGTGTGCTCAGCCGCGTGGCCGGCCTGTTCAGCGGCCGCGGCTTCAATATCGATTCGCTCAATGTGGCGCCTACCCTGGAAGAGGGCGTTTCGCACATGACCATCACCACCTACGGTGACAGCCAGATCCTGGAGCAGATCATGAAACAGCTCCACAAGATCGTGACCGTCATCAAGGTGATGGATTTTGCCGACATGCCCGCCATCGAGCGCGAGATGATGTTCGTCAAGGTGCAGGCCGAAGGCCCCGCCCGCAGCGAGATCCTGCGTACCGTGGAGATCTTCCGCTGCAAGGTGGTGGACGTCAGCTCCAGCGAGATGACCATCGAGGCCACCGGCGACCACGACAAGCTGGACGCCATCCTGAGCCTGCTGCACCGCTTCGGCATCAAGGAAGTGGCCCGCACCGGTTCCGTGGCCATGCGCCGCTCCAAAAAGTGTGAATAGCATCCCCGGCGGCGGGATCGCGGACGGTCCCCCACCGGAAGATGACGGCAAATTTGCCTGAGGGATGCCGTGACGCTTGACATTTGCGCCACGGCATCCCAAATAGAAGTTTCCCCCTCGGGAATACCGAGTATTTTTCCATTGAAAAGGACAAGAGCCATGAAAGTTTACTATGATCAGGATGCCGATCTTTCCGTCTTGAAAAACAAGACTGTGGCCATCATCGGTTACGGCAGCCAGGGCCATGCCCATGCCCAGAACCTGCGCGACTCCGGCGTGAAGGTCGTTGTGGGCCAGCGCCCCGGCGGTGCCAACTACGAGCTGGCCAAGCAGCACGGCTTTACCCCCGTGTCCGCTGCCGAAGCTGCCGCTCAGGGCGACCTGATCATGATCCTGCTGCCTGACGAAGTGCAGGCCGCCGTGTACGAAAAGGACATCAAGCCCAACCTGACTCCCGGCAAGGCTCTGCTGTTCGCCCACGGCTTCAACATCCACTTCAACCAGATCGTGCCTCCCAAGGACGTGGACGTGTTCCTGATCGCCCCCAAGGGTCCCGGCCATCTGGTGCGCCGTACCTTCACCGAAGGCGGCGGCGTGCCCTGCCTGGTGGGCATCCAGCAGGACGCCACCGGTGAAGCCCTGAAGGTGGCCCTGGCCTACGCCAAGGGCATCGGCGGCACCCGCTCCGGCGTTATCGAGACCAGCTTCCGTGAAGAGACCGAAACCGACCTCTTCGGCGAACAGGCCGTGCTGTGCGGCGGTATCTCCGCCCTCATCAAGGCCGGTTTCGAAACCCTGGTGGAAGCCGGTTACCAGCCCGAAATGGCTTACTTCGAGTGCATGCACGAAATGAAGCTGATCGTTGACCTGATGTACGAAGGCGGCCTGTCCCGCATGCGTTACTCCATCAGCAACACGGCTGAATACGGCGACTATGTGACCGGCCCCCGCCTGATCACCGACGCCGTGAAGAAGGAAATGAAGGCCGTGCTGAAGGACATCCAGAGCGGCAAGTTCGCCCGTGACTTCATCCTCGAAGCCCGCGCCAACTATCCCATGTTCATGGCCACCCGCCGCAACGAAGCCAACCACCAGCTGGAGCAGGTGGGCAAGGAACTGCGCGGCATGATGACCTGGCTGAAGAAGGACAAGAAGGACTAGTTCCGCTGTCCGTCATGACGCTCACAAAGGGGGACTTCGGTCCCCCTTTTTTGTTTCGGAGGCCGGGCCGGGGCGTTGAAAAAAAGGCCTGTGATGTGGCCGTGCAGGCAGCAACCAGCCTCCGGGACTTCCCGCGGCAAGACAGCGGGAAGGACAGGCTCCGTCCCTGTTCCGGGAGGGAGCGGCCCCGTCCGGCCGATGACCAGTGCATCCCGGCACGATGAGACAAAGGGAGGAAAACTGTGGCACCGGATACGGCATTCTATGACCAGCGCGCGGCCAGCTACGCTGCGGCATCCCATGATATGGACCTGCGGCCCCTGTATGCCCGTTTTCTGCCGCATGTGCGCCCCGGCGGGCTCATCCTCGATGCCGGTTGCGGCTCGGGGCGGGACGCGCTGGCTTTCCGGCAGGCGGGCTTCCGGGTGGAGGCCTTCGATGCTTCGCCGCAGATGGCCCGGCAGGCAGCGCTCCTGCTGGGGCAGGAGGTGCCCGTGCTCTGCTTCGAAGACGTGGCATGGCAGGAGCGTTTCGACGGTATCTGGGCCTGTGCCAGCCTGCTGCATGTGGCCCCGGCGGATCTGCCCGATGTCTTGCGGCGTTTGCAGCGTGCCCTGCGTCCCGGCGGCGTGATGTTCTTCAATTTCAAGTACGGTCAGGGGCAGCGCCACAGCCCGGACGGTCGTCGCTTCACGGATATGGACGAGGCCGGTGTCCGGGCCCTGCTGGATGCGCTGCCGGAGCTTTCCTGTCTGGATATGCGGACAGGGGAGGACGACCGTGCGGCGGAGCTGCGGGAACGCTGGATCCAGGCCCTTGTCCGGCGCATCCCCTCTTCCGATTGAGGCTGCCTGCTCAACAGCCTGACCGGAGGGGCGCGGCGTCCGCCATACCGGCATCCCTATCGTAGCTTCCCCAACAGCCGCCCCCTGTGGCTTGCAGACGGAAAAAACACCCGCTCCGGCGGGTGTTTTTCCGTTTAGGGCAGGGGGCATCGTTGTCTTATTGCTGCCCGTCGTAACGCTGCAGCCTGTCCCAGCCTGGCCTGTCTCCATCCCCGTGCTTTGTGATCGTCCCTGAGTGACCCGGGCCGCTGCAAAACAAAAAAGTCCATCCGCAAGGCAGATGGACATACTGGCGTTTTTGGGGGGAAGGGCGTCCGAGGGGAGAGGCCCCTTTTTGCCGCAAGATGCGACCGAATGGCGGCCGCAAGGCCGTGCCCGTTACGACGCAGGAAGTTACGGGCATCGACAGCAGAGATGCGACCGGATGGCGGCCGTAAGGCCGTGCCCGTTGCGACGCAGGAAGTTACGGGCATCGACAGCAGAGATGCGACCGGAAGGCGGCCGTAAGGCCGTGCCCGTTGCGACGCAGGAAGTTACGGGCATCGGCAGCAGAGATGCGACCGGATGGCGGCCGCAAGGCCGTGCCGTACTCACAGGAAGCTACGCCCGTCGGCAGCAGAGTGAAAGGGGATCTCCTCTCAGCCAAAAAGCAACGGCGGCCTACACCGCCCAGCAGGCAACGCTGTGGCCGTTCTCGCAACGGGCCACAGGGGCGCTTTCAAAGCAGCGCGGCAGGGCTTCGTCGCAGCGCGGGGCAAAGGGGCAGCCTTCGGGCATGTTGTCCAGGCTGGGGACGCTGCCGGTGATGGCGGGCAGGCGCTGCATGCCCATGGCCGCACGCCCCGGTGCGGAACGCATGAGCCCGCGCGTATACGGATGCAGAGGATTGCGGAACAGCTCGGCCGTGGGAGCGTGTTCCACCAGATGCCCCGCGTACATGACGCCCACGTTGTCGGCGATGCGGGCCACCACGCCCAGGTCGTGGGTGATGAAGAGCACGGCCATGCCGCGCTTGCGGCTCTGTTCCGTGATGAGGCTGAGTATCTGCCCCTGGATGGTGGCGTCGAGGGCCGTGGTGGGCTCGTCCGCCAGCAGCAGATCGGGCTTGCAGGCCAGGGCCATGGCGATCATCACGCGCTGGCGCATGCCGCCGGAAAGCTGATGGGGATAATCGTCATAGCGGCTCTCCGCCGCCGGGATGCCCACCTCGGAGAACAGGCGGATGACCTCCTGCCGCGCCTCGCTGCGGGACAGGCCCAGATGCAGGCGCAGGGGCTCCGCGGTCTGCATGCCTACCTTCAGTACCGGATTGAGCGAGGTCATGGGCTCCTGGAAGATCATGGCGATATGGCGGCCCCGCAGGGCGCGCATCTCTTCCGGGGGCATGGTGCGCAGGTCGCGGCCGCGGAACAGGATACGGCCGCTGATATGGGCATTTTCGGGCAGCAGATGCAGGATGGCGCGGGCCGTGAGGCTTTTGCCGCAACCGGATTCGCCCACCAGGCAGGTGATGCCCGCCGGGGGCAGGCTGAGGCTGACGGCGTGGACGGCGGGCAGGATGCCGTCGTCCGTGCTGAAACTGACGGAAAGCTGTTCCAGAGTGAGGGTATCGTCCAGGTTCATGGGCGGAGTGTTCCCCGGCTGTTGGGTTGGGCGGCCGGTCCCCGGCAGGGCCCCGGCACGGCGGGTTTGAAAAAGGGAAGGAGTCTTTCCTTGCGGAAACGGCTCCTTCCCCCGGATGTCGTCGAGGTGACGGCGGATCAGCGTTTGACGCGCGCCTCGCGGTACTGGATGTAGGCCTCGCGCACGGCGATGTACGGGTCCACGGCGATGCCGCTCAGGCTCTCGTAGGTGGGCAGCAGGTCGTCCAGGGCATTGAAGCGCAGGTAGAGCTCGGAAGCCGTGGCCAGCTCCCAGGGATGGACGAAGAAGAAGACATCGGTGGCGCAGTCGCCCACAAAGCCGATGCTTTCACGCACGGAGCTGGGGCCCAGGAAGGGCCAGACGATGTAGAAACCGTGCCCGATGCCCCAGCGGCCCAGGGTCTGTCCGAAATCCTCGCCGCCGGGATCGATGTCCACCAGGATCTTCTTGGTGCTGGCCACATCGGCAAAGCCGCCCAGGCCCACGGTGGTGTTCATGCAGAAGCGCCCGAATTCCACAAAGGCTTCCTTGACGCGGAACTGCAGCAGGCTGTTGATCATGCGCTTGGGCATGAGGATGTTGGCATAGAAGTTTTTGACGCCGCCCCGGATGGGCTGGGGGACGACGGTCTCGTAGAAGTTGTAGACCGGCTTGGCGACATGCAGGAAGAAGATGTCGTTGAAGGCGAACCAGAAGCGGTTCCAGGGCTCCAGCGGGTCGGCGATGCTGGTCAGGGGCTCGCTGTCGTAATCATCCAGAGAATCCCCGTCAGCCAGCTGCTCATGGGCATAGGGATGCACGGAGATGGCCCCGGCCGGCATGGTGGGGCTGCTGCTGTCGTACAGGCTCGACGGCGCGTGTTCCGTGGCCGGGGCGGCCGGAGCGGCACCGGCGGGCGCGGCGCACAGGAGCGTCAGCAGCAGGAGCGGGACAAGGATATGGGGACGCATGCTGTCTCCGTCTGGCGGCTATTTGCCGACCGGCTGCTTGCGCACTTCTTCGGCCTTGGCCTTGACGCGGGCGATGAGCTCGTCAGGGGTGCCGCTGGTCAGGATGTCCTGGAACTGGGTGCGGTAGTTTTTGACCAGGCTCAGGTTCTCCACGATGATGTCATAGACGCGCCAGCTGTTGTCCTTGGCCATCATGCGGTAGGCCACGGGCACGCGGGTGCCGTCCTTCATGGTGATCTCGGTGCGGACTTCCACACGGGTCTTGGCGGCATTGGCGATCTCGCCGGTATAGGCCACCTGCTCGCCGTTATAGCCGTCCACCTTGTTCAGGTAGGTGGTCAGCAGCAGGTCGGCAAAGGCGTTGCTGAAGCTCTTTTTCTGGGCGGCGGAAAATTCCTTCCAGCGGGGGCCCACCGTACGGGACGAGAACTCGCCGAAATCGAAGATATGGTAGACCTCGTCCTCGATCTGGCGGCGCAGGGGCGGCCGGGTGGCGGGGTTCACGTAGTCGGGGTTCTTGATGCAGTCCAGTACGCGGCTGATGGAGACCTCCAGGGCTTTGCGGGCCGGAGAAGCTTCGGCCGCGTCGGCGGCGGGGGCAAAGCCGGGCAGGGACAGGCAGAGGGTGAGGGCGGCAGCGGCCAGCAGGCCGAGCACCGTGCGACGGTTGTTCATATTACACACCTCCCAGGGCGTATTTGCTGATAAGGGATTCGATGTCCACGGCGGATTCCGTTTCTTCCAGGGTGTCCCCGGAAGCCAGGATGTCTTCGGAGCCGCCGGCAGTCAGGTTGACGTACTTGTCACCGATAAGACCGCTGGTCTTGACCGAGGCGATGGTATCGGCGGGCAGCTGCAGGTCCTTGTCCAGGATCAGGACCACGCGGGCCTGACGCCGGGAAAGGTCGTCATCCAGCTTGATGGAGGCCACACGGCCCACGGGCACACCGGCCATCTCCACGTCGGCGCCCACGCGCAGACCGGAAACGGAGTTGAAGTTGGCCACAAGCTCAAAGCCCTTGCTGTCGAAGACCTCCATCTTGCCGAGCTTGATGGTCAGGTAGGCCACACAGACAAGGCCCAGCAGGACGAAGATGCCGACAGCGGTCTGGCGGAAAGAATTCATGGCAATTTCCTTGTGCGGCAATGCCGCGCTATGGTTATACGCCCGGCAGGGGCAATCTTCAAGGTGCGTCCGCAACGATATGCGGCAACATTCGTTGGCGGCTCGCCGGGTATCAGACGATGGATGCGGCGGCACGGCCCCGCAGCGCAGCACAGGGCAGAGGGCCGCCGGCCCCGCCTAGGTCCTGAACCATTTGTCCAGGGCGGCGCTCACGCGCGGGTCGGCAGGGGCGTCGGCCAGGCTTTCCTCGTCGCCGCCTTCACGGCGCAGGAACTGGAGCAGGTACGGGTCCCGGCTGGCCTCCAGTTCCGGCAGCGTACCGGAAAAGATGGCCCGGCCCTCGCGCAGCACCAGCACATGGTCGGCGATGCAGCGCAGGCTGGCCAGGTCGTGGCTGACCACCACGATGGTCATTTCCGGGTACTGGCGGTGCATGGCCTGCAACAGGGCATCCATGCGCGCGGCCGTGATGGGGTCCAGGCCGGAGGTCGGCTCGTCACACAGCAGGATGCGCGGCTCGGCGATGAGGGCCCGGGCAAGGCCCGCCCGTTTGCGCATGCCGCCCGAAAGCTGGTTGGGGAAATAGTCGGCAAAGTCTTCCAGCCCCACCATGCGCAGGACGCGCAGCCCGGCTTCGCGCAGGACGTCCTTGGGCAGGCGCAGATGCTCGCTGAGGGGCAGGCAGACGTTCTGCACCAGGGTCAGGGCGCCCAGCAGGGCGCCGTCCTGGAAAAGCACGCCCATGCGGCGGCGGATGCGCCGGGCCTCGGCATGGGGCAGGCTGAACAGGTCCTGGCCGCCGATGCGCAGGTTGCCGCTGATGGGCCGCGAAAGGCCGATGATGTGGCGCAGCAGGGTGGACTTGCCGCAGCCGGAGCCCCCCAGGATGACGGAGACCTTGCCGCCGGGCAGGGTGGCGTTGATGTCATGCAGCACGGCGTGGTCGCCGTAGCCTACGGAAAGGGAAGAAAAAGAGATGTCCCAGGCGTTCATGGTCACCTACAGCAGGAAGGAGGTCAGCACATAGTCGGCCACCAGGATGAGCACGCAGGAGATGACCACGGCCGAGGTGGTGGCGTTGCCCACGGCTTCGGGGCCCACACTGTCACGCCGCATGTGGGTGGTGTAGCCCTGATGGCAGCAGACCGTGGCCACCAGCAGGCCGAAGACCAGGGATTTGATGAAGCCCCCGGCCACGTCGTTCATGGTCACGGAGCTGGCGATGCGGTACAGATAGGCGCCTTCGTTGATGTGCAGCATGAGCACGCCGGTGAGGTAACCGCCGATGATGCCGATGGCGTCGAAGATGGCCGTGAGCAGGGGGAAGGCCAGCAGCGAGGCCACCAGACGGGGGCTGACCAGATAGGCCATGGAGTTGATGTCCATGACGTCCAGGGCGTCGATCTGGTCGGAGATGCGCATGACGCCGATCTCGGCCGCCATGGAGGAACCGGCGCGTCCGGCCAGCATGATGGCCGTGAGCACGGGGCCCAGTTCGCGGATGAGGCTCAGCGAGACGGCCGAGCCCAGCATGCCCACGGAACCGAACTGGACGAGGGTATAGTAGCCCTGCAGGCCCAGCACCATGCCGCAGAAGATGCCGATGAGCAGGATGACGAACAGGGATTTGTAACCGATGACGTACAGCTGCTGGATGGTGCGGGGAACGATGCGGGGACTGGTGAAGATATGGCGCAGGCCGTCGAGCATGAAAAGGGTCACGGCGCCCAGACTGTCCAGCATGCGCAGCACAGCGGCGCCCAGCCGGTTGCAGAACGTCAGGATGCTGCTCATAAAGGGTAACACGCCTCACTAGCGGGGGCGGGGTTTGCCGCCTACCCGTTTTTTGGATTTTTGCAGGGGAGAGCCGAGCCGCATGCGTTGCAGCTCTTCTTTGAGGTTGGCGGCATCCAGATCCGTGCCGCGCATATGGACCATGACCAGGGTCAGCTTGCCGCTTTTCTGCCCGCGTGTGCGCAGGCCCTGGCCTTCCAGGCGCTGGCGCAGGCGGTCGGCGTCGTCCACATTGCGGAAGGCCGCCACCTGGAACACGAAATCATACAGGGGCGCGCCGTTCGTCGCCGCCTGGGGCTTGGCCGGGGCCGCCGTTTTTTCGGAAGCGGGCTGGGCCGCGCCCTTGGGGGCATTGCCCCAGGCCGCCAGTCCGTTGTCCGAAGGCTTGTTGAAAGGATACGGGCTCTTGGCGGCAGGGGCCGCGGCCGGTGCGGCGGATGCGTTGGCAGCGGCAGCGGGGGCCGCAGCGGCATCCCCGTCGGGAGCGGCAGGGGCGCCGCCCACGGGCTGCCGGCTCAGGTCGGCCAGTTTGTCGCGCAGGCCCGCGTCTTCGGAACCGGCCATGGCCTTGTCCATCTCGGCCAGGGTCTCCCTGTCGGGACGGCCGATGCCGGTCAGCTCCCGCATCTCTTCGCCGGGGTTCTGGCCGTGGCCCACCATATAGCCCATGAAGAAGGCCCAGCCTATGCAGGCCAGCATGACGATGCAGACGGCCCCCGCGGCCAGGGGCGGCAGCGTGAAGCTGAAACCGCCCTTGGGCACAGCGGGAGCGATACGCTGGCGGATCTTTCGCAAAGGCTGGGCCATAGGATCTACATGGCCTCGGGAGCGCTGACGCCCAGCAGGTCAAGGCCGTTGCGAAGCACCTGACTCACGGCGCGCAGCAGGGCCAGACGCGAGAGGGTGCGGGCCGTATCGTCGGCCAGCAGCACCTGATGCTTGGCGTAGTAGCTGTGCAGCATGCCGGCCAGATCCATCAGATAGTGGCTGACGTGATGCACGGCCAGGGCCTGGGCAGCGGTGGCCACCATGTCCTCGAAACCGGCCATCTTGCGCAGCAGGGCCATGTCTTCGGGGGTGTCCAGGGCCGCCAGCAGTTCGTCCGTGGCAGCGGCGGGCAGGGTGATGCCGCGTTCCTCGGCACGGCGCAGCACGGCGCAGATGCGGGCGTGGGCGTACTGCACATAGTACACCGGGTTGTCCAGGCTGCGCTGCTTGGCCAGCTCCAGGTCGAAGTCCAGGCTGGTGTCGCTCTTGCGCGAAAGGAACATGAAGCGGGCCGCGTCGGCGCCCACTTCCTTGACCACGTCGGCCAGGGTTTCGAAGGTGCCGGCGCGGGTGGACATGCTCACGGGCTTGCCGCCCTGGAGCAGGTTCACCAGCTGGATGAGCACCACGTCGAAGCTTTCGCGGGGCTTGCCCATGGCGGTGATGGCCGCGCGCATGCGGGGCACGTAACCGTGGTGGTCGGCGCCCCAGATGTCGATGAGCCAGTCGTAGCCGCGCTGGAACTTGTTGTGGTGGTAGGCGATGTCCGAGGCGAAATAGGTCAGGCTGCCGTCGGACTTGCGCAGCACGCGGTCCTTGTCGTCGCCCAGGGCCTGGGTGGCGAACCAGAAGGCGCCGTCCTTGTCGAAGGTGTGCCCGGCTTCGGTCAGGGCGTCGAAGGCGGCCTTGACGGCGCCGCTCTCCACCAGGGTCTTTTCCGAGAACCAGTGCTGGTGCTCCACGCGGAAGTCGGCCAGGTCGGCCTTGATGCCGTCCAGGATCTCGTTCATGGCGCGTTCGTAGCAGCGGTCCTGACCGGCCTGGTCTTCCATGTCGGGCAGGCTGGGATCTTCGGCCAGCATCTCGCGGGCGATGTCGATGATGTAGCTGCCGCGGTAGTAGTCTTCAGGCCATTCCACGGGACGACCGGCCAGTTCCTTCACGCGCAGCCACACGGAAAGGCCCAGGATGCGCATCTGGCGACCGGCGTCGTTGATGTAGTACTCGGTCTCCACGTCGAAACCGGCCTTGCGCAGCAGGCGGGCCAGGCTGTCGCCCACGGCGGCGCCGCGGCCGTGGCCCACATGCAGGGGACCGGTGGGGTTGGCGGAAACGTATTCCACCAGGGTCTTGCGGCCCTGGCCCACGCTGCTCTGGCCGTAGGCGGCACCGGCGGCTTCCACTTCACACACGGTCTTGCGCCAGAAGTGCTGGCTGAAGGTCACGTTGCAGAAACCGGGGCCGGCCACTTCCACCTTTTCGATGTCGGCGCAGCGCTGGGGCAGCTTTTCCACGAAGATCTGGGCCAGTTCGCGGGGATTCTTGTGGGCCTCGCGGGCCAGCAGCATGGCGATGTTGGCGGCCAGGTCGCCGTGTTTGGGGTCGCGGGGCGGTTCGATGACCGCTTTGGCGGGCCAGTTGAGGCCCATCTCTTCCACAATGCCCATGAGGGCAGAGCGCAAAACGTCAGTAGCGCGCATGTATTTTATCTCCTGAGGCGGGGCTCGCGCCTACGCCGAAAAATTTTCCACGCTTTCGAGGCTGTTGACCAGTTCCACCCGCAGTTCCTGGCGGGCGGCCTCGTCCAGATGATTGAGACAGGCGGGCACCATCTTGCCCAGCACGGCCTTGGGACCCACTTCGACCCAGCGGCGCACGCCGTCGGCGTACTGGTTGCGCACGGTCTCGATCCAGAGCACGGACGAGGTCATCTGCTTGAGCAGGCTTTCCTTGGCGCTTTCGCCGTCGGTGACGGCGCGGCCGTGCAGGTTGCAGTAGACCGGGAACTGCGGCTTGCGCCACACGGCCTTGCGCAGCAGGGGCTCCAGCTCGCGGGAGGCCTTTTCCATCATGGGGCTGTGGAAGGCGCCGCTCACCTTGAGCTCGATGGCGCGGCCGCGGTGCTCCTTGGCCTTTTGACAGGCCAGGGCCACGGCATCGCGGTGACCGCTGACCACGAACTGGGCCGGGGTGTTGTAATTGGCCACGATGAGCAGGGCGTCGGCTTCCACGGCGGCCTCGCGGGCCAGGGCCTCCACGTCTTCCTGCTTCATCTTGAGGATGGCGGCCATGCTGCCGGTGCCGTCGGGATCGGCCTCGGCCATGAGGCGGCCGCGCAGGGACACGATCTGCAGCACGGTCTCGGGATCCAGCACCTCGGCGGCGGCCAGGGCGCTGAATTCGCCCAGGCTGTGACCGGCGGCGGCACAGGGGCGCACCTTGCCCGCCAGCTCACGCCAGAGGTTGATGTTGACCACGGTCAGCGCGGGCTGCAGGGCGCGGGTGTCGCTCATGGCGGCAGCATCGCCTTCCCAGTAGATCTCGCGCAGCGGCAGGCCGCTGATGGCTTCGGCGCGCTTCCAGAGCGTCATGGCTTCGGGACGGGCTTCGGCCAGCTCCCGGCCCATGCCCGCTTCCTGCGAGCCCTGGCCGGGAAAAAGCAATGCACACGATGTCATTTTCATAGCTCCAAAAATGGATTGGCAAGCGGTATAAAGTCGTCTTTTTTACGACAGAGCGCCAGAGCTTGCAAGTCCCGCCGCCAGAGGCTACACAAGGCCCATGAAGCCCAACGCGAAACACGACGACATATCCCTGTCCGCCCTGGCGCGATGCGCCCGGGAGGCGGGCGTGACGGTGCCCGAGGCGGCCCTGCCCGGGCTGGCGGAATATCTGCAGCTGCTCTGCCGCTGGAACAAGGCCATGAACCTGGTGGGCGCGCATCACTGGCGCGACGCCATGCAGCGCCTGGTGGCCGACAGCTTCCATCTGGCGACCTTCCTCGACGGCCTGCCCCTGCCCGAAGATCCCCTGTGCTGGGATCTGGGTTCCGGTGCGGGCCTGCCCGCCATCCCCCTGCGCATGGCCTGGCAGCGCGGCACCTGCTGGCTGGTGGAGGCCCGCGAGAAACGGGCGCTGTTCCTTTCCACGGTGCTGGCCCGCGTGCCCCTGCCGGGGACCCATGTTTTCCGGGGCAGGGTGGAGCACTTTTTCCCCAAGCAGGCCCGCAAGGCCGACTGCATCACCAGCCGGGCCTTCATGCCCTGGCCGCAGCTGCTGGAGCTGGTGGCCCCGCATCTGGCCGATGACGGCATCGTGGTGATCCTGGCCCGCGAGGAGCCGCCCGCCGCCGGGGACATCGACGGCTGGGAGCTGGTGGGGTCCTTCGCCTACACGGCCGACAACGTGCACCGCTGGTTCTGGGCCCTGCGCCGGAGAGCCGAAGGATAGTTTTTTGAGGGGAGGGGGCTGCCCACGCGGGAGGGCCCCAGGCTCTTCGCCTTTTCCCCGCACCTTTCTTCGTATCCCCGGGATGCGTCCCTTCTTCTGCCTGAAAACTCTCTGCCACAAAGGAGAGCACGCATGACGGACAAACCGGTCTCCGTCTATTTTACCGCTGAGAACCGCACCTTCTGGCTGCACGGCCTGTTCTGGGGCCTGGTGACCCTGGGCCTGGCCTTTGCCCTGCGCATGCTGGAATGGCCCTGCTGGCAGAACCCGGAGTACCGTCTGGGCTCGGAATGGCTGCTGGCCACGCACGATGCCTACCACTGGGTGGCCGGTGCCGAAGGTTTCGGCCATGCGGTGGGGCACCCCATGGCCGTCATGCTGCGCGGCATGGCCGATCTGCTGGGGACCTATCCCGCGGCGGTGGCCTTCTGGTTCCCGGCGCTGCTCTCCTGCTTCGTGGCCGTCATCGTCTACGCCTGGGTCTGGGCCCTGGGCAGCATGGAAGCCGGTGTGGCGGCGGGCCTGCTGACCAGCCTTGCGCCGGGTTTCCTGGCCCGCACGCTGCTGGGCTACTATGACACGGACCTGGTGACCCTGTTCTTCCCCCTGCTCATGACCCTGGCGCCTGCTTGCTGGGCCATGCGCTACATGCTCCTGCCCCAGCTGATCCTGAAAAAGCTCATCGTCGGTTCCGGCCTGGCCGCGGCCAGACGCCTTTGGGGCAGCTCGCTGGCCGAGCAGGACCTGCGCCTGGGCAACCCCCTGCGCTGGCAGTGGGTGGTGCTGCTGGGCGTTTCCGGCGTCATCTCCTGGTGGACGCAGGAATGGCACTCGGTCTTCCCCTATCTGACCCGCTACAATGTCTGTCTGCTGGCCTTCATGAGCCTGGTCATGGCGCCGCGCGGCCGCCGCAACCTCCTGCTGCTGGGCTCGCTGGCCTACGCCCTGCCCACCCTGGGCGGCCCCCTGTTCTTCGGCTTCAGCGCCCTGCTCATGACCGCGGGCTGGACGCGTGCCCGTCAGATGTACCGTCTGCGCCAGTGGCTGTGCCGCCCCTGGGTCCTCATCCTCCTCTGGCTGGGGGTGGGCTCCCTCTTCCTGTCGGGCGAACTGTTGCAGACCATCACCCACCAGCTTTCCCTGTACATGAAGAAGGCCGAGGTCTCGGGCGGCAGCGGGGCGCTGGCCCTCATCTATCCGCCTGCGGGACAGGCCCTTACCGAAGTGCAGGACCTTGGCCTGCTGGCCGTGCTGGCCTATTTCCATCCCTGGCACGAGGCCGCGGCCCTGGGCCTGCTGGGCTTCGTGTGGGTGATCTTCCGCCGTCCCGGCGCGCTCTTCCTGCTGCCGCTGGCGGCGCTGGGCCTGCTCAGCACCAAGATGGGCGGCCGCATGGTCATGTTCGGCGCGCCCATCGTGGCCGTGGGCCTGACCCTGCCCCTGTACTGGATGCTCCAGCGTCTGCTGCGCAAGCTGCGCCCCAACGTGACGGGCATCCTGACCTCCGCGCTGCTGCTGGCGCTGCTGGTGGCTCCCTTCGTGAACATCATCCCGGCCATGTCGCAGGGCCCCATGATCAACCGCCGCCATGCCGAGATGCTCAGCCGGGCCCAGACCGTGGTGCCCAAGGATGCCACGCTCTGGCTGTGGTGGGACTGGGGCTACGCGGCCCATCATTTTGCCCACCGCCTCACCATCGCGGACGGTGCCCGCAATGCCGGAGCGCCGCTCTATCTTTCGGCGGCGGTGCTGGGTACGGACAATCCCCGTTTCGCCCGTCAGCTCATCCGCTATACCAGCCAGTTCGCCAAGGGGCGCGACCCCTTCGACGAGGAGGTGGCCAGCGAGGTCTTTGCCGGACTGGACGCCCAGCAGGCCCAGGACCTCATGGACAAGCTGCGCTCGCCGGAAACGGCGCTGGTGGAAGGCGAAGGGCGGCAGTTCGTGACGGTCAGCTTCGAGATGCTGCGTCTCGGTTTCTGGATCAGCAATTTCGGCAACTGGGATTTCGTGACCCGGCAGGGAGAGGGCGCGGCCCTGTCCATCCTGCCGCAGGCCGTGGCCTACAATCTGGACAAGGGCGAGGTCCTGCTGGACGACAGCGCCACGCCCATCCGTCCGGCGTCCATCAGCGTGTTCGAGGAGACGGGCGTCACCCGCCGGGACTACATCCAGCAGTGGTTCGACAGCCATCCGCGGGCCACGGCGGCCCAGCGGCAGGAATTCCTTTCCGGACGCCGCAACGTGCACTTCTTCTTCAACCGCATCACGGACGAGAAGCTGGCCATGGATGCCAACCTCTACAATTCGCTCATGGTGCGCCTGCTGGTGGGCAATCCGCAGGATCCGGCCATCTCGCCCTATTTCAAGCTGGTCTACGACAACGTGTTCTGCCGTATCTACGAAGTGCTGTAGGGAAGGGCGGACGTTGAGGAATTCTTGAGGAGAGGGCAGACCTCTCCTCAAATCTCTTGGCCTTCCCCAGCGTGTTTTGTCTGGAAAAGAGGAAGCGGATGCCGGGGGAGCCCCGGTCGCGGGGATGCTTTTTGCCGGACAAAGCCGTCCTGTGGGACATTGCCTTGTGAGCCGGGCTGTCCGCAGGAGCGTTCCCGCCGTGATGGCGAGCGCCGGGGCATGGACGGCAGAGGGGCGAGCGGAGACGGCTCGCGGCACGGCTCCTTTGGGGAGAAAGCTCATGTCGGGGAGGGATGCCCCTCCCCGGAAGTATCCTTGTGGGCAAGTGCCGCAGCAGGCCGCATCAATGATGGTAGGGCACCTTGCGGATGATGCACTCCGCGCGGTAGAGCTGCTCCAGCAGGAGCACGCGGGCCAGCTCATGAGGGAAGGTCATGCTGCTGAGGCTGACGAGCTTCCAGGCGCGCTGGCGCACGGCCTCGTCCAGACCGTAGGCGCCGCCGATGATGAAACAGGCGCGGCCCATGGCGTTGTTGTCGATCTTTTGCAGCAGCTGGGCCAACTGGGGCGAGGTCATGGTGATGCCGCGCTCGTCCAGCACCAGGGGCACGTCCTGCGGGCCCAGGGCCTCCAGCAGACGGCGGCCTTCCAGCTCGTTGCGCTGGGCCTGGGGCAGGGCGGGGTCCCCGTCCCGGACTTCCACACATTCCAGACGCCGCCAGCGGTTGATGCGCTGGCTGTAGTGGGCGGCGGCGTCTTTCCAGAACGGTACTTTCAGTTTGCCCACACTGAGCAGGCGCAAGGGTTTCCCTGTCATGATTCCTCGATCGTTGTGTCAGATATCCACGGCGGAAGACGCCGCCCGCAGACTGCGTGATGGCGGCGTGCTGGCCTTTCCCACAGAGACGTTCTACGGCCTGGGCTGCTGTGCCGACCAGGCCGTGGCCGTGGCGCGAGTGTATCAGGCCAAGCGCAGGCCCGTCCATATGCCTCTGCCCCTGCTGGCGGGCAGCCTTGACCTGCTGCGCCCCTATGTGACGCTGGAGCAGGCCCCCGAAGCGCTGCTGACGGCCTTTTGGCCCGGCCCGCTGACCGTGGTGCTGACCGCCCGGCTGACGCCGCTGGAAGGCCGTCGGCCCCTGGCGCCGCAGCTGGTGAACCCCGGGGGCAAGGCTGCCGTGCGCCTGACGCCCCATCCGCTGGCGGCGCAGCTTTCCCGTCTGGCCGGGGCGCCCCTGACGGCCAGCAGCGCCAACATCAGCGGCCAGGCGGCCGCCCGTGTGCCTGACGAGCTGGACGAACGCCTGCTGACGGCCCTGACCGGGCCCGACGACGGCGTGGTGGTCAGCGGCCCGGCCCCGGCAGGCGGCGTGCCGTCCACCATCGTGGAGCCGCTGGCCGGTACGGACCTGCGCGTGCTGCGTCTGGGGGCCGTCAGCCTGGAGGCTTTGAAGGCCGCGGGCTTCACGCCGCACCTGGCCTGAGCCCGCTCCGCCGCCAAAGGCGGAAGGCGCATCCCGGAGCATCGGAATCCCTGTCGAACATGGAGCTTGCGGCCAACATGCTGCTGGCGTACCATGCGCCACTGGAGGCACCCATGCAGAAAGAACTCACCTGTCCCGCTTGCGGTCACAGCGTCATCCAGTATCTGAACCCCGCGCCCACCACGGATGTGGTCATCTATGATCCCGAACGGGGCGTGGTGGTCATCGAACGTGTCAACGAGCCGCACGGCTTTGCCCTGCCGGGAGGCTTCGTGGACGACGGCGAGCAGGTGGAACATGCCGCCGTGCGCGAGATGCGCGAGGAGACCGGCCTCGATGTGGAGCTGCTGGGCGTGCTGGGCGTGTATTCGCGCCCGGATCGTGACCCGCGCCGCCATACCATGAGCGTGGTCTTCGTGGGGCGTCCGCGTGATGCGGCGGCCCTGAAAGCCGGGGACGATGCGGCCCGGGCGGCCTTCTATCCTCTGGACAGGCTGCCGCAGCCCATTTGTTTCGACCATGCCCGCATCCTGGCGGACTTCGGCCGCTGGCTGGCCGGAGAACGTACGCTGGCGCCGGTGGAACCGGCAGGGGAGGATGACTGATGGGCTACCGTAACCTTCAGGAATGTGTGGCCGATCTGGAAAAGGTCGGGCAGCTGCGCCGTATCGACGTGCCCGTGGACCCGTATCTGGAGCTGGCGCACATCCAGCGCCGGGCCTTCCGCTCCAAGTCCCCGGCCCTGCTGTTCACGCGGGTCAAGGGCTGCTCCTTCCCCATGCTGGCCAACCTTTTCGGCACCACGGAGCGCCTGCACTACATTTTTCGCGACAGCCTCGCCGGGGTGGAAGCCGTGCTGGCCGCCAAGGCCGATCCGGCCGCGGCCCTGAAGCATCCCCTGCGCAGCCTGCGGGCCCTGCCCGCGCTGCCGCACATGCTGCCCCGCCGCACCTCCAAGGCCCCCGTGCTGGAGAACCGCTGCGCCCTGTCGGCCCTGCCCCGTCTGGTGGGCTGGCCCATGGACGGCGGCCCCTTCATCACCCTGCCGCTGGTCTACAGCGAGGATCCCGCACGCCCCGGCCCGGATGCCTCCAATCTGGGCATGTACCGTGTGCAGCTGGCGGGCAACGACTACGCCGCCGACGAGGTGGGCCTGCATTACCAGATCCATCGCGGCATCGGCGTGCACCATGCCGAGGCCCTCAAGCGGGGCCAGAGCCTGCCGGTGAACATCTTCGTGGGCGGGCCGCCGGCCTTCACCGTGGCGGCGGTCATGCCCCTGCCCGAAGGCCTGTCGGAACTGCGCTTCGCGGGCCTGCTGGGGGGCTGCCGTGCGGCCATGCATTACAGCCGCCGTCTGCCCCTGCCGGTGCTGGCCGAGGCGGATTTCTGCATCAGCGGCCACATCCTGCCGCACCTCAAGCCCGAAGGTCCCTTTGGCGACCATGTGGGCTACTACAGCCTGAAACATGATTTCCCCGTCCTGCAGGTGGAGGCCGTGCATCACCGCACCGGCGCCATCTGGCCCTATACGGCCGTGGGACGCCCGCCGCAGGAAGACACGGTCTTCGGCGACTTTATCCACGAGCTCACCGGCGCGCTGGTGCCGCAGGTCTTCCAGGGCGTGCGCGAGGTCCACGCCGTGGACGCCGCCGGGGTGCACCCCCTGCTGCTGGCCCTGGGCAGCGAGCGCTATACGCCGTACGAGGCGCAGCGCCGCCCGCGCGAACTGCTGACCGCCGCCCTGCACATGCTGGGCACCACGCAGACGGCCCTGGCCAAATACGTGCTGGTGGCCGCGCATGAGGATGCGCCGGGACTGCGGGCGCGGGACGTGGTGGCCTTTTTCCGGCATCTGCTGGAGCGTACCGATTTCGAGCGCGACCTGCACTTCATCACCCGCTCCACCACGGATACGCTGGACTACACCGGTTTTGCCCTCAACGAAGGCTCCAAGCTCATCTGGGCCTCGGCGGGCGAGAAGCGCCGGGAACTGGCGCTGGAAGTGCACGACCTGCCGTCGCTGCCCGAAGGCTTCGGCGACGCCCGCTGTGCCGGGCCGGGCATCCTGGTGCTGCGCGGCCCCCGTCATGAGCTGGGCCGCAACGAGACCGACCCGCGCATGGAAGAGCTGGCCGCCTGCCTGGCCCACTGGCCGCAGCGCGATGCCTTCCCGCTGGTGGTCGTGGCGGACGATGCCGCCTTTTGCGCCGCGGACTTCGACAATTTCCTCTGGGTGGCCTTCAGCCGTTCCGATCCCGCTGCCGACGTCTACGGCACCGGGGCCGTGGTCCGCGCGCGGCACTGGTCCTGCGAAGGGCCGCTGCTGCTGGATGCCCGCATCAAGCCCTTCCATGCGCCCGCCCTGGAGGAAGACCCCGCCGTTCAACGCCGTGTGGATGCCCTGGCCGCGCCGGGCGGCCCGCTGCACGGCCTTATCGAATAAGGATCGTCTATGAAGATCGCCCTCTTGCAATGCAATACCGTCACCGGTGACGTGGCCGGCAATGCCGAGCGCATCCTTGCCGCCGTGCGTGAGGCCGCCGCCCAAGGCGCCGACCTGTGCGTCACTCCCGAGCTGGCCCTGTGCGGCGTGGCCCCGGGCAGCTATCTGCGCGCCGAGGACTTCGCCGAGGGCTGCAAGGCCGGGTTGCAGATGCTGGCCGATGCCCTGCAGGACGGGCCGCCCCTGCTGGTGGGCGCGCCGGTGGCCAGCGTGTACGCCTCGGGCCTGCTCTCCAATGCGGCCATCCTGGTGCAGAAAGGGCGCTGGTCGGTGGTCTCACGCAAGGTCTACCAGACCTACGGGCAGGACAGCGAGGCCCGCTTCTTCGACCGGGGCGTCTCCTGCGGTATCCTGGCCCTGGACGGCTGGCGCCTTGGCGTGGTGCTGTGCCAGGAATCGGCCACCGAGGACGGCGCCTTCTGGAAGACCCAGTACGCCAGCGGCCACAACCCGCTCATGGAGCTGGTGCAGCGCGGTGTGGACGCCATCGTCCACATGGCGGCGGTGCCGTTCAGCAAGGGGGTGCAGCGCCTGAGCGAGCAGATGCTCTCGCATGTGGCGGCGCGGCATCATGTGCATCTTTTTTCCGTCAACATGGTGGGCGGCAACGACAGCCGCGTCTATAACGGCCAGAGCCTGGCCTTCGATCCCACGGGGCAGATCCTGGCCCGCGGCAAGGCCTTTGCCGAGGACGTGCTGCTGGTGGACACCGCGGGCAGCGGCGGCATCGTGCATCCGCGTCCCGCCTGCCTGCCCGAAGCCATCTGGGACGCCCTGACCCTGGGCGTGCGGGACTTCGTCCGCAAGTGCGGTCTGGAAAAGGCCATCGTGGCCCTTTCCGGCGGCATGGATTCGGCCCTGGTGCTCTGTGTGGCTGCCGAGGCCCTGGGCGCGGACAACGTGACGGCCGTGCTCATGCCGTCGCCCTACAGCAGCGAAGGTTCGGTGACCGACTCGCTGGAGCTGGCCAAGAATCTGGGGGTGCGGACCCTGACCCTGCCCATCGAGCCGGTCATGGAGAGTTTTTCCGCGGCGCTGGCGCCGGGGCTCGACCTGTTCGAGACCTTCCCCGGTGACACCACCTTCGAGAACCTGCAGGCCCGCATCCGGGGCATCATGGTGTCCTCGCTGGCCAACCGGGCGCGGGCGCTGGTGCTCAACACGGGCAACAAGAGCGAGTGCGCCGTGGGCTACAGCACCCTGTACGGCGATACCGTGGGCGCGCTGGGCGTCATCGCCGACCTGACCAAGACCGAAGTCTACACCCTGGCAGGCTGGTACAACCATCACCGTCAGGCCACCATCATCCCGCAGGCCATCTTCGACAAGGCCCCCTCGGCCGAGCTGCGGCCCGGGCAGAAGGATTCGGATTCCCTGCCGCCCTACGACGTGCTGGACCCGGTGCTGGAGAGCCTGATCTTTGCCGGGCAGACGGCGGCCCAGCCCCAGGAAGCCGACGAGGGCCTGCGCAAGGAAGTGCGCCGCAAGCTGTTCGCCGCGGAATTCAAGCGCCGTCAGGAGCCGTTGGGCCTGCACATCAGCCGCATGCCCTTCGGTACGGGCTGGCAGGTGCCGGTGGCCGGACGCTACCGCATGCCGTAGGGGCGCGTGCTATCCGAGGAAAAGGGGACGCGCCGCAAGGCGCACGATATTTGATACCAAGGGAAGGCGGCTGCGGGAACGAGCATGGCCGCCGGAGCGCTCGCAGGAGCGCAGACAGACATCATTCGCATCTGGAGGAGAGACCATGCCTGAAGCACCAGAGAAAAACCTGGCTCTTGACATCGTTCGCATCACGGAAGCCGCCGCGCTTTCTTCGGCCCGCTGGCTGGGCCGCGGCAACAAGGAGGCCGGTGACGGCGCCGCCGTGGACGCCATGCGCAACAGTTTTTCCACCCTGCATGTGGACGGCATCGTGGTCATCGGTGAAGGCGAAAAGGACCACGCCCCCATGCTGTACAACGGTGAAAAGGTCGGCATGGGCGACGGCCCGCAGCTGGACGTGGCCGTGGACCCCGTGGAAGGCACCAGCCTGCTGGCCTATGGCCGTCCCAATGCCATCTCCACGGTGGCCGTGGCGCCGCGCGGCAGCATGTTCAACCCCGGCCCCAGCTATTACATGCAGAAGCTGGTGGTGGCCCGCGAGGCCCGCGATGTGATCGATCTGGACGCCCCGGTGGACGTCAACCTGCACAACGTGGCCCGCGCCCTGGGCAAGAACGTGCAGGACCTGGTGGTCTTCGTGCTGGACAAGCCCCGTCACAAGAAGCTCATCGAAGACATCCGCAGCACGGGCGCCCGCATCCAGCTGCATACCGACGGTGACGTGGCCGGCGCCCTGATGGCCGTGGATCCGCGTTCCGAAGTCGACGTCATGATGGGCACCGGCGGCACCCCCGAAGGCGTGCTGGCGGCCTGCGCCATCAAGGGGATGGGCGGCCAGATCCTGGCCCGTCTGGATCCCCAGTCCTATGTGGAGAAGGAAGCCATCAACGAGGCCGGCATCGACATCCGCGAAGTGCTGACCGTGCACGACCTGGTGCGCAGCGATGATTGCTTCTTTGCCGCCACGGGTATCTCCGGCGGCGATTTCCTGCGTGGCGTGCGCTACAGCGCCCGTCATGCGGTGACCCATTCCCTGG
Organism: Desulfovibrio sp. SGI.230; assembly: GCF_050313065.1. Classification (NCBI taxonomy): domain Bacteria; kingdom Pseudomonadati; phylum Thermodesulfobacteriota; class Desulfovibrionia; order Desulfovibrionales; family Desulfovibrionaceae; genus Desulfovibrio; species Desulfovibrio sp. SGI.230. The sequence goes on along the minus strand of NZ_JBNPKS010000003.1, from coordinate 169,915 downwards.
TGCTGCGCGGCAAGACCGGGACCCTGCGCTATGTGGAATCCTACCACAATATGGACAGGCTCTCCAAGATCAGCGCCGTGCAGTACTAAGCGAGGCTTGTTGCTTGATGAGAAAAACAGGATGCCAAGGCTGGCTGGCCAGCGGGCTGCTTTGCGGCCTGCTGCTGTGCGGCCTGACCGTGGTCGCCCCGGTGGACGTGGAAGCGGCCGCCGTGACGACGGTCTATGACGGGCAGAGCCCGGTGGAAGAAAAGGAACTGCTGCGCTTTCTCGATGTGCTGCCCCAGTTCCGCAGCTGGGCCCGTGAGAACAGGATCGAGGCCCATCCCGTGGCCCGCAGGGGCAAGGCGGATTTCCTCTATCCTGAGGATGCCGCCCGCTGGGTGGAAGCCAAGGGCTGGGATGCCCGGCGCTTCTTCTGCGTCATGGGCCGTATGGCCGCAGCGCTTGTCATCGTGGAAGACGGCAATGACCTGCAGGCCCGTCCCAAGGATATGCCCGTCGTGGACAAGAGCGAAGTGGAGCTGGCCCGCAAGCATCTGGGCAGCCTGCTCAAGGTGAGCATGCCTGACGAGGGCATGTCCCACTAGCATCGCAGGCCCTGCCTGCTGTTCTGAAAAAAAGGCGTCCGTCCCGTGAGGGATGGGCGCTTTTTTCATGCCGTTTGGCTTTGTTCCGTTTGCATCCTCCCTGCTGGCAGGCGGATGTGGGACACGCTCTTCTCGCACGGCGAGGCCTTCAGAGCCTTAGCGGCGGCGACGGACGGAAGCGCCAAACGAAGGAGAGCTGTTGCCCAAACAGAGGGCCGGGACTGGTGGCCTCCCTGCTTTACAGTACGATATGGAGGCAGGTCCGGTACGTTCGCATTTGTTGGTGTGGTGTCGTGTCGCTAGGGGAGATCCGCCATATCGGACGGCATCCTTTCCGAATGTTTGCGGATACGTCGTCCGGCAGGGATATAGAGATGCTGTCACAGTCCCGCTGTCCGAAATGTGGGCGGCAGGCAGTCCGGCAGCAGACAGGTGCGGGAGTCTTTGCCGAAGCTGGCGGGTGGAGTTCCCGCTGGGCAAGGAAACAGGAAACGCAAAAGGGGAGGGCCTTGGCAGGCTCTCCCCTTGTTTTTGGTCTATGGACGGGCGCTTACTGGGCCGGAACGGCTTCCGGCGGGATGGGCGCGCCGTGTTCGGGGCCCGCGGGCAGGGTCTGCACGGCGGGCGCCTCCTGCGCGGGGTCGGCAGGCTGCGCGTTTTCCGCAGGCGCGGGCGTGCCTTCCGCGGGAGCAGGGACCGCAGCCTCCTCGGCCGGGGCAGCCTGCGTTTCCGCAGGAGCGGCGGCATCAGCCGCGGGAGCGGTGGCTTCCGGCGTTTCCGGGGCCTGGGCGGCTTCAGCCGGAGCAGCGGCCTCAGGGGCCGGGGCCGCTTCAGCAGCTGCCGCATCAGCAGCGGGCGTTTCCGGTGCGGCCGTTTCGGCAGCAGCTTCGGGGGCCGCAGGAGCCGCGCTTTCCTCAACAGCGGCCGGAGCGGCAGGGGCAGCGGCGTTCAGGGGCTGGGCGGCGGCGAGCTTGAGCTCGGCATGTCCGGCCAGCTGGGGAGCCAGCCACAGGTGGGCGGGCTGGGCCAGGAGGATGGCGAACAGGGTGCAGACCAGCAGGGAGCCGCCGGGCCAGGCGCGGCGGGTGAAGCGGGCCAGCAGCACGGCAAAGACGATGCACAGGCCGCCCAGGACGGGCAGGGCATCCAGACTTGTCAGCAGGGCCTCATACTGCTGGGGGATGGCCAGCGAGGTGGACGTACGGAGCCATTCCAGCGCCACGGGGAAGTGCAGGGCGGCCAGCAGCATGCCCGCATGCAGGAAGAGCAGGGCGATGACCAGATAGAAGAACTTGCTGCCCAGGCTGCCCATGCGGACCAGGGCGCGGCCCAGCAGGATGGCCAGCAGGCAGAGCGCGGGCGTGGCACCGGCAAGACCGGAACCCAGCAGGGACAGGGGCAGGGAGAAGAACAGGGCGATCCAGAGGAAGGAGCTGCCGCTGTTTTCCTTGCGGCTGGCCCGCAGGGTCTTCCAGCTGGTGGCGAACACGCGGCCCCAGTTGACGCCGGTGACCACGAAGAGCCAGGGCAGGAGGCCGAGCACGGCCAGCGCCGGGGCCAGCCACCAGAAGGCGGGCAGGGGCCAGGGCAGGCTGATGAACTTGCCCGACACGGCCTGGGCGTAGCCTTCGGCCTGCACCCAGAAGATGATGGCGGCGGCCCAGAGGGTACCCAGCAGCAGGAGCAGGAGGAAGCCCGCCAGCGCGTCCAGACGTTGGGCGCGACGGATGCGCCAGGTCCAGAACAGGTGGACGAGGCTGGTCAGCAGGGGCAGGATCAGGAAGACCAGGCCGCCGGTCAGCGCGGCCAGACCGGAGGTCAGGAAGGCCAGCGGCAGGGAGATCCAGGCGTGTTCCTTTTTCCAGCCCATGCAGAAAAAGGCCATGGAGAGCAGGCACAGACCGGTGGCCAGCCCCTGCGGGCCCATGAAATGCGCCAGCTGCGGGAACAGCAGGCTGGAGAGCAGGATCAGGCCGGAGGCCAGAGCGGCCTGCGGGCCGAAACCGGCGGCACGGCTCAGGGCCCAGGTGCCCCACAGACAAGCCAGCCCGCCCAGAGCGGCGCCCGCCGGCCAGACGAAGGCCGAAAGCTGTGGCACCATGCGGGCCACCAGGTCGAGGGCGGCCAGCATCCAGACGAAGACGGGCAGCTGGGCATCACCGTTATGCAGGGGCGCGAACCACTGTCCACTGGCCAGCGCTTCACGGACGGTATCCATCAGTTTCATTTCCGGCGGGCAGTACAGGCCGCCGGTCAGGAAGGTGGGCCAGAGCTGGCAGGCCAGGAGCAGGAGCAGGGCCAGGGGGCCCATCTTGGCCAGCACGGCAAAGGCCTTCTGGGCAGGCCCGGCTTCCAGCACGGCCACCGGCGCGGCAGCAGGCGCGGCGGGAGCGGCCGGGGCTTCTGCCTGCGGGGCGGGCGCCTGGCCTTCTTCCGGCAGGGGAGCTGCTTCGGCTGCCGGGATCTGTTCATCCATCGCAGCGGGCTGCATGGTGGCCAGACCGCGACGTCCGCTGCGGGGCGCTTCGGCCATGGCGGCAGCTGCGGCGGCATCGGCAGGGGCTTCGCTGCCGTCGGCCTTTTCTTCGGCGGTGACGGCAGGCTCGGTCGCGGGTACGGGCCGTGCAGTCTCGGCAGGGGCCGCAGGCGCTTCCCCGGCTTCCATGCTCAGGGGCGCTTCGGGCGTCTGGTCCGCGGCAGGGTCTTCCACCGGCGCGGCAACGGGCGCGGCGGGAGCGGCCGGGGCGTCCTCAGCCTGCACGGCCTCTGCGGCGGGCATGGGGATGGGGGCCTCTTGCTGCGGGGCGGGCGCCGGTTCCGGGGCCACAGACGCTGTGCCGGGGGCCGGGCTCTTCTGGCCGTCGGCAGGGGCGGGGCGGCTTACCCGGGCCCGGGCCTCTTCATCCAGCTGGGACCAGGGCGTCATGCCCATGGGGATCTCCTCTTCAGGGCAGGCCAGCTTGCTGGCGGCATCGGGATTTTTTTCTGTCATGATGGCTCCTTGGGCGATGCGGCGGCTCCGACCAGATAATGCCGGGCAGAACGGCCGTTCAGGGTCACGGTCAGACCTCCCTGGACAGCCAGGGACGTCTGTTCAACGATATCTTGCGCTGCCCCGGAAACGGGCAGGGGGATGCGAAGGGTGGCGCTGTCGCTGCCGAAGTTGGCGGCCAGCACCCAGCAGCTGCCGTCAGGCAGACGGGTGACGGTGGCCAGAGTCCCGGCAGGGCCGCTGACCACGCGCAAAAGCCGGCCCCGGGCCACACCGGAGACGGCGCGGGCATGCAGCAGCCGCGCCATGATGCTTGCCGGGCTCCGGGGCAGGCGCAGCTCTTCCGAAAGCGGGCCAAAGGCCAGGGGCGCGGGCTCCACTTCTCCGGCGGCGGTCTCCGGCTCCAGCAGGGGGACGAGACCGGCGCTGGCAGCCGTGCCCGGCGTGGACTTGGGCAGGGGCAGGGCGCCCTGCAATTCCTGCGGGCTCACGAAGGCCAGACCGGGCAGGCCCACACGCCAGGCAAGCAGCAGCAGGCAGGCTTCTTCCAGCTCCGTGTCGCGCCGGTCGCGGGCGGGAACGGCATCGGGCTTGCGCCCAAGGGCTTCCCGGGCCAGTCCGGCGGGCGTGGTGGGCCAGAAATATTCGTCGTCATGCAGGCCGGCAAGACGGCAGGCACGCTGGAACAGGGCCTCGCCACCGGGCAGGTCGCGCAGGGGACGCCAGTCCACGCCCCGCCACTGGTGCAGACCGCGGGCCAGACCTTCCTGTCGGACACCGCTGCTCATGGACTGGCGCAGCAATGCGGCCAGAGGCGCGGCATCGCCGGTCAGCAGGGCATATTCGGCGGCGGGGCTGGTGACGGTATCGCGGGTCAGGTCCACGGGGGCCCGCTGGATAAGGGGCGTCAGCGACGGGGGCAGGATGTCGGCCTGCATGGCCCAGCCGCCGTAGCGGTGGATCTCGCGGGCAAGGGCATCCAGGGCCTCCAGACCGGGGGCCAGCTGGTCACGGGGGGAGGGAGCTCCGCCGTCGGGCGGCACGTCCAGGCCCATGATGGCTTCAAGGTGCAGCCCGGCCAGGGTCTGCTGCTGCAGGCCGGTATGGCGGATGACGGCGGCGGAGAGCACGCGCCGGGCCTGTCCCGAGGGATCCTGCCAGAGCAGCACGGGGCGCAGTACGTTGCCCGCATAGCGGTAGAGCCAGCGCCGGGGCTTGCCGTCGGCCCCGCGCACTTCGCCGGTGATGGCCCAGCCGCCGGGCGTGGCCCAGGGCAGGCTGTCGCGCAGCAGGGCCGGGGGCAGCAGGCCCTTGTCGGTGAGGGCGCGGCATTGCCGGGCGTTGAGGGGGAGGCATTCCCATTCCTGGGGCGAGGCGGGCAGCGTGCTCCAAAGAGAGGAGGGGGCCTCCATCATGGCGTACAGACCGCTGAAGCGGCTGGCGTGGCGGGCCTGGAGGAAAAAGTCCGGGCCCAGGCCTGTGGCGGCCGGGGGCAGGGAGCCGCCCAGCTGGAAGCCGCTGGTGGCGGCACGGGCGTTGAGCCGGGCGAACTGTTCGTCATCGCCGCTGCGGGCGTCGAAGGCCAGGGACGTGGTGCCCGTGCCGAAATCGGGGCGGAGCTGGTTGTGCCAGAGGGCGCCCTGTTCCTGGGACGGGGACAGGTAGAGGCCGGAAAAGCCCATCCGCCGGAAGGCTTCCAGGGTGCCGGAGCGGGCCAGGGACTGCATGGCCGTGGCCTTGCCCCGCAGGGTGTGGGGATTGACCTCCAGCCAGCAGGGGGCGGCGTCCAGCAGCAGGGGCAGGCGGTCATTGCTGCCGCTGTTGCCCCACAGGCGTTCCGAGCCCGAGACCTCGGCGGCCAGGTCGTCGGCATTGCCCAGCATGGACTGGCGTTCCAGCCACTGGATATAGCCGGGATCGGCGCGCAGCAGGCTGCCGGGGGCCCTGTCGGGGCGTTCCGTCCCGGACAGGAGCATCGGCTTGCGGCCGTGCGGGCCCATGACCTCCTGCGAACAGGCGCAGAGCAGCAGGGCCAGCACGACCGCCAAAAGCCGCCAAAGGGCAAAGGTCGCTAATGGGCGGCCTTTTCTTCTTCCTTGGCCGCGTTCCACAGCTCGTCCTTCTCATCCAGCGACAGGTCGGGGAAGTCCTTCCCCTGCTGCCGGGCCAGTTCTTCCATGCGGGCAAAGCGACGCAGGAAGCGGGCCGTGGCCAGGTCAAGGGCTTCGCTGGCCTTGATGCCCTTGCGGCGGCCCATCTCGGTGATGCTGAAGATCAGGTCGCCCAGTTCGTGCTTCTGGGCTTCGGCGTCGTCGCCGGCGGAGGCGTCCAGCCATTCCAGCCATTCGGCTTCCACCTGCTGTTCCACTTCTTCGTCCTCGGGCCAGGTGAAGCCCACGCGGGCGGCCTTGGAGTGGATGCGGTAGGCCTTGGTCAGCGGCGGCAGGCTGGAGGGCAGGGAGTCGAACAGGCCCTGGGGCTTGCCTTCGGCATCGGTGTGCTCGGCGCGCTTGATCTTTTCCCAGGTCTTGAGCTGCTCGTCCAGATTGTCGAAGGTCACGTCACCGAACACATGGGGATGGCGGCGCACCATCTTGGCCCGGTTGTTGTTCAGGGCGTCGTCCAGGCTGAACTGGCCGCGCTTCTGGTACAGATGGGCCACGAAGAGCAGCAGGAAGGCCACGTCGCCCAGTTCTTCGCACACGTCGGCCGTGTTGCCGGAGCGGATGGCGCTGACCAGCTCGTGGCTTTCCTCGATGAGGTATTCGGTCAGGCTTTCGGGGGTCTGCTCCTTGTCCCAGGGGCAGCCGTTCTCGGCATCGGTCAGCCGTTCGATGACGGCCTGCAATTCTTCCAGAGCGCTTTTCATGAAACTGTTCCTTGTGGAGGGTTAAAGTCCGAAACGGCTGATGAGGTCAGGCGGCAGCCAGCCGCGCACCTGGCTTATCAGGGAATTGAAGTAGGGCAGGGCGCGCGAATGGCGCAGGAACTCGGCATCGCCGAAGAGCTTTTGCAACAGCAGCAGGACCACGGCGCAGAGCAGCACGCCCTTGGCCAGGCCCAGCAGGCCGCCGGTGAGCTTGTCGATCCAGCCCACGAAGGAGAAGGCCAGCAGCTTTTGCAGCAGCCGCGCCAGCAGGCCCACGGCGATGAGCACGCCCAGGAAGAGCAGCACATAGCTGGCGATGTTGCGCCAGGCCGGTTCGGTGATGAAGGTGAGGTGCGGGGCCAGCACGGTGTGGAAATGGTGGGAGACCCAGAAGCCGCCCACGATGGAGATCAGCCCGGCGACCTCGCCCACGAAGCCGGTCCAGAACCCGCGGGCCGCGAAGGCCGTGAGGACCAGCACGATGATGACGTCGAAAATATCCTGTCCCATAAGCTTCCTGTAGGAAAAGATCCTCCTGCGGCCGACGGGGCGGCGGGTCGCGGGGCGCCGGGATCTCCGGCAGCCTGCGGCGGGCCGCATCCGTGCGTGCAGGTACGGGCGCAGCATAGCAAAAGGGGGGGCAGGACACAATCCGTCCGTCTGTACAGATGGGGGCCGATACGCTATGCTTGCGGGATGGATACGCGATTGGGAAACTTGCTGGAACAGGCCGGACTGGCCTGCAACAGTACGGAAGCTCCGGCGGCGGAGACCGCTCCCGGAGCCGAAGAGGAAAGCCACGGCCTGACGGCCTATACGCCCTTCATCTCCGTGCGGGCCTGCGGCCGTTTGTGGCGCCTGCAGCGCGCCGCCGACCTGGAGACCCTGTGGAACGCCATGCTGGACGATCCGCAGAACTTCGAGGACGAACGCCTGCCTTACTGGACGGAACTGTGGCCGTCCAGCATCGCCCTGTGCCGCTGGCTGGAAGAGCGCCGCGCCGAGATCGCCGGGCGTCCCTGCCTCGACCTGGGCTGCGGCCTGGGCCTCACGGCCATGGTGGGCCAGTGGCTGGGCGCGCAGGTCATCGGCATGGACTATGAGGAAGAGGCCCTGCACTTCGCCAGCCTCAACGCCCGGCACAACGGGGTGACCTCGCCCCTGTGGACCGTCATGGACTGGCGGCAGCCCGCCGTGCGGCCCCGCAGCATCTTCCGCCTGTGGGGCGGCGACATCATGTACGAAAAGCGCTTCGTGGCGCCGGTGATGCACTTCCTTTCCCACGTGCTGGCCGACGACGGCGCGGCCTGGGTGGCCGAGCCCGGGCGCGGCGTGTACGAGGCCTTCTTGCAGGCCCTGCACGGCGGCGGTCTGGAAGGGCGGCGCGTGTTCACCGAGCGTGTGGAACCCCTGTATGCCCAGCCCGTGCCCGTTACGGTGGCCGTATGGGAGATACGCCGCCGCGTCCGGCCCGCGTAGGCCCGGATCGTGGGCCCTGGAGCCCTCCCGCCCCGGTAGCCGGCCCCCGTTGCCTGCGTGAGGGGCTTGTCCCCGCAAGGCATACGGCAACATGCGCAGGCAGGGGCCTTTTGTATCCCTTGCCGCAGCGGCCCGGCATGACGGGCGTGCACCTGTGCCGACATCCGGCCTGTCCGCCCCTTTCCCGGCACGTTTTTTCGTGAAAGGCGCCCCTCCGGCGGGCAGGGGGGGAAAGGCCTCTGGATTTTCAGGAAGATTTTGCTAGATTCACCACCGGGCACCGCCGGACGGTGTCCCGGCCGCATGAGGCGAACAATGGGAAAACTGACACGTTTTGGTGTTTCTCTGGATGAAGAGCTGCTGGAACCTTTCGACGCCCTGTGCGCCGTCAAGGGCTACAGCAACCGCTCCGAAGCCATCCGTGACCTCATCCGCAAGGCCCTTGTGGCCGAGGAGTGGCAACAGGCCGACGGCCAGGGCGCAGGCACGCTGACCCTGGTCTATGACCATCACAAGAACGACCTGGCCCGCCGCCTGACCCAGATGCAGCACGACGAGCATGACATCATCATCGCCACCCTGCATGTGCATCTGGACCATCATAACTGCCTTGAGGTGCTCATCCTCAAAGGCGAGGCCGCCCGCGTGCGGGCGCTGGCCGACAAGCTCATTTCCTGCAAGGGTGTCAAGCACGGCACCTTCAGCGGTACAACTACAGGACAGGATCTCGCATAATGGAAGACGTGCAACGCCATGCCCCCAAGGTTCCCATCAATATCGACCGCGTCGGCATCCGCGGCATCACCGTGCCCCTGCTGGTGCGCGACCGCGCCCAGGGCAGCCGCCAGACCGTGGCCCGGGTGGACCTTGGTGTGGATCTGCCCGCCTCGTTCAAGGGCACGCACATGAGCCGCTTCATCGAAGCGCTGGAAGAATGGAACGACGAAATCAACTACCAGTCGGTGCGCCGCCTGCTGGCCACGGTCAAGGAACGTCTGGAAGCGCGCCGTTCCTATGTGCGCTTCTGCTTCCCCTATTTCGTGCACAAGCCCGCGCCCTCGTCGGGCATCAAGAGCATCATCTCGTATGAATGCCGTTTGACCGGCGAGCTGGACGAGAAGGGCCAGTCCTTCCTGCTGGAAGTGGACGTGCCCGTGATGACCGTGTGCCCCTGTTCCAAGGCCATCAGCCGCGAGGGAGCGCACAGCCAGCGCACCATGATCCATCTGGCCGTGCGCATGTCGGGTTTCAGCTGGATCGAGGAATTCATCGAGATGGCCGAGGCTTCGGGCTCGTCCGCCGTCTACACCCTGCTCAAGCGCGAGGACGAGAAATACGTCACCGAGCACGCCTTCGCCCAGCCTACCTTCGTGGAGGACGTGGTGCGCAACGTGGCCCAGCGCCTGACGGAGCACGAGCATGTGCGCTGGTTCCGCGTGGAAGTGGAGAGCATGGAATCCATCCACAGCCACAATGCCTTTGCCTGCATCGAACGCGACCTGCGAACGCAGGACGAACAGGCCTAGCCCACACCTGAGGAAGCCGGGAGAGCCCCGGCTTCCTTTTTTTGCACGATACTGCGGTCAAAAAATTTTTCCCAAAAAGTTTTTTACACTTGACAGCAGCCTGTGCTAATACTCTCAAGCCCAAGTTTCGTATGGCCTTGGGGCAGGGCAGGCTGTCCGGCCGTCGTCCTGTCCCCCTCAGGGACTGTCCCTTTGCCGGCGGCATGCGGGGCTTTTCCCTGCCGCCCGGGCCCTTTCCCCCGTTTTTGGTTGCGATTTCTTACCCCGGAGAAAGCATGCGTCTTGTCCCAAGACTGCTGATACCCCTTGCCATGGGCCTGCTGGCCCTGAGCGCCGGTTGCGCCTCCCATTCCGGGTCCGGCTCTTCCGGTTATCCTGAAGAATCCTGGTATGCGCAGCGCCAGCGCGCGGCGCAGGAAGCCCGCTTCCGCCGCTCCTATGAAGCCGTTTTCGATGAAAGCGCCGAGGAGGGCGGTCCCCGGCAGGCCAAGGCCGTGCAGGTGGCCCGTTCCGCCATCGGTACCCCCTATGTGCCCGGCGGGCGCAATCCCGGCGGCTTCGACTGCTCCGGCCTCGTCCAGTGGGCCTACAAGAGCGTGGGCATCAACCTGCCGCGCACGGCCCGGGAACAGTCGGCCGTAGGCAAGCGCATCACCCGCGTGGAAGACATGCGCGCCGGTGACATCGTGGCCTTCCACCATCCCCGCCGCGGCTACCATACCGGCATCTATGTGGGGGACGGGAAATTCGTCCACAGCCCCCGTCGCCGGACGCGCGTGCGCATCAACAGCCTTGACGACCCGTATTTCAGAACTACCTTCATGGGAGCCCGGCGCGTGGAAGGCAGCGACGCCTTCAGTGCCGAGGAACTGCGCATGGCCGCCTATGCCGAAGAGCAGGCCGTGCGCGAGATCTCGCACAGCCGCAGCAAGAGCAAGGCCGGTGTCAGCCAGAAGAGCTCGCGGGACAAGAAGAGCAGCGTCAAGAAGAACAACAGCCGCAACAAGAGCAAGAGCAGCGTCAGCCGGAAGGACAGCAGCAAGAAGAGCAGCGTCAAGAAAAGCAGTCGCAGCAAAAGCAAGAGCAGCGTCCAGAAAAAGAGCAGCAGCAAGAAGAGCTCCGGCAAGCAGGGACGCAATACCAAGAAATAGTTCGTCCTTTCGTCCGCAACGGGAGGGCGGCATGACCCGGGCCCCGGGCCCGGCATATACGGGAGTCGATCATGCTTCCTCTCATGAGCCCCCAGGATGTCAAAAGGAAACTGGAAGCCGGCGAGATCCGGCTCGTGGACATACGCGAACCTGATGAAGTGGAGTCCCTGCGCATCGAAGGCGCGGAGATCGCCCCCCTGTCGGTCATCCGCTGGCAGGATTTCCGCCCCGTGACGGACAAGCCCGTGGTCTTCACCTGCAACTCGGGCCGCCGCACCAAGAACAACAGCGACCTTCTGGAACAGCTGGCCGCCGGTGAGGCCTGGCAGATGGAAGGCGGGGCCACGGCCTGGGACAAGGCCGGTCTCCCCGTGGTGCGCAGCCGCCGCAGCCTGCCCATGTTCCGCCAGATCCAGATCGGCGCGGGCGGCATGGTGCTGCTGGGCCTGGCCCTGAGCCTTGCCTGGCCCCAGTGGCTCTGGCTGAGCGCTTTCGTGGGCGCGGGCCTGGTCTTTGCCGGGGTGACGGGCTTCTGCGGCTTGGGTCTTTTGCTGGCCCGCATGCCGTGGAACAAGAAATAGTCTCCGCGCAGACAGATTTTCCCAAAGGGGAAGGGCGCTCCTGTCAGGGGGCCCTTCCCCTTTCGTTCATATCCTTCATGATACACAGACGGCCCGTACGGGCGTTTTCGGAGGCGGCATGACCATCCCCTGCGCACTGCCCCGCAGCCTGCAAGCCTATCGTTACCATCCTGCGCCGTCAGCCTCTTCCCGTCCCGTGCGGGGACGGCTGGCCCCCAGCCCCACGGGCTACATGCATCTGGGCAATGCCTGGGCCTTCCTTCTGGCCTGGCTGGCGGTGCGCAGCGCCGGAGGGACGCTGGTCCTGCGTATGGAGGACATCGACCCCCAGCGTTCGCGTCCCGAATATGCCCGGGCTCTGGTGGAGGATCTGCGCTGGCTGGGGCTGGACTGGGACGAAGGCCCGGCCGTGGACGGTGCCATCCCGGACGCGGGCGACATGGCGGAGGAGGGCCCGTGCGGCCCTTATTTCCAGAGCGCCCGCGCGGCCCTGTATGATGCGACGCTGGATGCCATGGACCGTGCCGGGCTGGTCTATCCCTGTTATTGCACCCGCAAGGAGCTGCGCCAGCTGGCCGGAGCCCCCCATGTGGATGATGCCGGGGCCCCCTATCCCGGAACCTGCCGTCATCTGAGCCCGGAAGAACGGCGCCAGCGCGAGGCACAGGGGCGGCGTGCCTGCCTGCGCCTGCGCTGCCCCGAGGGACGTTTCCATTTTCAGGACGGCCTGCTGGGTGAGCAATCTTTCACTCTGGAGGACTGCGGCGGCGATTTTGCCCTGCGCCGTTCCGACGGCGTGGTGGCCTACCAGCTGGCCGTGGCCCTGGACGACGCCCTGATGGGCATCACCCAGGTGGTGCGGGGCCGCGACATACTGACGTCCACGCCGCGCCAGCTGGCCCTGCTGCGTCTGTGGGGCTTCGAACCGCCCGCCTATGCGCACATCCCGCTGCTGCTGGACGGACAGGGGGAGCGGCTGGCCAAGCGCCATCAGAGCCTGGGGGTGCGCGAGCTGCGCCGCCAGGGCGTCGCGGCGGCGGAGATCGTGGGCGTGCTGGCCCGTCTGGCAGGCCTGCGCCCGGACATGCGACCGCTGGCGGCAGCGGATCTGCTGGCGGATTTCCGGCTGGAGCGCTTGCCCCGGCAGGACGTCTGCCTGCGGGACCTGCCCTGTGTGCCGGACTGGCTGCGGCCCCTGTGCCTGCCCTGCTGACGGGCGGATTTGTCTTTTATGAAAAAAAACGCTATCTTTAGCTTTTGAAATTTTCTTGCCCGTTGTCGGGCTGGAGGCAATATGAGCAAGGTTCTTGATAAGGCCTTTCTTGAAAGTGTGTTCCCTCCGGAACGCACTGAGGCTTTTTTCGACGCACTGTTCGGCGGCGCTGAGGAAGGCGCTTATGACATCGTTCTGGTCTGCCGCTCCGAAGGAGAAGGGAAGGCGGAACTGGCCTTTGAGCTGCATCAGCGTCCCGGAAAATGTCTTGCCTGCAATCTGACCTATGGACTGCCGCAGGTCTTCCAGCGCCATCCCATCCTCAATGTGGCGGGCGTGGCCCGTGCCGTGGCGGAAAAACTGGGCTGGCCCGGCGACAAGGTCCGCTGGTGGCTGGGCCATACCGAGGAAGTCAGCCGCAGCCTGCACGTCATCCCCCTGTATCTGGAAAGGACTGCGGACTGATCCCGGGGCCGGGCATATTTCCGCTTGACAGTCCGGCCATATTTTGACACAACAAGCCGTCCGCCAGCTTAGCTCAGTTGGTAGAGCAGCTGATTCGTAATCAGCAGGCCAAGAGTTCAAGTCTCTTAGCTGGCTCCATAAAAAATAAGCCCTTACGGAAATCTCCGTGAGGGCTTTTTCGTATTCGCGGGATTGTCCCCAACGAGTGTAGCCGAGAGTTGCCCGGCGCGGCAAACGGCAGCAATTTGCACGCTAGATTGTAATTGTAAGATATGGCAGATTTTTGGGGCTTTGCCCCCCGGCTTCGTTCGGCGTTATCGGCCCGGACCGGCAGGGAGTCTGCGGAATTCAGGCGTGTGCCGCAGTCGATCTTCCCCTGTGGGATTTTGTATCCGTCTGCGGGTGCACGATTTTCACTTCCTCGGGCGTCTGGCCTACGAATTGGGGCGTATCCGCATATACATACTCCCAATGGGAGAGGGGTAGTTTTAGACTTGATTCGACGGTTGTCAGTTGGCCCTCTCCGTACGATTCGTCAGGCTCAGAGAAGTGCAGAGACTCGTGAGGCTGCCGGAAAACGGACAATACGGTTCGGGCGAATAAATAGGGCATCGGCGTGAGGGATACGGGCCGATGGCGGAAGTCGAAAAGCCGTTCCTTGCGTAATGGCTACGAGGAGCGGCTGTCTTTGTGGATTCGATAACCGCATAATCCGTCTTTTCCATCGATGTGTTATAGAACGGCGGTAGCTTGTTGCCGTGCGTTTTTAGTATCCGTTGGATAGGCTCTTCGGCTGCGATGTCGACAGAGGGCCTTCACATGAGGTAACTCCGGAGGTGGTCCGTATACCCCGGCATTCTGTCGATGTCGTAGGTTCCCTACCGGTGTTGGCGGCACGGCCGATAAAAGGCATGGCGGAATCGTGGATACGCCGGTCTCTCTCCTCGGGAACGATTCTTGCTTCAACTTGCGGTCATCGGTATGGTGGCGTTATGGATAGATTTTCGCCTCAAAAACGAAGTTCCGTTATGGCGTGCGTCAAAAGCAGGGATACCGGGCCGGAAAAGTTCGTACGTTCTCTTCTGCATGCGATGGGATATCGTTTTCGCCTCTACCGCAGGGACTTGCCGGGTACGCCGGATATCATCCTCCCCAAGTATAGGACCGTGATATTCGTTCATGGTTGTTTTTGGCATCAGCATGACGGTTGCAAGCGGGCGAAACTTCCGACAACGAATACGGATTTTTGGCAAAAGAAATTGACGGCGAACAAAAAGAGGGATGCCCACATTGCAGAGGAGTTGGCAGAACTCGGCTGGAGGGTCCTCGTCATTTGGGAATGCGAGCTGAAAAATCGGGAAGCCTTATGCGAATACATCAGACAATGCCTGCCGAACGAGCGGAAATACTCTCTTGCGCCGCATATGGGGGAATCTCACCGATGAAATCCACCGGAGACGCCGCGTGCCGTCGGATTACGGCCATAGATCTTTTTTGCGGCGCCGGGGGCTTTTCGCTTGCCGCCCGCAATTTGGGCATCCATGTGCTTGCGGCGCTTGAAAACGACCCGAACGCCTGTAGCTCCTATTGTAAATATTTTTCCAGATTTCCGTCGCCTCCCGTGATGTTAGAGGGGGACATCCGCGATATTTCGCCGGAAAAAATGCTGGCGGTTCTTCCGGAGGGAGCCGTGCCGGACATCCTGATGGGAGGGCCGCCGTGTCAGGGCTTTTCTTCTTTGCGCCTTAAGGATTCCGGCGTCAAGGATCCCCGCAATGAGTTGCTGATACGTTATTTCGATTTCGTTCGCGCTCTGCGTCCCACGGCGTTTCTTGTGGAGAACGTCGTCGGTCTGTTGTGGCCGCGGCACAAGCACCATCTTGAAAAATTTTATGCGGAAGCCGCGTCGGCCGGCTACGACGTTTGTCCGCCCGTCGTACTTAATGCGTGCGATTACGGTGTTCCGCAACGCAGAAAACGCGTCTTTATTCTCGGGTGGAAGGATAAAATGCCGTGCAACCCGACGTGGCCGCCCGCGCCCACCCATTGCAACCCGGCCTCTCCTATTCCCGGCCTGGCGCCTTGGCATCCCGCTGCGGAAGCGTTTCTCCATCCGGCGCCGCAGGGTGATGCCAACGACGTCCATATGAACCATGGAGAGGCGCTGCTGAAGGTTTTTCGCTCCACGCCTCCCAACGGGGGCAGCAGAAAGGATTCCTGCCGAGTTCTCCCGTGTCACGAAAATCATGACGGGCACAAGGACGTATACGGACGCATCGATCCCTCGAAACCCGCGCCCACCATGACCACGGCTTGCATCAATCCTTCCAAGGGGAGATTTCTGCACCCAACGGAGCATCATGGCATAACGGTGCGTCAGGCCGCACGCCTGCAGACTTTTCCCGATGACTTCATTTTCACCGGGGGGGTGATGAGCGCCGCCAGACAGGTAGGCAACGCCGTTCCCATAAGGCTCGGGGAGGCGGTTTTGCGGTCGATTCTTTCCATGATAACAGATAGTCGCAGGTGACATATGTCCATCTCCGCAGCATTTCAAACAAGAGCACGGGCCATCGATCATCTCGGACGCGGACAGATAGCGGATACGCCCACCGCCGTCAGCGAGTTATGGAAAAATTCCTACGATGCCTACGCCCGCAACGTGGCGCTACATATTTTTGATGGGGTTCCCCCTCTTGCCGGCATCTACGATGACGGCTGCGGCATGAGTCTCTCCGATCTTCAAGAAAAATGGCTCGTCGTGGGGACGGAAAGCAAGGTCGGAAAAAACGTGCCGCCGGAGGAAATGTTCGGGTTGTCACCGCGTGTGCGCCTCGGAGAAAAGGGCATCGGCCGTCTTTCCGCGGCCTTTCTATCGCCGGTGACGCTGATCGTCACCAAAAAAATCCGGCGTCCCTACGCCGCGCTTCTTGTGGACTGGCGTTTTTTTGAAAATCCGTTTCTGCTTATTTCGGACGTTCATTTTCCCCTCGCCGAATTCGGCGGTCTTGACGAGTTCCCCGGCATTATCAATCGGCTGACGGAGGGGATGAAAAGCAATCTGGCGGATGCGGATGTTCGCACCCGAGATGCCTGGGAGAGGTTTGCGGAACTGGAGCGCCGTAAATCTCCCGAAGAAACGACGACCGAAGAGCGCATCCTCGCCGTGCCGTCCGATCTTCATCTCACGTGGGATCATGTGCTGCCCTGGTGGCGTTTGTTGCAGGCGAATCCGGATTCGGACAAACACGGTACGGCGCTGTTCTGTTTCGACTGCAACAACGAGCTGCGCAGCTGGACTTATCAAGGTCTGGACAATCCGGATATCGAGGCGACCAGAGGCAGCATGCGGGAGACGCTCGTCAACTTCGTCGATCCTTACGATGTCGCAAAAAACGACTTTTCCTATGAGCTGGTGAGCCATCTGGGCGACCGGGTGTTCGCCGCCGTCTCCTCTCAGGATGCCTTCACGCTGGAGGAACTGCGCGAATGCGAGCATTGCATTGAGGGAGAGTTCGACAAAAACGGCGTTTTTTCCGGGTGCGTTAAGGCGTTCGGTCGGGATCGGGGCGAGATGATCGTCCCGCCGTCGGAGCTTTTGTCGTCTTCCGGAAGGGAATATGTCGGCCCCTTCAAATTTCGCTTAGCGACCATCGAGTTCGACAAGAAAAACACCACGCACTCCGACGAGCAGTTTGAAACCATTCAAGCGAAGCTCGACAGCTACGGCGGGATTTGTCTTTACCGTGACGGTTTGCGCGTCCTGCCCTACGGGCGCGCCGACGGCGATCTTTTTCTGCTGGAAGAACGCCGAACCAAACATGCCGGCCGCGAGTTCTTTTCCTATCGGCGTTGTTGCGGCGGAATTTTCATCTCCGCCGAAAACAATCCGAATCTGAAGGACAAGGCCGGTCGCGAAGGTCTTGTGGCCAACAAGGCGCGCCGGACATTCGAGCGCCTCGTCATCAACCTTCTGATGACGGTGGCACGCAAATATTTCGGCTCCGATTCGGACATCCGCAAGTCGGAGCTGCCGGGAATCCAGCAGCAGCGACAGCTGATGGCCAAGGAGGCGGAAAAGGCTCGAAAGCGCACGCGTTCCGTCTATAAAAAAGCCTTCCGTCGCGTCGCTCCGCGAATGAGCGAGGCCGAAAAACAAGCCCGGGCCCTGCAGGCGGAACTGCAGCACGCCGGAGACTCGGCGGAGCGGGAACAACTTCTGCGGCTGAAAAAAGAACTCGACGCGCTCGAAGCGTTGAAAGGAGAGCTGCGTCTCCCCGTTCGGCCGTCGCGATCCGGCATCACGGACGACGACTATCGCCGCTATCGTGATGCCTACGTGGAATTCTGCACCATCCTCTCATCCATGAAAAGTCGTATGGCCTTTTTCGAGGCCTCCGGCCTGCTGGGCAGCCCCCGCGAAGTTCTGTTCAAAAAAATCCAGAGCAACGAAGCGCGGCTCTCCTCCTTCATATCAAAAAAGTTGCAACGTATCGATCGGCTTACGGGCGACATTGCCTCTCACTGGCGCGGTCTGGGCGAAGAAGATCGCAAAGCGTACAGAAAGAGAGCCCTGCCCGTCTTTGAACGATTCGATGCGGACGGTCGTTTCGAATCTGCTTCAAGCGAACTCGACGCCGATTTTTCGAAATTGCAGACTGTTTTCCAGCAAAAATACGATCCCATCGTCGACGGCCTGGAGCAGTTGGCGGAGCATATCCGGTTGGGCGACGCCTTTCAGGCCATCGATGAGCGTAATCAGCAGCTGGAAGAAAAAATGGAGATGCTGCACTCCGTGGCGCAGCTCGGCATCACGGTGGAAATCATCGGGCACGAACTGGAAGCGTTGGAGTCCCAAGTGCGGCGTAATCTGGACGCCATGCCGCGCGAAGTGCGTAATTTGCGTACATACAGAGAGGTTCGGGAAGCGCATAATGCGCTGGTGGATCGCCTGCGCTTCCTCTCGCCTTTGAAAAAGAACTCCTATCGCAACAAGCTGGAGATAACGGGACTTGAAGTGGAAGAGTATGTACGGCGCTTCTTCGGCGGGATTTTCAACGCAGAACATATCGACTTCGCGGCGACGGACGCTTTTCGCGCAATGACCATCGTCGATCTTCCGTCCCGTATTTATCCGACCTTCATAAATCTGGTGAACAATGCTCTTTACTGGGTCGGACAAAAAAGCCGGCGCATCATTCGTCTTGATTACAGAGACGAAAAAATATTCGTCTCCGACAGCGGTCCGGGCGTGGACGAGGACGACGTCGAGCACCTTTTCCAGATGTTTTTCACGCGACGGCACAATGGCCGGGGCATAGGGCTTTATCTCTGCAGGGAAAATCTGCGCGCGGCGGGATACGATATCCGCTATGCCGGCAAAGACGATCCGCATATCCTTGAAGGCGCAAATTTTATCATTGAACGCAGGAGACGCTGAAATGTCGATGACGGGCAAGGACGCTGAAATGTCGAAGATGGATGATGCCCCTGAAACGCCGATGGCGGATGAGGTCGGAAGCAAAATCAGGGAGCTGACACGCGAGTTCCATATCGCTTCCATCAGGAGCGTCGTCTTCATCGACGACGAATTCCCCACTCTTGAAACGCTGCTGAAGGGGAAAAACGATACCGTTGCGGACGCTGAGGTAAAAGACGTCGCCGGGATGACGGACCCCGACGCACCGCAGTTCACGACCTCAACGACCTCCGCCACCGATACGGAGAGCGGCGCAGGTTATACGGCAACCCCGGCTGAGGATAATCGCGTTTTGCAGCTCGTCGAATCCTGTCACAGAAAAGGACTGCTCGTGGATATTCTGAACGACTATCCTGCGGGTAAAGATTTCTGGAAGCGGGCGGACTTGCTGGTGCTCGACTACCGTATCCACGACAGCGAGCAGAAAACCATCGATGCTTTGCGGGAGTTGTCCCGGGAAAAAGGCTTCAAGCCGGTAATCATCTATACTCATGACGGAGCAGAGGGGGTGGCGGAGCATATTCACAGCGAGCTGACGGGAAGAAAAAAAGATGGTGATAAGGACAACATGCCGACGGGGGAAGGAAATGATGATTGTCCTAAGCAAAACTCGCTGAACGACGTCCCATGTTTTCGGTATAACAACCTGTTCATTGTCGTTGTAAAGAAAAATAATGAGGGCGTCTCCCGGGCAGAGGAAGGCGTCCTTCGGGGCGCGACCATCGACACACTTCTCGAAAAGCTGGAAAGAGGTCTACTCAAAGATCCGCCTTCCCCCATGAATATTCTCGCATGGATCATCGCGGTCGATCTGCGACGCCATATTCACGAGAATATAGATAAAATGCTTCCGACGAATGAAGACAAGGCGTCCGCTCTTTTCGCCGCCATTCACAATGCGGGAGACACGCGGAGTCGGGAAGGAGGCCTTCTTGCGCTGGACAAGATCCTGGGAGTGCTTTTTCGCAAAGCCACCTCATCCCTGTCCGATGACACACAGACGGCGCTTACGGGACTGCTGGCATGTATCGGAAAGGAATGCGGAGGGGAAAATTTTGGCTTCGTTCATGGGCTGGAAAAGGCCTTTGCCAATAAAGGGGACGATCCCTATGCCCATTTGAACAAATTCATCTGCAACGAACCGGATATTCCCGACAAAGTCACGACAGGAACCATCTTCTCCACAGAGGATTCTTCCAACTATTATGTCTGTGTTTCTCCGGAATGCGATCTCGCCAGGGACAAATGGAAGAAGTTATGCTGCGTCAGTCTGACCCCCTGCGGCGAAAAAAAACTAAAGGATTTAAACAGCAATAGATATATACTGTTCAGCGCCGACGGTTCCGTAAAGGTTGCCCTCGTCGATCCCCTGAGCATTCAACTACATGACTTTTTTTTGCAGGAGGATGCTTCCCTCTATTACAGAATGCTTCCTCCCCAGTCGGGAGAGGATGAGCCGAAGTTTGAGGGGGTGAAAATTACTATCGTCGCGCAACTGCGGCCGGAATACGCGCATCGCCTCATGGCCAGGGTGGGAGCGTGGCACAGCCGTATAGGGCTGGACTTCATCGAGAAGCCTTCCGCCTGACGTCGAAAAAAACATGCCTCGCGCGGCGAACATGGAGACTTGCTGGACGTTTCGCCCATTTCCGGTCGCCGCCGGCACGGACGACGAACGTCGGGTCGCGGGATGGCGTACGTCTGAAAAACGCGTCAAAGGCGGAAGAAATATCCACCCGAGAGAAGGGGGGAGATGATTACGCCCCGATTCTAGGTGCATAGTCCCAATATAAGCGGGGGTGGCTCTACATGGGGAATCCAGGCTTTTCTGTTCGCGTCTTCAAATTCCACCGGCCGGTCGAACGGGCCATAGCCGGGACGGCGATCATCGGAAAGTAGAACGCAGGAAAGGTCGGGCGACTCCGAATCCATATCAATCATCGTGACCTTTTCCTTGCCGTATCAGATACCGATATGTGACAAATAGCTCTGTGCAATACCTCGCCTTCCTTTCAAAGGACATTATGGCAGAATTCCTTGGCGTATGACCATGAATATTCATAATATGTAGTTAACTCCGGATAGTACGGAAAAAACGAGCCCTGCCTCACAGATCCATCGAAAATATGGCTGTGCTACGCGGGGAATTCTCCGTCGGTCGATGTACTCGGCCATAGGCAAATAGTACTAGGAGGAAAAAAGCCTATGCTGGGAGCCATCATCGGTGACATGGTGGGCAGTCCTTACGAGTTCCATCCGTGGCAGGGGGCTGCGGAGGCCTTTCCTTTGTTTTCTCCCTGTTCCCGTTTCACGGACGATACGGTGATGACCGTGGCCGTGGCCCGGGGGCTGATGCAGGCCTACGGGCAGGAACAGGCCTGCCGGGAGGCCTTCATCGACGCCATGCACGAATATGGCCGTGCCTACAGCCGGGCGGGCTACGGTCAGCGTTTTTTCCGCTGGATCGTCACAGGCAGCCGCGAGCCGTACAACAGTTTCGGCAACGGTTCGGCCATGCGTGTCTCGCCCGTGGGCTGGGCCTGTGACAGTCTGGAAGAAACGGAGCGTTATGCGGCCCTGAGCGCCTCCGTGACGCATGACCATCCCGAAGGCATCAAGGGGGCCTGCGCCACGGCCGCAGCCATCTTCCTGGCCCGGGACGGTGCCGGGCGGGATGCCATCCGTGACTATGTCTCTTTCCGCTACGGGTATGATCTGGCCCGCAGCCTGGCCGAGATCAGGCCCGCGTACCGTCACAAGGAGAGCTGTCAGGAGTCCGTCCCCGAAGCCATCATCGCCTTTCTGGAAAGCCGTTCCTTCGAGGAGGCCGTACGCAATGCCGTCTGGCTGGGCGGCGACAGCGACACGCAGGCCGCCATCGCCGGGAGCATAGCCGAGGCTTTTTACGGCGGTGTGCCGCAGGATCTGCGGGAGGCGGCGCTGGCCCGCCTCGATGACCGTCTGCGCGGCGATGTGGCTGCCTGGTACCACTGGCTGTCGGAGCACAGGGGCATCCGGCTTGACAGGAAGGCCGATCCTGTTCAGGAACAGAAGACAGCCGTATCCGCAACAGGGAGGGACATCATGGAGACCATGCCGAAAGCCGGGATGACAGGGCAGTGGGAAACGACGGTGGAAGAAGGGCTGCTGGCCGCGCAGGTGGGCAGCGGCGAGGTCCGGGTGCTGGCCACGCCCATGATGATCATGGGCATGGAACGGGCCGCCATGGAAGCTGTGCGTCCCTGCCTGCCCGAAGGCATGACCAGCGTGGGCACCCGTGTGGACATCAGCCACATGGCGCCGACCCCCTGCGGCATGAAGGTGCGCTTTGAGGCGAAGCTGACGGCGGTCTCGGCCAACGGGCGCGGCCTGACCTTTGCCGTGGCTGCCTATGACGAAGTAGGCCCCATCGGAGAGGGCACCCACGAGCGCGTGGTGGTGGACAGGGAAAAATTCCAGAGCCGCGCCCAGACCCGCGGCAAGCATGAATAAAATGAAATATTGCGCTATCTTGCTGTGCTGCTTCCTCTGGGGGGCCGTGCCCGTCCTTGCCTCGCCCCTGGGGGCGGACAGTTTCTTCACGGTGGACATCCCCGAGGGCTGGACCATCGAGGCCCAGGACAAGGGCTCCGTGACCATGCTTTCCCCGGATGCCGGCATCATGGTGAGCCTGGTGACGGGCCTCAACGGTACGCGCAGCCGCGCCGACATCGTGGAGGAGTACCGCAAGATGCTGGATGCGCCGGATGTCCGGCCCCGGGCCGATGATGTCTACGAGATGCAGGGCCATGCGGGGAACATCCCCATGCGGGGCGTGCTGGCTCTGGGAGCTGACCGGCATGTGCTCGTCCTGCTGGCCGGGAAGGTGGATGATGCCCAGGCCCAGGCCATCGTGGATTCGCTGGCCCTGAAAAAATAGCCTGCTTCCGTACCGCTTCCTGCTGGGGCGGGACAGCGATCGCAGGCGCAGGTGGACTGCTCTTGACGGGGCAGGAAAAGACCGTTTGTGTAAAAAGACCGTCGTCCTTGGGATGGCGGTCTTTTTTTATGGCAGGAAGGCCCATGTGCGGCTGGTTCCGTCAGGTGGCGGCCCGTGGGAGAGAGGGCGGGCTCGGGCCCGGGGCATGTCTGCTGCCGTCTCATATGCAGGAGGACGTGACGGGCCTGAGGAAAGGGACGCAGCGTCTGCGGGACGGGAGCGCGTTGCAGGGATAGGGGAGGCCGCAGGGGCATCCGTGGCCGGAAAAGCCGTTGTCCTGCGGAAAGGCGGCTCCCCGGCCCCTTGTGGGGCGTGTGTAATGGGTATATGCTCCAAAGATTCCGCCTGCCTCTGGCGTGAGCAGGCGCACCGTTTTTACAAGGGATGTTTTCCATGTCGAATCATAGCGAGTACCTGAACAAGGTGTTGTTGAGCCGGGTCTACGACGTGGCCGTCGAGACCCCGCTGGATGAGGCCGTGAGCCTTTCCCGCCGCCTGGGCAACCGCGTGCTGCTCAAGCGGGACGACCTGCAGCCTGTGTTTTCCTTCAAGCTGCGCGGCGCCTACAACAAGATGGCCCGTCTTTCTCCCGAAGAGCTGCGCCGCGGCGTCATCGCCGCCTCGGCCGGCAACCATGCCCAGGGGGTGGCCCTGGCCGCCCGCCGTCTGGGATGCGAAGCCGTCATCGTCATGCCCGTGACCACGCCCGCCATCAAGGTGGATGCCGTGCGCCGTCTGGGCGGACAGGTGGTGCTGTTCGGTGAGTCTTTCAGCGATGCCTGGCGGCATACGCTGGATCTCATCAAGGAGACCGGCTACGTGTTCATCCCGCCTTTTGACGATCCCGATGTCATTGCCGGACAAGGCACCATCGGCATGGAGATCCTGCGTCAGCATCCCGACCCCATTCACGCCATTTTCGTGCCCATCGGCGGGGGCGGACTTGCCGCCGGCGTGGCCGCCTATGTGAAGAACCTGCGGCCCGAGATCCGCGTCATCGGCGTGGAACCCGTGGACTCCGACGCCATGCGCCGTTCCATCATGGCCGGGCATCGTGTGGAGCTCAAGGACGTGGGCCTGTTCGCCGACGGCGTGGCCGTGAAGCTGGTGGGCGAGGAGACCTTCGCCCTTTGCCGCGACCTGCTGGACGACATCATTACCGTGGACACGGACGCCATCTGCGGCGCCATCAAGGATATCTTTGAAGATACCCGCGTGGTGGCCGAACCGGCCGGTGCGCTGGCCCTGGCCGGTCTGCGTGCCTATGCCCGCGCGGGCAACCTGCGCGACACCACCCTGGTGGCCGTGGTCAGCGGCGCCAACATGAATTTCGACCGTCTGAGCCATGTGGCCGAACGGGCGCGCTTCGGTGCCAACCGCGAAGCCCTGCTGGGCGTGACCATCCCCGAGAAGGCGGGCAGCTTCCGCCAGCTGGTGCAGGCCATCAGCAGCCGCAACATCACCGAGCTGTGCACCCGCTTCGCCGACCCGGTCAACGCCCATGTGCTGGTGGGCATCGACATCAAGAACAGCGACGAGGTGGCCTCCGTGCTGGAAGACCTGCGGGCTGCCGGTTTCAGCGCCTGCGACCTTACGGACAACGAGCTGGCCAAGCTGCACCTGCGCCATATGGTGGGCGGCAACGCGCCCCAGGTGCACAACGAACGCCTGATCCGCTTCTTCTTCCCCGAGCGGCCCGGTGCCCTGCTCAATTTCATGGACGCCATGCGCGTGACCTACAACTTCACCCTGTTCCAGTATCGCTACCACGGGGCGGACTTCGGCCGCGTGCTGCTGGGGGTGGAAGTTCCCGAAGAGCGGCGCGAGGACTTCGAGGAGTTCCTGGCCCGCGTCGACCGTATGGGCTACCCGCATGTGGATGAGACCGACAACCCGGCCTACAAGATGTTCCTGGGCTGGCATCACGACAACTAACTGATGCCGGTCTGCACGGACAGACCATGATGCTTGTCGGGAGGCCGCTCCTTCGGGGGCGGCCTCCTGCTGTTCACAGGCTCCGGAGATCCCGGCGGCAACAAGGAGAGCACGGGAGGGCTGAGAGAGACCCGGCAGCGCGGCTCCTTTGCGGACTATCCTGATGCCTGCATCGTCCCTCCCCGGGCCGGGGGAGCTTTCTCCGCCTGTCCCTGCCTTCCGGGCCGTCGTCATTGACAAGCCGGGACAGTTGGCCGAACATGGACAAAACCGGTATCGTCAACTTTTTACCGTCTGGCAGGACGCTATGATTCGTATTCAGGAAATTCTCGACAAGGTGGCGGCCAACAACCATGATGCCAATCTGGAGCTGATCCAGAAGGCCTACGTGTTCGCCGCCACAGCTCACGCGGGGCAGACGCGCCTTTCGGGCGAGCCCTATCTGTCCCATCCGCTGGCCGTGGCCTATACCCTGGCCGACATGGGCTTTGACGAGCCCACGGTGGCGGCGGGCCTGCTGCACGATACGGTGGAAGACACCGGCACCACCATCGAAGAGATCGACGACAAGTTCGGCGAAGACGTGGCCGACATCGTGGACGGTGTCACCAAGATCAGCATGATCGTCTTCGAGAACAAGGAAGAGGCGCAGGCCGAGAACATCCGCAAGATGATCCTGGCCATGAGCCACGACATGCGCGTGCTGATGGTCAAACTGGCCGACCGCCTGCACAACATGAGCACCCTTGATTTCCAGAAGCCCCACAAGCAGCGCCGCATCGCCCAGGAGACCATGGACATCTACGCGCCCCTGGCCAACCGTCTGGGCCTGTACCTGCTCAAGCGCCAGCTGGAGGACCTGAGCTTCAAATACCTGCGGCCGGACATCTACAACCAGATCGACCACTGGCTGGACGCGCATCAGGTGGTGGAAAAGCAGATCATCGAAAAGGTGGTCTCCCTCATCCAGGATCTGCTGGCTTCCAACGGTCTGGAAGGGCAGGTCTACGGGCGCATCAAGCACAAGTACAGCATCTACAAAAAGATGCAGTCCCAGTCCCTGACCCTGGACGAGATGCACGACATCATGGCCTTCCGCGTGCTGGTCAAGGACATCCGCGACTGTTACGCGGTGCTCGGTCTGGTGCACTCGCAGTGGAAGCCGGTGCACGGGCGCTTCAAGGACTATATCTCCATGCCCAAGGCCAACGGCTACCAGAGCCTGCATACCACGGTCATCGGGCCCGAGGGCGAGCGCATCGAGATCCAGATCCGTACCGAAGAGATGCACCGGCAGGCCGAACACGGTGTGGCCGCGCACTGGCTGTACAAGGAAAAGGGCCGGGTCAACTCCAAGGACCTGGAACAATTCTCCTGGCTGCGCGAGATCTTCGAGCGCCAGGGCGACGAAGCGGACTCGCGCGAGTTCATGCATTCGCTCAAGCTGGACCTGTTCAAGGACGAGGTCTACGTCTACACCCCTGCCGGTGACGTGAAGGAACTGCCCGAAGGCGCCACGCCGCTGGACTTCGCCTTCCACATCCACAGCAAGGTGGGCCATCATTGCGCCGGGGCCAAGATCAACGGCCGCCTCATGCCGCTGGGCACGCCGCTCAAGAACGGCGACATCGTGGAGATCATCACCGATCCTTCGCGCAACCCCAATCGCGACTGGCTCAAGATCGTCAAGACGGCCCGCGCCCGCAGCCGCATCCAGCGCTACCTGCGTACCGAGGAACGCGCCCATGCCCTGGCCCTGGGCCGCGACATGCTGGAAAAGGAAGGCCGCAAGGTCAACCTCAATGTGGCGCGCGCCCTGAAGGACGGCCAGCTGGCCATCGTGGCCCAGGAGATGAACTTCGAGAACGTGGACGAGTTGGTGGCCTCGGTGGGCTATGCGCATATCACGCCGCGCCGTGTGCTCAACAAGCTCTATGCCGTCCTGCATCCCGATAATGCCGCAGCCGCGGAACCGGCCACGCCCACCATCAAGGAAAGCAAGGAAGCCGCCAAGCGCAAGAGCGACGGCGTGGGCATCTCCGGCTGTGACGGCGTGCTCATGCGTTTTGCCAAGTGCTGCAACCCGGTGCCGGGGGACCCCATCATCGGTTACATCAGCCGCGGCATGGGCGTCACCGTCCACCGTGCGGACTGTCCCAATGTGGCCAATATGGAGCCGGAGCGCCTCATCTCCGTGCATTGGGACGGCGAGGAGGAAAAGCCCTACGAGGCCGGCATCTTCATCCTGGCCCAGAACCGCAGCGGCGTGCTGGCGGGCATCGCCCAGCTCCTGGCCCTGCAGGGCATCAACATCACGGCGCTGTCTTCGCGGGCGCTGGTGGACGGCCGGGCCGAACTGCGCCTGACCGTGGAAGTGTGCAACGCCACCCAGCTCTATGATGTCATCGAGGCCATCCGCGGCCAGTCCGGCATCCTCGAAGTGGTGCGCGACACCGAAGAAGCCTAGCCCATCCCGCCCGGCTGCCGTGGCGCAGCCTTTCAGCGAACATACGCAGGGGACACCGCAAGGTGTCCCCTTTTTCGTGGGCCATCCCGCGACAGTTTTGGGCAACTATTTGCCAGGAACAGGTCTGTACCCGGCAGCCGGGGCGGCGTATCCCGGTAAGCACAGGACAAAGGTCCGTTGCCCGGACGGGATCTGCCGGAAAAGGGCGGAGCCTTCCGGCCTGCATCGGCGGGGAGCAGGAGGCATCTTTGCGTTGCGTTCCCCGGTATGCGGCAGCGGGCCGTCTTTCTCATGCCGGGGCATCCGGCACAACCGTTGAAGATATCGTGGGGAATACCATGGACAGGATGCAGAAAGCGGAAGCGTACAGGAAGGAATTGGGCAAGACGGGGGCCCCGGCACTGGCCGGGACGGATCCCGAACTGGCGGCTATCCGGGAGCGCCTGGAATACGGCGAGATCGCCGGACAGGGCTGCCTGGATGCGCGTCAGCGCCGCCTCATCACCCTGGTCGTCCTGGCCGCCATCCAGACGCCGGAGGAGATAGGGGAGGAGACACGGGCCGCCCTGCATCAGGGCGTGCGTCCCGAAGAGATCCGCGAGGCCCTGTACCAGTGCGCGCCCTATATCGGCTTCCCGCGGACGGAGGCGGCCCTGCGCCATGCGGATGCCGCCCTGGAGGCCGCCGGTATCGCCCTGCCCCTGCCTGAAGGCGGCACGGTGAGCGAAGAAGACCGCTTTGAAAAAGGCCTTGCCGTACAGACCGGTATTTTCGGGGATGCCATCAGCAAGATGCACGCTTCGGCCCCTGAAGGACAGCGGGAGATCCTCGTCCGGCATCTTTCCGCGTTCTGCTTCGGCGACATCTATACGCGCACGGGGCTTGATCTGCCGCTGCGGGAGCTGCTGACCTTCTGCATCATCAGCGCGCTGGGCGGCTGCGAGGCCCAGGTCAAGGCCCATGTGCAGGGCAATGCCGCCGTGGGCAACGGCAAGCAGCTGCTGGTGGATGCCCTGCTGCAGATGCTGCCCTGCATCGGCTTCCCCCGCACGCTCAACGCTCTTGCCTGCGTCAACAGCGTGCTGCCGGAGGCCTAGAGCACCGGGCAGGAGGATAGTGTCACCGCGCGCCCCGGCTGTGTT
This sequence comes from Desulfovibrio sp. SGI.230, assembly GCF_050313065.1. Lineage (NCBI taxonomy): Bacteria > Pseudomonadati > Thermodesulfobacteriota > Desulfovibrionia > Desulfovibrionales > Desulfovibrionaceae > Desulfovibrio > Desulfovibrio sp. SGI.230. Next base: position 142,048 of record NZ_JBNPKS010000003.1, on the reverse strand, counting down.
CCTGTTGCCGGGGCATGCGGGAATGACGGGATGGTCTTGAGGTCAGGAAGGGCGCGGCCCTACGAGGACGGGCCGCACCGGCGCGGAACAGGACCGGCCCGCAGGCGGATGACGCGGACGTATCCTAAAGGCCGCCCGCCCCGGCTTCGCCCAGAGGCGCAAGCGTGCGTTTCCGCTGGATGTCCCGGTGGGGCGGTTCGCCGAACATGCGTTTGTACTCCCTGCTGAACTGGGTCACGCTCTCATAGCCTACGGAAAGGGCCGCCGAGGCCGCGCGCATGTCTTCCATGAGCATCAGGCGCTGGGCCTCGTGCAGTCTGAGCTGTTTGAGGTATTGCAGGGGGCTCAATCCGGTGACGGTCTTGAAATGACGATGGAGCGTGGACAGGGACATGCCCACCTGCCGTGCCAGGCTCTCCATGCGTACCGGGGCCCCCAGATCCCGGCGCAGGATGGAGACGGCCTGCAAGACCTGGCTGTTCTGCGAGCCCTGGGCATAGAGTCCGCGCAGCACATGGCCCAGGGGCCCGATCAGCAGCAGATAGTGCAGCTCCTGCAGGATCATGGGGGCGCGGATGGCGATCTGCTCCGGCTTGTCCAGCAGCTCGGCCAGGCGCAGCACCGCTTCCAGGAATTCCGGTTCGGCATCCGCCACGGCGACGCCGGGGCCGTCTTCCTGCGGCGTTTTGCCCGCAGGCCGCATCCTGAGTATGAGGTCCGTCAGGATCTGCCTGTCCAGATAGAAGAAGAGGGAGAGGAAAGGCTGTCCGGGAGCCGTATCGAAAAAGGAAGACGAGCTGGGCATGTCGATGCCGGAGACCAGGAACTGGCCCCGCCGGAAGACAAATTCCTGCGAGCCGATGAGCGAGCGTTTGCTTCCCTGGACGATGACGGACACCAGCGGTCTTTCGAAGCAGCGGTCAGGTGCGGGCGGGTCCTCCCGCCGGACGAGCACCAGACCGTCGATGGGGCTGGGGCGGATCTCCGGGGCGGGGAGGTGCCGCATCAGGATGTCTTTCAGGGCGGCAAGGATATCTTCTTTGATGGACAGGGCTGAGGATGCCATGAGGACCTCCGGTTCGGGCTGCCTGTCCAGTGTAACCAAAAGACGGCAGGGAGAGAAGACGCCGCCAGTGGCGTCCGCGGGCAGACGGCACGACTGTGCAAGAGCGCCGGAGGGGATGTGTTTCCCCAGCCTCAGGAAGGCTCTGTCTTTGCCCTGCTGACGGGACAGGCACGGGGAGCGGTACACGGGCAGTCCGTCCGCGGCTGCCCGGCAGTGTGGCCGCACCTCCGGCGATACCGGCCGGGCGTGACATATAACGATCAACAAAAGGAAACGACCATGCAGGAAAACAGGGGGCCTTTCGCCCAGGGCGGTGCCAACACGGCCTATGCCCGCTACTTTGTCGGCAACAGTTACCTGAACATGCTTTCCACCGAAGGGGTCGTCATCGGTAACGTGACCTTCGAACCGGGATGCCGCAACAACTGGCATATCCATGAGGCCGCCAGCGGCGGCGGGCAGATACTGCTCTGCACCTCCGGGCGCGGCTGGTATCAGGAGTGGGGCAAGCCCGCACGCGAACTGCACGCGGGCGACGTGGTCCATATCCCCGCCGGGGTCAAGCACTGGCACGGCGCGGCCAGGGACAGCTGGTTCGTGCATCTGGCCGTGGAAGTCCCCGGTGAGGGCTGCCGCTCCCAGTGGCTGGAGCCTGTCAGCGAAGAGGAGTATGCCCGTCTGCCCTAGGCAGGAGCATCTTGCATCCGGTGCCCACGGCGCCGGATGAGCCTTCCGGCAGCCGCCGGAAAAAGGAGGCCGCCGCTGTTCCTGCAAAAACAGCGGCGGCGGAGTGCGCGCGGGAAGGAGAAGCACGCGCGGGAAAGGGGCGGATGCCCGCCCCGGGAGGACTAGAAGCTGTAGGCGAAGATCAGCTGGGCCTTCCAGGCATCCTGCTTGGACCAGTTACGATCGCTGACGTAGCTCTTGTCCCAGGTGTCCTTGTCCATCATGTTGATGATGTAGCCGAGCTCGAGATTGGCTTCCAGGTTCTCGTAGATCTGCCAGGAGTTGACCAGGTTGAATTCCAGCAGACCGTCGTTGGTGGTCAGATAGGGACCGTCCTGGGCGGCGGTGGTGTCGTTCCAGGCCACGCCGGAACCCATGTACTTGACCATGGAGGGGCTGTTGGTGCCGCCCCAGTAGGCCACACGGAAGGTGTGCTTGAGGTCTTCCACAAAGCTCACGTCCGCGATCTGCAGGCCCACGCCCCAGGTACCGGCGTAGGTCAGATTGTTGTCGTAGAAGTTGTAGCCGGTGCCCCAGGCCAGGTTGCCGTCGCCCATGAAGGACGTGAAGTTGCCCGCGCCGGCGATGGAGGGCAGGCGCTCGGAACCGTTCTTGACGTTGCCGTCGTCACCGGAGGCATACCAGCCGAAGATGCCGGGGGTGCCCCAGTCCATCTTGTATTCCACCAGGGCCTTGACCAGCCAGCCTTCACGCTTGCTGTTGCCGCGCACCCAGTCCGTACCGCGCTTGAGCACGTCGTAGCGGCCCATGGCTTCCACATAGCCGTAGTTGATGTCGAATTCGATGTTCAGGGGATCGAAGGCCGTGATGGCCACGGGCAGACCGGCCCAGAACATGGAGCCGTAGGCCTTGCTGGTCTTGCCGAGGGCAAACTCGTTCATGCCGGGCAGGTAGCCGGGCAGGGTCACGTCCAGCGCACCGTCGGCGGTCTCCACGCCGCCTTCATTGAAGCGGGTGTTCTTGCCCTGCATGCCGTACATGGCCCAGGGGGTCAGTTCCACACCGTCGAACTTCAGGGGCAGCATGAGCGCGAAGAGGTCCATGTTGTCCAGGTAGTTCTTCTGGTAATCTTCCCTGTCGCCATAGACACGGCCAGCATAATTGTCGTTGAGCGGGCGCATCCAGAGGGCGGTCAGGCCCACGTTGTCGTTGAACTGGTAGCTGGCGACCACGGCGGCGGCGTCACCGTCCATGATGGCGGAACCGCCGGCCACGTTGGGCATGGCCACGGCCTGCAGACCCATGCGGAGCTTGAGGTCGGTATTGGGCACCATCCAGTCGATGTAGGCGTTCTTGACCTTCACCTCCTTGCCGTCGGCACCCAGGGCGCCGCCGCTTTCGGCATTGCCCCACATCTGGTCGCCGATCTCGAAGAACACCGTACCGGACAGGGATTCGGAGGCCACGGCATCCAGCTGCAGGCGGACGCGCTGGCCGGCATTGAAGGTATCGTCGTGATGGTACTTCTTGTTGTCCACATCCTTGATGAGGCTGCCGTCACCAAGGCCAAAGCCCACCAGCCATTCGCCGGAGGCTTTGAAATCGATGGCTTTGGCGCCGCTGGCGGCACCCAGGAGCATGCCGGCAGCCAGCATGAGGGTAAGAATTTTTTTCATGACCTTCTTCCTTACTGTTTGAGGTTCACATCCATCAGGCAACAGCGGCGCCCCCCGACGCCACGGCCGCCCGGGCCGTATTCCGCGCCTTGGCGCGGGCCTTTTTGTCCTTGCAGCGGCAGTTGGGGCAGGTGCCCTTGCAAACATGCTTTGCCTTTTCAGGGACAATGAGGACCTTGTTGCCGCTCGTCGCCAGCTCGAAGCCGCGGGAGCCTTTGTAGTGGATGCGCTGCGGCGCGATGGAAGGCTGGGGCGCACCGCGCAGGGCGGCGGCCGCCGCCGGCTGGATGCGGGTCACATGGCGCACATCGATGAAGAATTTGTTGCAGTCGTTGCTGTGGCAGCGCATGAGGTTCAGGATGGCACGGGCCTGTTCCAGATCCAGATCCTCGCCGGTGGCGATGTGCAGGTTGTTGGCACTGCGGCGGAAAGAGATCCGGGTCTGGGGAAGGTTTTCCAATCTCGGCATGGTGGCTCCTGTGGTAATGTGTTTTGTTGAGGCAAACATGCCATGATTGAAAATTGATGTCAACAGAATTGAAAGTTGTTTTCAATTTATTTTGCCTTTGAAAAATAAAAAGACAATCATCTCAAAAAGGTAGCGAACCCGTGCCGGCCTATCTCTACGTATGACTCAAAACAGGGCCAGCATCGATCCCGGACTGCGTGCCCCTGCCGATCAGCAGGGAAGAAAAGCGGCGGTACGGGATTTGCGATACTTTTTTTAAAGGAACCGCAGCACAGCTTGCCTGCCGCCGCAGATCACGTCAACGCCGGTTCAGGATCGGGGGGACCGGCGGGGATCCTGCGTGCGGATATCTCGAAAAATCTTTTATTTTGCGCTATGGTGCGCGCACAGGAAGGCCTCTGGAGAAGATCATGACGACAGCCACAAGCCGATATTTTGCCCTGCTGGCCCTGACGGCCGCCCTGTGGGGCGCCCAGCCGCTGCTGGTCAAGATCACCATGCGGGAGCTGAACCCGTCCACCATGACCGCAGTGCGTTATCTGCTCATGAGCATCACCTTTTTCGCGCTCATGCGCTGGCGGGGGCTGCCGCTCCTGCCGCCGCTGCGCCTGATGCCGGCCCTGCTGCTCATGGGTATCACCGGTGTGGCGCTCAACAATATCGCCCAGTTCACCGGGCTGCAGCTCTCCACGGTCAGCAATGCCACTCTCATCGCCACGACCACTCCGGCCGTGACGGCACTGGTGGCCCTGATCTTCCTGCGCGAACGCCTGCTGCCCATCGAACTGCTGGGGATCCTGCTTTCCGTGGCAGGGGCGCTGTTCCTCGTCAGCAAGGGACAGATAGACGTATTGCTGCATATCTCCTTCAACAAGGGGGATCTGCTGTTCTTCACCGCCCAGTTGGGCTGGGCCGTCTATTCCCTGACGGGCTTCCGCGTCATGCGCCATCTTCCGCCCCTGACGACCACGGCCTGGGCCGGGCTGTTCGGGACGGCGGGCACCTTCATCTACGCCGCGCTGACCGGCCAGCTGGACGTGCACAGCGTGGGCGGCACGACCCTGGCCTGTATGGTCTATATCGTCTGGATCGGCGGCGTGTGCGCCATGATCTTCTGGAACATGGGGGTCAAGGTGGTGGGGGCAGGGCAGGCGGCCATCTTCCTCAACATCATGCCGCTGGTGGGCGTTGTTCTGGGTGTGACCCTGCTGGGAGAGGACTTTGCTTTCCGCGAGGCCTTCGGCGCCGTGGGCATCCTGGGCGGGGTGTACATCCTGACGCACAGCCGCCAGATCATGCGGCGCATGGACCAGCGCCTGATCCGGCGCGCCCGGGAGCTGGCGGCCGCCCGCCGGCAGGCTGCGGAAAAGGAATCCCGCCGGGACTGAGACCGGCGGGATGGCATCTATCAAGAGACGGGCTGCCGCTATGAAAGAGACTGAACACAAAAGACACCGGCTTGCGGATCTGCTTCTGGTCCTGCTGGCCGCGCTGTTCTGCTGGTGTGCCCTGCAGGGGACGCTGGACCTCAATCCCCAGGGCATCGGCATGGACAGCGACCTGCAGAACTACGCGCAGATTATGGAAGCCGGGGAATGCCCCGCGGCCTTTGCCCGTGACCCGGTGGCGTCTTTTTTCCCGCAGGATCCGGGCGTGCCCAACCTGCTGACGGCCCTGGCGGGTCTGCTCCCCGACGGGGACAATGCGGCCACGGACATGCTGCGTGTGGGCGCGCTGGGCGTCTTTTTGCACTTCCTTGCCTATTACATCCTGGGGCGCTGCCTGTTCCGCAGCCCCTCTCTGGCGGCCCTGCTCTCGATCCTGATGAGCATTGCCGTGCACTGGTCGTTCGGCACCTTCTGGGGCAGCATGCGCTCGGATCCGGTGCCGCGCATCTTCTATGCCGATCTCTGGCCCTTTCTTCTGCTGCTGGCCTGTGCGGCCGTCAAACGCCCTTCGCTGCAGCCTGTGGTCATGTTCCTGTCAGGCTGTGCCATGCTGGTGCATACGGTCAGCGCCCTCATGGGCGGAGCCATGTTCTTCATGGCCTTTTTCCTGCTCTGGCGGGACAGGGGACTGTGGCGCCACGCGGGCCTGAGCCTGCTGAATCTGTTGAGCTTCGCAGTTCCCGTTGTTATATATCTGAAAGTTTTTCTTGCGGATACACCAGCACCGCCGGTCGAGTATGCCGGGCTTTTAGCCGAGGTGCGCGCCCTGCGTTACAGCAAGGACTGGCATGATGTCTGGCAAAGCCTTGCGGACATATTGCTCTATTATACCTTCCCCGTCCCGCTCTTTCCTGCGGCGGCCGTAGCAGCCGCCATACTGGTCAAAAAAAGACAGCAGCTGGCCGGGCCGGTGCGCACCCTGCTGCGGCTCATGCCGGGCATGGTGCTGGGCATCGCGGGCGGCTGTGTGCTCTGCGCCCTGGAGATGTGGCTGGCCCGCCATCTGGGACGGCAGAACATGAGTCAGGAGATCCTGCGGGGCACGCGCTTTTTGGTGCCGCTTTCCTGGCTGCTGCTGACCTGTCTTTTGTCCCTGTACTGGCAGGGCGTAGCCCCCCTGCTGCGCCGTGGCATCGTCATCCTGCTGGCTGTCGTCCTGCTGTCGCTGGGGCAGGGCAAACAGGTGGTGGCGGCCCGGCATGCCCTGGCGGACATGGCCGGTCTGGGCTGGCTGGATACGGAAGAGGCCCGGCAGATCAAGGCGCATTCCCTAGGATTGCGGGATGCCCTGCAGGCCCTGCGCGCGCAGGCGGGACCGGAAGAGCTGGTTTTTACTGACGGAGACTGCATGGCCGTGCGCTTTGCTGCCCGCATGCCCATGCTGCCCGTACACAAGGACGGGAACGTCATCTATTATGCCGCCGACCCGGATATGGCCCGGCGCTGGCTGGCCATGCAACACCGCATGGCGGCCGATGCCACCGGCTATATGGAGGTCTGGCGTACGGAGCAGGCCGCGTTGCTGCTGACGCGCCATGTGGAGCACAAAGCCCTGTTGCTGCGTTACGGTGCCCTGCTTTTTGAGAATGAAGACTGGCTGTTGCTGCGGCGTTCGCCGGTAGCGGCGGACGCCGATGCACAGGTCACGAGGAGCGGATATGCAGACTGAGAAGAAAGGCAACAGGATCGCGGTCCTGATCCCCTGCTATAACGAGGCGCTGACCATCGGGAACGTGGTCAGGGATTACCGTCAGGCCCTGCCGGATGCCGATATCTATGTCTATGACAACAATTCCACCGACGAAACGGCCCGTCTGGCCCGTGAGGCCGGTGCCATCGTGCGCCCCGAGCCCCGTCAGGGCAAGGGCAACGTGGTGCGGACCATGTTCCGTGACATCGAGGCGGACTGTTATCTGATGGTGGACGGGGACGACACCTATCCGGCTTCGCAGGCGGCGGCCCTGTGCGCGCCCGTGCTGGAAGGACGTGCGGACATGGTCATCGGCGACCGGCTGTCCTCCACCTACTTCACGGAAAACAAGCGCCCATTCCACAACTGCGGCAACATGCTGGTGCGCCGCTGCATCAACATGTTCTGGAAGCGCGGCCGGCAGATCGAGGACGTCATGACGGGCATGCGGGCCATGTCGCCCCTGTTCGTCAAATCCTTCCCCATCCTTTCGCAGGGCTTCGAGATCGAGACGGAGATGACCATCTTTTCCCTGGCCAACAATTTCCGCATCGCTTCCATGCCCATCCAGTACCGCGACCGACCGGAAGGGAGTTTTTCCAAGCTGAGCACGTTCCGGGACGGCTTCCGCGTCCTGAAGACCATCGCCGTCCTGTTCAAGGATTACCGTCCCCTGCTGGTCTTCTGGTCGGTGGCCTGTCTGCTGGCCCTGCTTTCTCTGGGGCTGTTCCTGCCTGTGCTGGGCGAATACATGTCCAGCGGGCTCGTACCCCGCTTCCCGACCCTGATAGTGTCCGGATTCTGCATGCTGGCGGCTTTGCTGAGCTTTGTTGCCGGCCTGACCCTGGACTGCCAGCGCAAGCGGGCCCGGCAGGCCTTCGAGATCCAGCTCAATGTGCTGTCACTGCTGCTGCGGCAGGGCAGGACAGGCATGCCCTCCGGCGGGAACAGGCCGGAGCAAGACCCTCAGGCGTAAATGAAGAAAGCCGGGCAACAGCCCGGCTTTTTCCATTTGGGACAACGCTGGAAAGGACGCAACGAAAAGGCTGGGGAGCTTCCCTGCCCGGTCAGCTGAGGGCCTTGCGCTTCATGATGTAGTTCCAGATCATGACCACCCCCGTGGCCACGACCTTGGCCAGCATGTAGTGCAGGGCCAGCTTGTCCACCAGCAGCCACATGCAGATCTGATTGATGCCCAGACCGGCCAGGCTCGATCCCACGAAGACCACCTGCCGGGCAAAGCTGCGTGCCGCCTGATGGAAGACGAAGAACACGCAAAGGTAGTAATTGACGATGACGGCCACGATAAAGGCCCAGGCGGACGACCAGAGGTAATGGACGTCCAGCACGCTGGTCAGCAGGAACAGCAGGCCGTAGTCCACCAGAAAGGTCAGACCGCCCACGATGCAGAAGCGGAAAAATTCCGCGCCACGGCTGGCAAGGGACATAACGACTCCTTTGGGATTGGGCTGCCCTGACTTAGCCTGTTCCCCGCCGGGGCGCAAGCCGGATGGGCAGGTATGCGGCAAAGGGGCGAGGGCTGGCCGCTATGGTGCGTGCGCGACAGGGCACGGCATGCACGCCGGTAGGGCAGAGCAATATGCCGGAACGCGGAGGACGCCGCGAACTGTCAGACACCACACGCCGCACGACGCGCAGCGCGGAAGGGAGGGCACTCCCGTCCGCGCTGCTTCTTGTTCCGTCGTTTCCTGTAACCGGGGACGATGTTTTCTGGTCTTGCGTACGGTTTGTGAACGCCAATGTCGTCAGGGACGTAGGGGGACTTCTTCAGCTACCTCCGGCCCGGCGGGGCGGAGCTGCCCCTTGTCCAGCAGGAAGAGGGGGGCGGAGGGCTGGACCTCCCGCAGCAGGGCCGCCGTATGGGGATGGCAGGTGAAAAAGAGGATCTGCTGCCGGGGCCCGTATCTTCCCTGGCTGAGGTCCCCCAGGATACGGGCCGTGCGCCGTGCCCGGCCGGGATCGAAGTCCACCAGCACATCGTCCATGATGACCGGCAGGGGGCTGGCCTGTGCCGCGTGATCCTGGATGTAGGCCAGGCGCAGGGCCAGATAAAGCTGCTCCTGGGTGCCCCGGCTCAGCTGCTCCGGGCTGACGGGCTCGCCCTGCGGCGGCATGACCCGCAGGCTGGAATCGCCCACGACGGCGCCCACGTCCTGCCAGGCACCGGCGGTGATGTCCCGGAATATGGCCGCGGCACGGCGGATGACACGGGGCTGGCGTTCCTTCTCAAAGGCCAGTTTCGCCCGGTGGAGCAGAGCATGGGCCAGACGCAGGCGGCACCAGGCACGGGCCTGCCGCTGCAGCTCTTCCCGCTGGTCGGCTTCCTGCTGCAACAGGTCGGCCAGGGTCCCGTCCTGCCGCATGGCCTCCACGCGCACGCCCAGAGCGGCGACTTCTTCCGCCAGCGTGTCCTCTTCCTGACGCAATCCTTCCAGAAGATGCTGCTGCCCTGCGCAGGCCTGTTCCTCTTCCTCCCGGGCCTCTTCCCGGAAAGAAGCCAAAAACGTTTCCAGCGGCTGCGTCCCGGCCACCAGGCGCAGGCTGTCTTCCAGCAGCAGGCGACGCTGCTCCGTCCGGTGCCGTTCTTCCAGCAGGGCGGCCGTTTGCAAAAAATCCCCGTCGTCCCGGGCTCCGCCCTGATGCAGCAGGGCCGCCAGATCGGTACGGATGTTGTCCAGATCACTTGCCGCACGGCGGCAGGCCGTTTCCTGCTCATCCAGCAGCTGGCGCAGGCGGGCCTGCTCTGCGGCACGGTGGCGGGCGTCCTCCGCCGCCTCGCCCAGCATTTCCAGATGCCGGAGCCAGTCGGCATCCTGCGGCGGCACGGGGCGTCCCGTCTCTTCCAGCAGGGCGGCCAGCGGTGCCCGCAGGGCTTCTGTTTCGCCGTGCAGACGTTGCAGGCGCGAATCTTCCTGTTGCAGCTCTTCTTCGAGGCGCAAACAGCTCTCCATACCGTCCAGGGCCGCGTGGACGGTCCCCGGCGTCAGGTCTTCCGGCAGGCCCAGCGAATGCAGGCCGCCGGTCCAGGCGGTCCGGGCCGTCTCCAGCCGCAGGATCGCTTCCTGCGTGCGGCAACGGCTGTCCTCCAGTACCTTGCGGCAGCGTTCCAGCAGCCCGGCACTGGTCGCGGCCTCGGCAGCGGCCTGCTGATGTCCGGCACGGGCCTCTTCCGCTTCCCGGCAAAGGGCAAGGCCGCGGCGGACAGCCTCCGGCAGGCTGGGGCAGGCGGTAGCGGGAGGGAGCAGGGCCAGCAGGTCGCGCAAGGCCTGTTCCGTCTGTTGCAGGGAAGAGGTCGCATGCCCGGCATCGTCCCCGGCTGCGCTCAGTGCCTCCGTCAGTGTGGCGGCGGTGGCTGCCCGCTCGAAAAGCAGCCCTGCCGCTGCCGGGGCAAAGGCCGTCGCCGTGCCTGCGGGCAGCATGGCCTGCCAGCGGTTTTCCCCGTCCTGTATGGCGGCAAGGAGTTCCTGCTCCTGTTCGGCCAGTCGGGCCAGCGTTTGCCTGACGCGCCTCAATTCCTGCCGCAGGCTGTCGTGTTCCTGCAGGAGCTGATCCAGCTGACGGCGCGCGGCCTGCTGTTTTTCCAGACAGCTTTCCAGTTCATCGGTATCCGGGATGTCGTTGTTCATGGTGCGCGGCAGGGGCAGACGGGCAAGGCGGTGCTGCTGTTCCCGCAGGCGTCCTGTGCTTTCTTCCAGCAGCTGCCGGATGCGCGCCGCTTCTTCCCGGCGATGGCGTTCCGCCTTCCCGGCATGGGGCAGGCCGCCTGCCAGCAGGGCAAGACCGCAGACCGCTGCCAGCCCGCCTGCCCAGGGCGAGGCCGCCAGCCCGGGCCAGGGGAGCAGCTCCGGGGCCCACTGTCCGGCCAGCAGAAGGACCAGGCCGGGGAGCAGGAGCATGATGCCCATGCAGAGCAGGGGCAGGCTGCCGCCTGTCAGAGGACGCTCCAGCTGCTGGGCCTGTTGTGAAAGCCCTTCCTGCCGGACCGTCTCGGCGGCGATCCCGGAGCGGAGCGTACGGCAATGCCGCACGGCGGCAGCAAAACGATCCAGGGCTTCCTGCTCCAGGGCCGGATGCCGGTCGATGGCCTGGACAAGGGCCGTCTCGCGCTGTTGCAGCTTGTCCTGCTCCTGCCGTGCGTGCTCCTGCTGTTCCCGCAGGCTGCGCAAGCGCTCTGTCAGATGGTCGAGACGGGAGGCCAGCGAGAGGGCCTCATCCCTGTGGCGGAGCAGCCGCTCCGGCCCGGCAAGGTCATTTTCGTCCAGGCGCAGCGGCGCGCAGGCGCGTGAAAAGGCTTCCCGGGCCCGTTGCTGCCGTCGCTGCCAGCGGGGGAGGTCTCCCTGCTTTTCCTGCCAGTTTTCCAGAAGGCGTTGCAGGTGGCGTTGTTGGCCGCCGTCCAGAGGCGGCTGGCGGTCGGGCAGGGCCTCCAGACGTTGCAGGTGTGCCTGGTGGGTCTCTTCAGCCTGTGCCAGCGCGGCGGCGGCCTCGTCTTCCCGCTGGCGGGCCATCTGCAGGGCCGTCGTACAGGTCGCCAGTGTGGCGGCCTGCCGTTCCACTTCCTCCCGGCCGAAGACAGAGCGGTCCGTGGCACGGATGCGGGCGCAATCCCAGTCAGGGCCCAGACGGGAAAGCTCTTCCTGCAGACGGCGGGCGATCTGTTCCTTGCGCAGACGCGCCAGCGGCAGGTCGGTCAGGGCTTGCCGGTAGGTGGAGGTCTGTTCCGTCAGGGCGCGCAGACGGGGCAGGGCCGCCACAAGGGCCTGATCCGGGCACAGCTCCCGGAGCCGTTCGCGTGTGCGCGCGCACTGTTCCCGAAGGCCCTGCAGGGCATGCCGGCCTTCCTCCTCCCTTTCGCGCAGACGGGCCAGACGCTCGCGCCCCTGCGGCGGGAAATCCTGCGGCAGGCCGGAAAGGCGCTCCAGACGCATCCCCAGCAGATGCCACTCCCGCCACTGCTCCCAGACCGAGAGGCGCCGTTCCGTACGGCGCAGGGCGGTCTCCAGCTCCGTCTTGCGGCGGCGGAGGTCTTCCAGATCCTGTTTGCGCTGCTGCCACTGGGCGCACAGGGCGTCGTAGCTGCCGCTCCGGGCGTCGGCCTGACGGATGCGGGCCCGCAGCTCCTGCCAGCAGCCCATCTGGACATTGAGGGGCAGCTTGCGGCCCTGCGGGCGATAGATGGCGTCGGCCTGCTGTTGCAGGGCGCGCAGCACATCGGCCGGGGAACGCAGGCCCGTGCCGAAGCTGGCCCCGTAGAGGGCATGGCGCACGGCCTCGTCGTCCAGGCTCTCGAAGCGCTGCAATTCCCCCAGACTGAAGCCGAAAACATTGCTGTAGACCTGACGGTCGATGCCCCGGAAGAGCTGCTCCAGCAGGCTTTCCGGCACAGGGGCCCCGTCGGGGCCGGTGAGCTGCAAACGGCCGCTGCCCGGGCCGGGGCGGCGATGCAGATGCAGCAGGCCGTGGAGGCCGCTTTCCAGCGTCAGGCTGCCCCCGGCCTGTCCGCCGCGCAGGGGCTGGCCGGCCTGACGTTCCTTGCGCCCGGAGGGATAGCCGGTGAGCATGGCCCGCAGGAAGGCCAGACAGGTGGACTTGCCGGCTTCGTTGTCGCCCAGAAAAATGTTGATGCCCGGGCCGAGGCCCTCGGCGCCCGTTTGGGCAAGGATGCCGAAACCGTCTGCATGGAACGAGAGCAGGCGCATCACTTCCCCTCCAGCATGTCCAGGCAGAGATAGCGGGCTTCGTCCAGCAGGTCCTGGAGATCTTCCCCTTCCGGCATGTCGAGCATCCCGGCGGGGCAGTGCCGGAACAGGGGCGCCAGCTCCTCCTCGGCAAAGGCGGCCAGCGCTTCGGGCTGCTGCTCGAGCCCTTCCGCCAGACGCAGGGCCTCGCCCAGCAGATCCTGGCGTTGCAGGCAGGCGGCCATATCCACAGCGGGGGCCGTCTCCACGCACAGATCCTTGATGTGGACAGGCAGGGGCAGGGGAGCCTGATGCAGGCGCTCCCGCAGGTCGCGGCAGGTCTCCGGGCGGCGCAGCAGACTGTCCAGCGGGGTGCGTCCCTGTAGGCACAGGCGCACGACCATGAGCGTGCAGGATGCGTCAGCGCTTTCCGTGACCGTGGTCAGGGCCTCCAGCAACCTGTCCTCCACGGCGTCGAGCTGTTCCACGGCGTCCAGACCGATGACCGGACGCTGCCATTGTACCGGCCCCAGCGGCAGGAACTCTTCCCGGCAGGAGAAAGCACCGTCGCAGGCCTCGGCAGTGACCAGCAGACAGCCGCGCGGGCCGCCTTCATTGATGTGGAGTCCCTGGGTATTGCCGGGATAGGCGATGAAGGGATGGCGCGCCAGAATGCGGCGTTCGTGCACATGGCCCAGGGCCCAGGCATCCAGACCGGCGGCGCGCAGATCGTCCAGCGAGCAGGGGGCGTATCTGTCCTGCGTGGGGCTGCCTTCCACGCTGCAATGCAGCACGCCCAGCTGGAAGCAATCCGTCTCCGGCTGGCGGTGGAAGAGGAGGGCCAGGTTGCGGGCCTCCCTGATGCGGGCATGGCTGATGCCGTGGATCACGGCAAGGGGAGCCCCGTCCCGGTACAGCACATGCTGTTCGGGCTCCGGGCCGAAGATGGTCACGTTGTCGGGCCAGTCCACGGTCTTCAGCCGGGAGTCCAGCGGGTCATGGTTGCCGTGGGCCCAGAAGACCGGGATGCCGCAGGCCTGCAGGCGCACACAGCCGTCGCGCAGGGCCAGCTGGGCTTTGACGCTGTGCTCTTCCTGATTGTAGATGTCCCCGGCCAGGACAAGAAAGTCCGGCCGCAGGCGCTCGCACTGGTCGAACAGGCGTTGCAGTGCCGTGAAGGTGGCGTCGCGCAGCTGCGCTTGCAGGGCCTCTCCGGCATCGGTACGGCTCAGGCCCAGGAAGGGGGTGTCCAGATGCAGGTCGGCGGCATGGATGTATCGGAGGCTGTTCATGGCGTGTCCTTGGCGTGGGCTCCTCCGGCAGAGATATGTTTTTTCCGGCAGCAGGACAAGTTGCGCGCGTGGAGGCGTGCGCGGTTGACGCTGTCAAAGCCCGTTGGTATGACTAGCGTTTATACCACAGGGGGAAAGAATGGCGCGAATCCTTTACGGCATCCACGGGACAGGGCATGGCCATGCCATGCGCGGGCTGACCATCGCCCGCCGTCTGGGCGCACACGAATTTCTGTTCGTGGCCAATGACGACGCCCCCAAGATACTGGAGCCCGAATTCCGGGTGCACCGCATCCCCAATCTGGGCACGGTGTTCCGCAACTATCAGGTGGATGTGGGCGCCACGGTGCGCAAGGCCATCCCGCTGCTCTGGCACCGTCAGCGCTATGTGGATGAAGTGCTGCGCCTTATCGACCAGTTCAAGCCCGACGTCTGCATGACGGACCTGGAGTACTTCGTGCCGCGTGCGGCCGAGAAGGCCGGGCTGCACTGCCTGACCCTCGACCATCAGCACGTCATCACCTGCTGTCGCCACGGCTGGCTGCCGCCGCGCATGTGGTGGGATCACCTGCTGCAGGGCATCACGCCCCGCTACCTGTTCCGGCCCACGGAGCAGAACCTGCTGGTCTCCTTCTATGCGCCGCCGGTGCAGCCCCGCTACCACGCCCGCGTGGTGCCCCCCATCCTGCGTGAAAGCGTGCTGCGCCTCAATCCCCGTGATGACGGCCATGTGGTGGTCTACCAGAGCAATTCCACGCACCGCAAGCTGGTGGACTTCTTGCTCCAGGCCACGGATCGCCCCTGCTATGTCTTCGGCTATGACCGGACGGAAGGCCGCGAGGGCAACGTCATCTTCATGAAGAAGAGCGAAGAGGGCTTCCTCAAGCTGCTGGAAGGCTGTTCCTACGTCATCCAGGGCGGCGGCCATACCCTGATGACCGAGGCCCTGCACCTGGGCAAGCCCATCCTGAGCCTGCCGCTCAAGGCCATGGTGGAACAGTGTTTCAACGCCCTGTACCTCGAACGTCTGAACTACGGCATGCAGGCCGACATGATGACCCTGGAGCCCGCCTTGCTGCGCCGCTTCGAGGAACGCCTGCCCGAGTTCCGGGCCTCCATCGCGCGCGGGCATTTCTGCGGCAACGATCTGGTCTTCGGCCTGGTGGATACCTTCATCCGCACCGGTACCTTGCCGGTATCGGGCACGCCGAAGGTGGTGGAGTAGGAGAAAAAGCTCGCATCACGGCAGGGCTTCCATCCCTGTTTCCATGATAGCAAAACGCCTCTTCCGTCTCATGCGGGAGAGGCGTTTCTGCGTGGGGCGCTCCACGCGCAGGGGGGCTCTTTGTCATTCCCCTTGTCCATATGTTCGCTCGGCCATCCCCACGGGGGGAATACTGCCTTCGCCGGCAAGTCCATCGGCGCGTTCTCGGTTCATCCCCACGCATGCGGGGAATACTCTTCGACGAGATGCAAGAGATAGCAAGCTGTCAGCGGGACGGCTGCATACTGCCGAACAAGACCATGCTTGCTGCAAGCCCTGCTCCACGAGCATCAAAAAAGGGAAGGAGCTTTCGCGCAAGGCGGCTCCTTCCCTTCCAACAATACCGCCCGGCAGGGCAGTTAGGATCCATTGATTTTTACATGCCCAGATAGGCGGAACGCACGTCCTCGCTCTTGAGCAGGTTCTCGGCGCTGTCGCTGGTGACGATACGGCCGTTCTCCATCACATAGCCGCGGTGGGCGATGCGCAGGGCCTGGTTAGCGTTCTGTTCCACCAGGAAGACCGTGGTGCCGTTGGCGTTGACGCGCTGGATGATCTGGAAGATCTGCTGGATGATGATGGGTGCGAGGCCCAGCGAGGGCTCGTCCAGCAGGAGCAGCTTGGGCCGGGCCATGAGGGCGCGGCTGATGGCCAGCATCTGCTGTTCGCCACCGGACAGGGTGCCGCCGGTCTGCTTGCGGCGCTGGGCCAGGATGGGGAAGAGGTCGAACACATAGTCCATGTCTTCCTTGATGCCCTGCACGTCGTTGCGCAGGAAGGCGCCCAGGTCGAGGTTCTCGCGCACGCTCAGGTCGGGGAAGATGAGGCGGCCTTCGGGCACCTGCGAGATGCCCAGGCGGACGATCTCGTGCGGGGGCAGCTCGTGGATGGGCTCGCCGTTCCAGAGGATCTCGCCCTTGCGCGGCCGGTTGATGCCGCAGATGGTCATGAGCGTGGTGGACTTGCCGGCGCCGTTGGCACCGATGAGGGTCACGATCTCGCCGTCATCCACGCGCAGGGAAACGTCGCGCAGGGCCTGGATGTTGCCGTAGTAGGTATCAATGCCCTTGACTTCAAGCATCTTCGCTTTCTCCCAGATAGGCCTGAATGACGCGCGGGTTGCTGCGCACTTCCGCGGGAGTGCCGGCAGCGATGCGCGAACCGTATTCCATGACATAGATGCGGTCGGACAGGGACATGACCATGCCCATGTCGTGCTCGATGAGCAGGATGGAAAGATCCCGGTCCGCGCGGATCTGGAGCACCAGATCCTTGAGCTCGTTGGTCTCCTGCGGGTTCATGCCGGCGGCGGGTTCGTCCAGCAGCAGCATGCGGGGCTCGGTGGCCAGGGCGCGGGCGATCTCCAGACGGCGCTGGGCACCGTAGGCCAGGTTGCAGGCCTTTTCGTTCCACAGATCCTGCAGGTGCACGGTCTCCAGCAGGCTGTAGGAGATGTCGATGGATTCCTGCTCTTCGCGACGGGTGGCGGGGTTGCGGGTCAGCGCGCCCCAGATGCCGGCCTTGGTGCGGCAGTGACGGCCGATCATCACGTTCTCCAACACGGTCATGTCGCTGAACAGACGGATGTTCTGGAAGGTGCGGGCCATGCCCAGCGCCGTGATGAGGTGGGGCTTGCGCCCGTTGAGCAGATGCTTCTCGCCGTTGGCGCCGTACAGGTGCACGGTGCCTTCCGTGGGCTTGTAGATGCCGGTGACGCAGTTGAAGAAGGTGGTCTTGCCGGCGCCGTTGGGGCCGATGAGGGCCACGATCTCGCCTTCGTTGACGGTCAGGTCCAGCTCGTTGAGGGCGCGCAGACCGCCGAAGTCACGCGTCAGGCCCTTGACTTCAAGGACGGGTTTCATGCGCGTTCTCCTTTGTTGCCGCCCTGCAGGGCGGTGATGCGGTAGCGGCGGCGCTCACCGGTGACGAGGCCCTGGGGCCGGAAGATCATCATGATGACCATGATGGCGCCGAAGATCAGCATGCGGTACTCGGAGAAGGCACGCAGGTATTCGGGAGCCAGGATGAGGATGGTGGCGGCGATGACCACGCCCACGATGGAGCCCATGCCGCCCAGCACCACCATGGAGAGGATCATGGCCGATTCCATGAAGGTGAAGCTGGCGGGGTTGATGAAGGTGGTCTTGGCCGCGAAGATGACGCCGGCGAAACCGGCCCAGCAGGAGCTCAGGGCAAAGGCCGAGAGCTTGACGCGGGCCAGGTCGATGCCCATGGCCTCACAGGCGATCTCGTCTTCACGCAGGGCCTGCAGGGCAAGGCCCACACGGGAGTTCTTGAGGCGGCTGATGACGATGATGGTCAGGATCACGGCCAGCAGCACCAGATAGTAAATGAAGATGGTGTTGGCGGCGATCTCCAGCTCCTGGCCGAAGAAGGAGGGGCCGGGGATGTTCTTGATGCCGCCGGAACCGCCGGTGAGGCTGGTCCAGTTGAGCAGCACCAGGCGCACGATCTCGCCGAAGCCCAGGGTCACGATGGCCAGATAGTCACCGCGCAGGCGCAGCACGGGGAAGCCCAGGGCCAGGCCGAAAACGATGGCCATGAAGCCGCCCACGGGCAGACAGGCCCAGAAGCCCAGGCCGAACGCCTGGTTGAGCAGGGCGTAGGAATAGGCGCCCACGGCGTAGAAGGCCACATAGCCCAGCACCAGCTGACCGGCGATGCCCACGGCGATGTTCAGGCCCAGGGCCAGGATGACATAGAGCATGGCCGAGATCATGATGTTGGTCTGGTAGAAGGAGCTCACCAGAGGCATGACGATCATGACGGCCAGCAGCAGGCCGAGGCTGGTCAGACGGGTGGTGGTATTGCGGTTGGGCAGGGTGACCAGGCTGTGCAGGCCCTTGCCCAGGCCTTCGGGCAGGCGGATCAGCGGGATGCCGCGGGCCTTGCGGCTGAAACACCAGTTCCAGAGCATGGAAAGGAAGAAGATGGCCACGCCCAGCAGGATGACCCTGTCGAACTGCCATTCCACGGTCTGGTCAACGCTGTTGAGCTTGATGCCCATGACCGGGAAGGTCAGGAGCATGAACCAACAGGCAGCCAAAAGGGCTTTTGTAAGATATTGCATCATGATTGGCTACACCTTCTGCACTTTCGCTTTGCCGAGGATGCCGTCGGGACGGAAGATGAGGATGAGGATGAGCAGGGCAAAGGCCAGGGCATCCTCATAGTTGCCCGACAGGTAGCCGGTGGTCATGCTCTCGGCGATACCCAGCACAAGGCCGCCCACCATGGCACCGGGGATGGAACCGATGCCGCCGAGCACCGCGGCCGTGAAGGCCTTGAGGCCGGCCAGGAAGCCGATGCCGAAGTTGACCTGTCCCATGTGGGAGGCGATGAGCACGCCGCCCAGGGCCGCCAGGGCCGAGCCGACGATGAAGGTAAGCGAGATGATGCGGTCGGCATTGATGCCCAGCAGCAGGGCCATCTTGCGGTTCTGCGCGGTGGCGCGCATGGCCTTGCCCATGCGGGTATAGCGGATGAACAGGCTCAGGGAGACCATGGCCAGCGTGCTGGTGGCGAGGATCAGGAAATCACTGGGGCCCATGATGTTGCCCAGGTAATCCAGAAACTCCATCTCCGGCAGCAGGCGGGGGAAGGGGACATAGTCAGAGGTCTGCGCCAGCAGCACATAGTTCTGTAGGAAGATGGACATGCCGATGGCCGAGATGAGGGGCGACAGACGCGGGGCGCCGCGCAGGGGTTTGTAGGCCACCTTTTCCAGAGTATAGCCGTAGGCCGCGCTCCAGACCACGGCCGCGAGGGCCGCAACGATGAGGATGCCTCCGGCGGGGAAACCGACGATGCCCAGCACACCGGCTACCAGCAGGGCCGTGAAGGCGCCCAGCATGTAGATTTCGCCGTGTGCGAAGTTGATCAGTTCGATGATGCCGTACACCAGCGTATAGCCCAGGGCGATGAGGGCATAGATGCTGCCGCGTGTGAGGCCGCCGAAGAAAAGTTCGATAAAGTACTGGAAGTCCATGCCGTTACAGGGGCTGCGGTTTACCCGGGCGCAGCGGGCAAGAGGGCGCGGAGGCCATGCCTCCGCGCCCGTGCGCCATAGTATCCTATTAATGCAGAGTGACGCTGTGGTCGCTTTCGACGAACTTGCCGTCCTTCACCACGTAGACGGACAGGCCCAGACCGGTGGCGTCACCGGCCTTGTTGAAGGACATCTTGCCCAGAGGGGTGTCCACTTCGGTGCTCTTCAGAGCGGCCATGATCTTGTCGGTCTCGGTGCTGCCGGCCACTTCGATGGCCTTGATGAGGGCCTGGGTGGCGGCATAGGCGTTGTAGTAACCGAAGCCGGGCTCGCTGCCGAACTGCTTGACGTGGGCTTCGCGGGCGTGCTTGTACATGGCCAGGGTACTGGTATCCTTGGGATAGGAGGCCATGACGCCTTCGCTGTCCTTGCCGGTCATCTTGAGGAAGGTCTCGTCCTTCACGCCGTCAGGACCGATGAGGGGGGTCTTGACGCGGTCGCGGCGCATCTGCTGCACCAGCTTGGAGGCGGTGTTCTGGTAGCCGCCGAAGATCAGGACGTCGGCCTTGGCGCGACGCAGCTTGCGCACCACGGCGGAGAAGTCCACGGCGTCGGGGGTCACGGCTTCGAACAGGACGGTCTCGACGCCGGCCTTTTCGAGGATGCCGCGGTTCTGCTGGGCAAAGCCCTTGCCGTATTCGCCGTTGTCATGCAGGTAGGCGACCTTCTTGGCCTTCAGCACTTCGATGATGTAGCTGCTGGTCAGCTGGGCCTGGGCATTGTCGTTGGCCACGGTGCGCAGGAACAGGGGGTGCTTGCCTTCCAGGGTCAGGGCAGGCGTGGTGGCCGTGGGGGAGATGCTGATGATGTTGGCGCTTTCATACATGGGCAGGGAGGCGTTGGTGGCGCCGGAGCAGATGGGGCCCATGATGGCCACGACCTTGTCGGAGATCAGCTTGGTCGCGGCGTTGGTGGCCAGTTCGGGCTTACACTGGTCGTCCTGGGACACCAGTTCGATCTTTTTGCCCAGCACGCCGCCCTTGGCGTTGGCTTCTTCAATGACGATCTTGGCGGCATTGAGGCTGGGGACGCCGTACGAGGCCAGGTCGCCGGAATGGGCGCCCTGCACGCCGATTTTGATGGTGTCGGCGGCCATGGCAGGAGCCGCAACGGCAACGCTGCACAGCGCGGCCATGAGCCAGGTCATGCACTTTTTCATTTTCTCCCTCCTTGAGAGACTCCATGCACTGCCGGGCGTCGCACAACAGCAAAGCGACGTCTACCTTGCGGCAGTATAAGCCCTTTCTATTGCATCTTTATCTGATTCCTGTCAATGCGGTTTGCCGGATGGACACACAAATCCATCTCCCCCGCACGGCCACATATCTACTGTGATTTCTTGTGGCTGGAACGCAGGTGCAGGCGCATGGGCGCATGCGTGATGCCGAAGATGCGGCGCAGGGCGCGTTCCAGATAGCGGGCATAGCTTTCCGGCACGCGGTCGGCGTCACTGACGAAAAAGACGAAGGTCGGCGGCTGGGACTCGGCCTGGGTCAGATAGAAGAACTTGGCGCGCACGCGCTTGACCACCGGGGGCTGGTGGCGGGTCAGCACTTCTTCCATGGCACGGTTGAGCTGGCCGGTGGGCACGCGGATGGCGCATTCCTCATGGATCTTGCGGGCCATGGGCAGGATCTTGTTCAGGCCCGTGCCCTTGAGGGCCGAGACCGTGAGGATGGGCACATGCTTGCAGAAGGCCAGCATCTCGCTCACGTTCTGCAGCAGTTGCTTGAGCTGACCGGCGGGCACCAGGTCGCACTTGTTGACCAGCACCATGAAGGGGATCTTGCGGGTATCCAGCAGATCCATGAGGCGCTTGTCCTGCTGGCTCACGCCTTCGGTGGCGTCCAGGGTCAGCAGGGTCACGTCGGCCTTGGTGGTGGACTTGAGGGCCGCGTTGACGGAGTACTTTTCCACGATGTCCGTGATCTTGGTACGGCGGCGCACCCCGGCGGTATCCACAAAGACGTAATCCTGACCGTCGCGCTCGAAGCGCACGTCCACGCTGTCGCGGGTGGTGCCGGCCACGTCGGAGACGATCATGCGTTCCTCACCGGCCAGGGCGTTGATCATGGAGGACTTGCCCGCATTGGGGCGGCCCAGCATGGCCAGGCGCAGGGCCGGGGGCTCGTGTTCGGCTTCGTAATCATCGGGCAGCAGGTCGGCCAGTTCTTCGGTGAGGGCGCGGATGTTGTGCCCGTGCTCGGCCGAGACCGGCAGCAGGGGGAAGCCCAGGCTGTGGAACTCGGCCAGCAGCTCGTCTTCCTTTTCCAGGCCGTCCACCTTGTTGACCACGCAAAGGGTGGGCAGGCCCATGCGGCGGATGTGGGCCGCCAGATATTCGTCCAGGGGCAGCAGGCCGTCACGGCCGTCCACCACGAAGGCCACGGCACAGGCGTCCTTCATGGCCGCCTCGGCCTGGCGCAGGATGTCGGACTCGAAGCCGCGGATGCCTTCGGGGCCTGCGGTGACCATGGCATGGGCATCCAGGGTGATGCCGCCGGTATCCACGATGCCGAAATCAGGATGGCCCTTGCGGCGGACCACACCTTCCATGCGGTCGCGGGTCACGCCGGGACGGTCATGGGTGATGGCGCGGTTGCTGCGGATCAGGCGGTTGAACAGAGTGGACTTGCCCACGTTGGGGCGTCCCACCAGAACGATGCAGGGTAATGAGGACATGGGTCTCCCTTCGGCCATGACGGGCCGTTGTTGCGAAAATGGGGCCGCACGGGGCGGCGGGCATGGCGCACGGAGAAACGGGATGGAAAAAAGGCCCCTCAAAGCGGGGTGAGCGCCACACGCTGCGCTTGTGTAGCATCCTTGAGGCCGTTTGAAAAGAAAAAAATGCCCCGCGGGCGCATTTGCCGGAATCGACCGGATGCGGGCAGACAACACAGCGGGATGACAGGCGTTTTTTCAGGATGCCGTCAGGGCGGCAGAAAGCCGTGCCGGGCAGTCGTAAAAAAACAGTCCCTGCCGGTCCGAAGGGCCTGCAGGGACTGTGTGGGTGTGGCTGATCGCTGGGGCCGCCGGAGCGGCCATGGCCCGGAGAGGGGGCCTTGGGGAAAAATGCGGTGCGGGAGGCACTCACTCGTTGCCCTCGCTCCGGCTCTCGCTGACGGGCAGGGGCAGCAGCAGGCGGAACAGGGCCCCGCCTTCGGGGCGGTTGGCCGCCGTGATCTGGCCGCCCCGACCGTGGGCAAGGCCCGTGGCCACGGAAAGGCCCAGGCCCGCAGCCCGGCCCGCCTGACGGTGGGTGGTGAAGAAGGGCTCGAAAATATGGGGCATGATGTCGTCAGCGATGCCGGTACCGCTGTCGGCCACCGAAAGTTCGTACCAGGTGGTGCCGTCGTCATCGGCGGGCAGCAGCCGGGCGCCGATGTCCAGCGTGCCGCCCTCGGGCATGGCGTCCAGGGCGTTCTCCACCAGATGCAGGCAGATCTGTTCCAGCTCCAGCGCGGAGCCCAGGGGACGGGGCGCGTCCTCGCCCCATTCCGGCGGGAAGTGCAGCCGGCAGGTCACCTTGAGGCTGTCCATGCGGCCTTGCAGCAGGGTCAGGACACGGGAGACCACGGCCTGCACGTCCATGGGCGCGCTGCGGGGGTCCAGGCCCACACCGGCCATGAGCAGCTTGCGGGTGATCTCGCGCACGCGCATGCTCTGGGTCACGATGGCCTTGAGGGACTCGCGCAGGTCCTCGATGTCGGGCAGGGCCTCGGCCTCGGGGCTGTCCAGACTGTCGCCCATGAGGCCCGCGGCCTGGACGATGATGTTCAGGGGGTTGTTGACTTCGTGGGCCACGCCTTCGGCGATGCGGCCCAGACTGCGCAGGCGGGCCTCTTCGGCCAGACGCCAGGCCTGGCGCCGGGATTCGGCCCGCTCCCGGGCCTTGCGGCATTCTTCCAGCACCGCATCCAGCGAGACGGGCTTGGCAAGCCAGTTGAGCGCGCCGCGCCGCATGGCCTTGACCGCCTGGCTCATCTCCGTGGCGCCGGAGAGCATGACCACATCGGGACGCGGTTCATGTTCCTGCAGGAGCTTGAGCAGGGAGACGCCGTCCATGCCCGGCAGGCAGACATCCAGAAAGACCAGATCCCATTCCTGCCGGGAGAGCATGCCCAGGGCCGTTTCCGCATCGCCGGCCACGGCAGCCTCGATACCGCGCAGCTCCAGGCGCTGTGCCAGCGGTTCGGCAAAGGCCTGTTCGTCGTCGACGATGAGTACACGCATGACGTCTTTCCCCCTTGCGACAATGCGTCAACATGATGCACGCCCGGAGCGTGCGGGATCTTTCCTGTCCGGCGGTACTGCCGCCGGACAGGGGCAATGGCGGCCTAAAGCTTGTGCTCGGCCAGGAGGTCTTTTTCGTTGAGGACATCCTGGGCGGCGTCGAAATCACCGCCTTCGGCCAGGCTGACAGCCACCATGGCGTTCTCCACCTTGTCGCGGTAGGCCATGCGGATGCTGTTCAGCAGCTCGTCGATGTCCATGGGTTTCTTGAGGAAGTTGTAGGCGCCCATGCGGTAGGCCGTCTGTTCTTCGGCATCACCGCCGTGACCGGTCAGGATGATGACCTGCACCTGGGGGTTGCTCTTCTTGACGCTGCGCAGCACTTCGAAACCGTCCATGCCGGGCATGCGCAGGTCCAGGACGATGACGTCGGTGGGCTCTTCAACGGCTTTGAGGGCCTGCGGGCCGTCATAGGCCACGCGCGCTGAAAAACCGCGCATGGCAAGGCGCTCGGCAAGCGTGTCCACAAACTGTTTTTCGTCGTCTACCAGCAGAATCTTGATCTCTTCCTTGCTCATGCCATTCTCCTTCACCCGGTGATGCCGGGAAAAATGTCGTTCTAGTCTTCACTCCCGCAGGCGGAAATGGAGAGGAAAAAGCGCTGTGCCGGATCGCGCCAGGGCATCAGCAGGGCCTGCCAGCCGGGCCGGGGCCGGGCGTTGAGCAGGGGGCTGCCCGTCAGGGCCGCCAGGGCCATGTCGCGATTGGCGCCGTCGCAAACTTCGATGATGATGCCTTCCACCTTGTTCTGGCGACCGGCGGAAAAGCGGAGCTTCACCTGCCCGCCCACGGAGGCGCACAGGTCGAAGATGTCCAGCAGGGCGCGCAGCACCGCCAGGGCGGGCACGGCGGACCATACGGGTTCTTCGCTGTCGGCAGATTCCAGCACCATCTGCACGGCGCGGGCCCGGCGGGCCGCCATGAGGCAGAAGGTGCCGGCCACACGCGCCAGGTCGCAGGGCGCGTTCTCGTTCTCGCTATGGCTGACCTGGGCCAGGTACTCCATGCACTCGGCCAGAGCCGCGCCCCGCAGGATCTGCTGCTGGGCTTCCTTCAGGGCCTTGATGACGCGCGGGTCGGCGGGCTTGTCGGCCCCGGCGGCCAGCTGCACCATGTCCTGCGCCAGTCCGGCGGATTCGCGGATCACGGCCAGCACGTTGCGCATGTCGTGCGTGGCCGAGGCCAGCAGACGTCCCATGCATTGCGAATCGGTCATGCTACGCCCCCCTGGCCTTGTCGCTGCCGGTGCCGCCGGAACGGGCAGCGGCTTCCAGCGTTTCCAGGAACATGCCCAGGCTCAGCGGCTTGGTCAGGCAGGCGAAGGCACTGGCCACGGGGCTGTCGCCGGAATCGTCCACGGAGTCATGCCCCGTGAGCACGATGACCGGCAGGCCGGGGTACTTCCGGCGCACCTGCTGGAGGACGGCGTCCCCGGTCATGCCGGGCATGAGCAGGTCCACCACCATCACGTCGGGCAGGGCCTCCGCGGCCGCCATCTCGTCCAGGGTGGTCAGGGCCGCCTTGCCGTCCAGGGCCACCCGTACTTCGATACCGCGCAGATCCAGACGCTCGGCCAGGGTCTCCACGAATTCCTTCTCGTCATCGGCCAACAATACACGCAGTGCCATCTTAAGCCTCCACAGGACGTTCCGGCGGTGTAAGCGGCAGCGTGATGCTGACCGTCGTGCCCTTGCCTTCGGTGCTGTCCACGGTGATCTCGCCGCCGAGACGGCGCACGATACCGTAGGTGATAAACATGCCCAGACCGTTGCCCTTCTCCTTCTTGGTGGAATAGAAGGGCTCGAAGATGTGCTTGATCACTTCCGGGCTCATCCCCTTGCCGTTGTCGGTGACGCGCACCAGCAGCCCGCCGTCGGCCATCCGGCTGCAGGCGATGTCCACCTTGCCGCCGTCAGGCACCGCATCCAGGGCATTGCCCATGATGTTGAGGAAGACCTGCTGCAGCTGGCCGCGGTCGGACACAATGTCCGGCAGGCCTTCGGCAAAGTCCGTGCCGATGGTCACGCCGCGGTTCTTGGCGCCGCGTTCCAGAAAGCCCATGGTCTCGGTCAGCACTTCGGGCACGCTCAGTTCCTGGCGGTTGGCCTCCATGCGCCGGGCAAAGCCCAGCAGACGGTGGGTGATGCCGCGGGCACGTTCCACGGTGCTCTCGATGGCCTCCAGCAGGCTGATGAGCCTGTCCTTGCGCTCGAAGTTGCCGCTCATGTGCAACAGGTCGAGACCAAGGCCCGCCTTTTCATTGATGACGGCCAGGGGGTTGTTGACCTCGTGGGCCACCCCGGCTGCCAGCCGGCCGATGGAGGAGAGCTTCTGGTTGTGTTCCATCTGGGCGAAGACCGCCACGCGGCGTTCGTCGCTGGCCTGCAGGCGTCCCACCAGATGCTTCATCAGCAGGTGCGAGACCAGCACGATGATGGCGATGCCGCCGCAGAAGACCAGCAGCAGCTCGCTGCGCAGGGCCGTCCAGGGTTTGTAGATGTCCAGGGTGGGCTTGACGGCCAGGAGCATGAAGTCCGTGCCCGCCAGGCTGGTATAGGCCACCATGAGATCCTGTCCGCTGTCGTCCTTCCAGGGCCGCACCGTGGTCTCGAAGGACTGGGGCGGCAGGGTCAGGGGCAGCTTGTCCAGCACCTTGCCGTAGAAACGGGAGTTGGTCTGGAGCACGCCCCGGCTGTCACAGAGAAAGGCGTCGGTATCCTGCATCAGGCCCACGGCCGCCACCAGGCGTTCCAGCCGGGAGGTGTCGATGGTCACGCGCAGGGTCCATTCCCGGCCGCTCTCTTCCATGCGGTGCACGGCGATGACCATGTGCGGGAAGCCGCGCAGCCCCAGGAAGACGTCGCTGATGTAGCGGCCCTTGACCTGGGCCTCGCTGAGCCAGGGCTGTCCGGCGTAGTCGGCGTCCTTGAGCTTGTAGGGGCCCACATAGGCCACCTGCCGCCCGTTCACATCCACCAGGCCCATGTCCACGAAGCCCTGGAACTCGCTCTTGAGCGCCAGGAAGACGCGGTTGAGGGTCTGCTCGTTGGTCAGGTCGTCAAAGCTGTAGGCATGGGCGATCAGACTGACGGTGGAGGCCCGCTCGCCGAGGAAAAGCTCCATCGAGGCCTGCGATTTGCGCACCATGGCGTAGAGCGGGTTCTCCATCTCCCGTTCCAGGGTGCTCATGTACTGGGCGTGGTTGATACCGGTGAGGATCAGCAGCGGCGTCACCGACACCGTGACCATCAGGATGGTCATGATGCGCCGCAGTGAGCGGTAACGCGCTGGTGATACGGCGTCCGGCACTTCCAGCAGATGCCCGAAATACGCTTTGATTGCAGAAAACATGCGACCTCCCGCGCAGGAACGGCGCGGCCTGTGCTCCGTCGGCCTAATGCCCGCCGCCCACCAGGATGCCGGAGGCGGCCAGCACCAGCACCAGCACTTCGAGGATGGCGATGACGCACAGCAGCCACTGCTTGCGACGCGCCAGGGAAAGCGCCAGCTGGGCGAAGCAGACGATGGTCAGGCCCGCCAGGATGATGATGCCCACAAAGTTGCAGATGTCGCCCTTGCCGATGAGGGCCAGCCAGCCCCAGCCCTGCGGGATGCTGCCGGCGGCACGGTAATCGGCGGCGCTGCCGGTCCACAGGCGCGGCAGGTCGTCCAGGGGGATCTGCGGGGTGAGGATGCCCGTCACGTACAGGACGTAGGTGATGAGCATGATCACGAAACCGATGAGGGAACCATAGAACAGAGTATCGGCATAGCGCAATTGCGCGGGCGAAGCCTGGATGTCATTCTTGTTCATTTTTCTGTCTCCTTCATGCCCGGCAGCTTACCAGCCCAGGCCCTTCAGCAGCGCCTTGGCGCCAGAGAAAAACAGCACGGCGATGACCATGATACGGATGAACTTGGGCTTGGCCTTGGCCAGCAGGCGCACACCCACCACGGAACCGAGCATCAGGCCCACGATGGACGGGATGGCCATCAGCGGGATCACGCAGCCCTGGTTCAGGTAGACCCAGGCGGCGGAAGTATCGGTGATGGAGAGCAGGAACTTGGAGGTACCCACGCTGACCTTCAGCGGCACGCCCATGAGCAGGTTGAGCACGGGCACGTTGGCCCAGCCGGCGCCCAGGCCGAACATACCGGCCATGATGCCGATGACGATGAACAGCAGCAGACCGGCCAGGGTGCGGTGGGTCTTCCAGTCCACCACTTCACCGGTGCTGGGCTCGAGGAACACACCGTTCATGCCCAAGGCCAGGCCCACGGCGTCCTGCTTGTTGACCACGGGACGCACGGAGTTCTTGGAGAAGAAGAGCAGTACGGCGATGCCCAGGATGGTCACGCCAAGGCAGGTCTGGATGATGTCGGTGGGCAGGGCCAGGCCCAGCATGGCGCCCACGATGGAGCAGGCCGAGGCGATGAGGGCCACGGGCAGGGCCAGACGCAGGTTGGCGAAGTTACGGCGCAGCAGACCGGGACCGGCAGCCAGGGCACCGGCCAAGGCCACCAGCAGGCCCGCGCCGCGGACGAAGTCCAGATGGAAGGGGAAGAAGCCCGAGACCAGCGGCACGAAGAGCACGCCGCCGCCCACGCCGGCCATAACGGCGATGATGCCGAGGATGAAGCAGAAGAAAAGCAGCGCCACAGGCCAGAACCACCACGGATGGTTGTCCACGACCTGGGCGGTCTGCACGTCGCCCGTGGTGGCGGCCACCGGCGAAGGCGTCACGGCCGTATCCTGGGCATCGGCCACGGTGACGACGTTCGTCTGGGCGGCAGGAGCCGTAGCGGCGGCATCGGCCGCCATGCTGATGGCCGGACAGGCCAGGACGAAGGTCAGGAAAAACAGAACGAGCCACTGCCCGGCAGTGGCTTTGACGGCACGGGCCGTCGTTGCAAGTGCGTTGCGCGCCATGTGATCCCCCTTTACTGTCTGGTGGGGCGGTGCCCCACATGCATTCCTTTTGATGGCCTTACCCTACGCGTACGGCGGGGCGGCCGGTATCAGGAGAATCCTGAAATTGGCTCCATCAGCGGCCTGTGGCCGGAAGATGCGGTACAGGTGACTGCTTTTATTCGTTATTTTCTTCACAAAAAACAGCTGCCACACCCGCATGCGGACAGGAATGGCTCTCAGGAGGAAGAGCTTACATGGGGAAATCTCCCCATAGCGGCGGGGAAAGCCGCTTTTTTCCTGATGCCTGTCCGGCATCCCGGAGAGGGGCACGGAGCGCAGGCGACGCGGGCCTGAAGGACAGATAGGCAAGAGGGAGAGGTGCAGAGCCGGGAAGCGTCCTTACTCGTTGGGACGGCCTCCGAAAAGCAGGGGCAGGTGGGCGGAGGGCACAGGGCATGTGCTGCGCCCTCCGGCCCCGGCAACGACTGTGACGGACAGGCGGAGGGCAGCAGGCCAGCCTGTTTGCGGCAACAGGGGCAGGCACTCGGGATGACAAAAGGCTGCCGGGACTGAGGGCGCAGGCAGCGCGGCAGACGCCCGGTCTTCGGTCTGCCGCGACGTCCGGGAGATTTTGCAGGGCACAGGACGGAAGAAAGCCCCCGCAGAGCAGGGGCTTTCCGTTCGGAAGGCGGACAGCGGCAGGATATGACGGATGCCGCTGCGTGATGGAGCAGGCAGGAGGAGGGGGGATCCCCTGCTTCGGGTCTATCCTTCGGAGGCCGGTTCCTTCTTGAGGGAACGCAGGTAGGCCAGTGTCTCGGCCTTGACCACCGGGGTCAGCATGATGAGGCCTATAAGGTTGGGGAAGGCCATGAGGGCGTTGAAGATGTCGGACAGGGTCCAGACCAGATCCAGCTTCATGGACGCGCCCAGGCCCACGGAGATGATGAAGGCCCAGCGGTAGGGGATGATGGCCTTGCTGCCCAGCAGGTATTCGATGGCCTTTTCGCCGTAGTAGCTCCAGCCGAGGATGGTGGAGTAGGCGAAGAGGATGATGCCGATGGTCACGATAAGGCCGCCCAGTTCGCCGGGCAGGCCCGTCTCGAAAGCATAGGAGGTGAGGGGGGCGCCGTTCTTGCCGGAAGTCCAGACGCCGGTGACGAGGATGACCAGGCCGGTCATGGAACAGACCACCAGGGTGTCGATGAAGGTCTGGGTCATGGAGATGAGGGCCTGCACCACGGGCTGGCTGGTGCGGGCGGCCGCGGCGGCGATGGGAGCGGAACCCAGGCCGGATTCGTTGGAGAACAGGCCGCGGGCCACGCCCAGACGAATGGCCATCATCACCGTGGCGCCGGCAAAGCCGCCGGTGGCCGCCACAGGCTGGAAGGCGCTGGACACGACCATGGCCAGGACGCCGGGGATCTCGGTGATGTGCATGAGGATCACCGCCAGCGCGCCCAGCACATAGAGGGCGATCATGACGGGGACCAGCAGGGCGGTCACGCGGCCGATGCTGCGCACACCGCCGATGATGACGGCGGCGGTCAGGCCCATGAGCACGATGCCGGTGATGCCGGGAGCGATGGAAAAGCTGTGGTTGAGGGCGTCAGCCACGGAATTGGACTGCACCATACTGCCGATGCCGAAGGTGGCGATGGCCGCGAAGAAGGCGAAGAGCGTGGCCAGCCATTTCCAGCCCAGCCCGCGCGAGATGTAGTACATGGGGCCGCCGCTGAAGGTGCCGTTCTCGTTCTGCACGCGGTATTTCACGGCCAGCACGGCCTCGGCGTACTTGGTGGCCATGCCCACAAGGCCGGTCATCCACATCCAGAACAGCGCGCCGGGGCCGCCGATGTAGATGGCCGTGGCCACACCGGCGATATTGCCGGTGCCCACGGTGGCGGAAAGGGCCACCATCAGGGCCTCGAAGTTGGAGATGTCGCCCTGGGCCTTCCTGTCGGGGGTCTTGCGGACGATGAGGGTGAATGCGTGGATCAGATGACTGAACTGCAGGGCTCGCAGGGAAAAGGTCAGCCACAGGCCCGTGCCGACCAGAAGGATCATCAATGGCCATCCCCAGACATACCCAGAAACCGTGTTCAAGAAATCCAGCATGTTCCCTCCCGGAAAAGAGGCCGCAGCCGCGTGCCTCCCGGCGTCTTTGCATTAAACTGAATACGCCGTTGTTTATAAATATTAAACCATGCTATAAAATTTTTTTGCGACTGCAAAGGGGTTTCAGCCGCAAAAGCTCACATCTTTCACATTTCATCCAAGGCCGCTCCTGCGGGGATGATCCGGGGAGCGGACACGGGGGGAACCATGATCCGTTCACTTCTGTCCTGCCTGCTGATGCTGCAGGTGCTGCTTTTTTCCCTTCAGGTCGCCACGGTCCAGGCCCGTGCTGATGCCGCCACGGAATATCAGATCCAGACCTTCCCGCTGGAGCGCAACGGCGTCGCCCTGCATCTGCAGCGTCTGGCCGTGGCCGGGACGCAGCCCCAGCGCCAGATCCTGCTGGTGCACGGCCTGACCTATTCCTCGCATGAGTTCGACGTGAACTATGCCGACTACAGCCTGGCCCGCTACCTTGCCGCGTGCGGCTTCGCTGTCTGGACCTTCGACGTGGCCGGTTATGGTGAATCCCAGGAAGTGGAAGACGGCTTCATGCCCAATTCCGACTATGCCGCCGAGGATGCTGCGGCCGCCGCGGCCGAGATCCTCAAGGTCTCCGGCCAGAAGAAGCTGGATGTGCTGGGCTGGAGCTGGGGCACCGTCACCAGCAGCCGCTTCGTGGCCCGTCATCCCGAGATGGTGAAGAAGTTGGTGCTGTATGCGCCCATCATGGTGGGCCTGGGTGCCGCCGAAGTGAAGGTGCCCTTCAACCACAATACCTGGCTGCATGCGGCGGGCGACTTCCAGACCACCAAGGACGGCGCCATCGACTACACCATCGTGGACCCGCAGGTGGTGGCCGTGTTCCAGTCCAACTGCTGGCGCTATGACAAGGACTCCAGCCCCAACGGCGGCCGCCGCGACCTGCTGGTCTCCGCGGAGACGCCTCTCATCGACCCCGCCGCCATCCGGGTGCCCACCCTGGTCATCGGCGGTGACAAGGACCCGTACCTGAACCTCGACAGCATGCGGGCCGCCATGAGCAAGCTGCCTTCCGGCTCCAAGCTGGAGATCATGCCCGGCGCTGCCCATGCCATGATGATGGAAAAGCCCTATTACAAGGAATTCCGCCAGAAGGTGGTGGAGTTCCTGGAACACTAGTCCCGGGCTGCGACAGGCCGGGATACCGGCTTGACGGAAAAGCCCGGTCATGACATACCGCCCCGTCCATCAGCTCATGCCGATAAACGGGGCGGTATCGTTTCAGGGAAGAAAGGGAGACGGCAGCGTGTTCGACGTACCGGAGCACGGCTGTCTGCCATGCGGGCAAGCTGCCGGTCTTCACACCGGGATGGGGCGCTGTGCAGGATGTTCCGGGGAAGGACGCTCCTTCCCGGCGTTGAGCAGGCTGCTACGCCTCCATCTCCACAGGCAGGCCGAGCATGGCGCGGCGCAGCATGTCCAGGGCGTGGCTGGCGGCGCGCTGGCGGGTCCAGGCCCGGCCCATGTAGCGGCCGTGGGGGCGCATGACGCGCAGCCAGGTCTGCCGGCCGTTGCTGAGGGCGATATAGACCAGGCCCACGGGCTTGGTGGCCGTGGCGCCGCCGGGGCCCGCGATGCCGGAGATGCCCACACCCCAGGTGCTGCCGTAGCGGGTGCAGGCCTGTTCGGCCATGCAGCGGGCCACTTCGGGGCTGACGGCCCCCACGCTGGCCAGCAGCTCTTCGGGAACGCCCAGCAGCCGGGTCTTGGCTTCGTTGGCATAGGTCACGACCCCCTGATGGAAGACCGACGAGGCACCGGCCACGTCGGTGATGCGTTTGGCCAGCAGGCCGCCCGTGCAGGATTCGGCCGTGGTCAGGGTCTCGCCGCGTTGCAGCAGCAGGGGCACGACGACGCTTTCCAGATTTTCCACGTCCACGCCGTAGACGTGTTCGCCCAGACGGCGGCAGACGGCATCCCGCACGGGGGCCACCAGCCGTGCGGCCTCTTCGGCGGTGGCGGCCTTGGCCGTGATGCGCACGAACATCTCGCCATCGGTGGCATAGGTAGCCACTGTGGGGTTGGCGGCACCGGTCATGTCGCGCAGCCGCAGTTCGGCATCCCCTTCGCCCAGGGCAAAGGTGCGCACCATGCTGGAGTGGATGCAGGCCCCGGTCTTGCGGGCAAGCCAGGGCACGACCTCGTCATGCAGCATGGGCAGGAGCTCGGACGGCGGGCCGGGCAGCAGGATGACCAGCTTGCCGCCTTCCGCAGGCGCGGCGCAGCCCGGGGCCGTGCCCACGCTGTTGGCAAAGGCGTGGCTGCCGCGCGGCAACCAGGCCTGCTTGTACTGGTTCTCGCCCACGGGCCGGTCACCGAAGTATTCCCGCAGCCTGCGCAGGCTGTCCGCATCTTCTTCCAGCGGCAGGCCCAGGACGCGGGCCACGGTCTCCTTGGTGAGGTCGTCGTTGGTGGGGCCCAGGCCGCCGGTGGTGATGATCAGGTCGCTGCGCTGCAGGGCGGCGCGCAGGCATTCTTCCAGGCGGGCGGCGTTGTCGCCCACCACGCAGGCATGGTGCAGGTCGATGCCCAGGGAGGAGAGGGCGCGGGCCACATGGGCGGCGTCCGTATTGATGGTGTGGCCGAGCAAAAGCTCGGTGCCCACGGAAATGATCTCGGCTTTCATGCGATGTTCC
Organism: Desulfovibrio sp. SGI.230; assembly: GCF_050313065.1. NCBI lineage: Bacteria > Pseudomonadati > Thermodesulfobacteriota > Desulfovibrionia > Desulfovibrionales > Desulfovibrionaceae > Desulfovibrio > Desulfovibrio sp. SGI.230. Next base: position 108,690 of record NZ_JBNPKS010000003.1, on the reverse strand, counting down.
TTATCTGTGGGGATGCGTCGGGGCGGGCTCAGGCGGTGAAGACGCCGGTCAGCCAGCGGCGGAAGAAATCTTGTCCGGCGGCCGCGGCACGGCTGCCCAGGTCGCGGGCATCCTGACGGATGGCCGCCACGTCCAGACCGGCGGCGGCCAGTTCGCAGGCATGGCCCATGAGCCAGTGCTCCATGCGGGCGGCGTCGGCCTCGGCATGGAATTGCAGGGCCAGCTGGCCTGCCCCTGCCTGAAAAGCCTGATGGGGCGTGATGTCCGTGGAGGCCAGCAGGGTGGCGGCGGGCGGCAGGTCGAAGGTATCGCCGTGCCAGTGCAGCACGGGGGCCCCGCTCAGGGCTGCCAGGGGCGAGGCTGCGCCGGCTTCCGTCAGCTGCAGGCCGCCCCAGCCGATCTCCTTGGCCTTGCCCGCATAGACCGCCGCGCCCAGGGCCTGTGCCATGAGCTGGGCGCCCAGGCAGATGCCCAGCAGGGGCCGTCCTTCGCCCAGGCGGCTGCGGACGAGCTCCAGTTCACGGGAAAGGAAGGGATAGGCCGCCCCGTCGTGGACGCCCATGGGACCGCCCAGGACGATGCACAGGTCGGCATCGCGCCAGTCCCGTGCATCCGGGAGGCCATCCGCCACATGGCAGGCCTGTATGGTCCAGCCTGTTTCAAGGAGTACGGGCGCGAATGTCCCAAGATCTTCAAAAGCCAGATGTTGCAGTACGCAGCAGCGCATGGGGACCTCCTGTGAGGGAGCGTCGTCCGGTGTCATGGAAGGTACGGGCGCTCCCGCTGCCCCCTGTCATACACGCGGAATGCCGGGAGGGAAAGGCTTGCTCCCTTCATGCGCTTTTGATAGGAAATCATGTATGATACCCGGGATGACCCTATGAGTGATGTACCTTTACCGGCTGACTGGTATGAATCCCATGTCATGGGTGCCGCAGACCCCCTTTGGCAGTGGGACGTCCACAGTGACCGCATCGTCCTGAGCCCGGAGGCCGCCAACCTGCTGCAAGGCGGGGCGGGGAATGGTTACCGGGGCGAATGCGGGGCCTTCTGTGACGGCCTTGCCGAAGACCGGCAGGAAAGTGTCCGGCAGCTCTTCGGCAGCCTGCGCCGTTCTTCCTTCGACAGTGCCATGGAGATCCTGCAGACCGTGGGCGAGGACATCATCTGCTGCCGGGCCATCGTGCTGGAGCGTTTTTCCTGCGGCACGCCCCGCCTGCTGGTCGGGGCCCTGACCAGGCTGGACGGCAGGGGCTGGTTGCATGAGACCGGCGCGGAAGGCCGGTGGGTCTATGATTGCGCCCGGGAGGAATATACGCTGGACGGGAACTGTGCCCGGCTGCTCCGCCTTCCCGGCAGCGTCGGCCTGCGTCTGCCCCGCCAGACCATCCGGGACATGCTGGGGTCCGATGCCACACGCTTTTTTTCCAGCCGTTTTTCCCGGCTCGTGAACGCCCGTGACCATGACGGCAGCTTCGTAGAGCGCGTGCTGCTGCATCTGCCGGACGGCAGCCGCAAAAATTTTCTGGTTTCCGGCACCCTTGTGGGCCATGACGATTCCGGGCAGCCCGTCTATGTGACAGGGAACCTCGTGCAGCGGGGCGGGGAAGAACCTCAGGAGGCCCTTTCCAGCAAAAGCTGCGAGATCTCCCTCATGGCCCTGTTCGGCAGCGGTGACGGCCTGTGGGACTGGAACATGGAGACCAACACCATCTACTACAGTCCCCGCTATACCGCCATGCTGGGCTATGACAGGAGCACGTTCGGCAACACCTTCGAAAGCTGGCGGGACAAGTTGCATCCCGATGAGCGTCCGGCGATCCTGAAACGGCAGATGGACATCATCATGTCGCCCCGTTACGGTGACAGTTACGAACATTCTTTCCGCATGCGCAAGGCAGACGGCACCTATTGCTGGATACTGAGCCGGGCCCGCGTCCTGCGGCGCAACGCCCACGGTCGCGCCACGCGCCTCATCGGCCTGCATACGGACATCACCACCACCCAGGGAGAGCGCGACCGGCTGGCGGAGATGATCGAATACGATCCCCTGACGGACGTCCACAGCCTGGTCTATTTCCATAACGAGCTGGACCGGCTGGACATGCAGCCGGACAAGGTGGTCAGCATCATCAGCTGCGACGTCAACGGACTGAAACTGATCAACGACTATCTGGGACACGACACCGGCAACAGCATGTTGCAGACGGCCGCCCGTCTGCTGCGGAGCTCGCTGCGTTCCACGGACTGCGTAGCCCGGCTGGGCGGTGACGAGTTCGCCGTGCTGCTGCCCCGGTGCAATCTGCGCGATGCCGCGCGGGTCCTGGAAAAGATCAGGGCGGTGTTCCGGCATTACAACGAACATTCCGGCAATGTGCCGGTCATCATGTCCTTTGGCCTTTCCGGTGCGGAGGAGGCACCCTCCCTGCGGGAGGCCCTTGCCCTTGCCGACCGCCGGATGCTCCACGAAAAGCACGGCAGCCGGCTGGTTTCCGGCCATGCCATCAAGGCCTGGATAGAAAAACGCAAGGATTGCGTGGTATCCCTGGAGGAGAGCCGATATGATGGGTGAAGCGCCCGACCCCAATACAGTCATCGTGGATCCCCGCGAAGGCGGGCAGAAGCTGCTGCAATTCCTGCAACGGCGTCTGGATCTGCCGCCGTCGCTGCTGCATCGCTGGATCCGCACGGGTCAGGTCCGCATCAATGGTGGCCGGGCAAAACCGTTCGGCCTTGTGGCCGCGGGCGACAGCGTGCGCCTGCCTCCCTTTGCTCTGGGCATGAGCCGCCGGAGCAAGGCCACGGGAGGTCAGGCCTCCCCGGAGCAGGAGCATGAGCCGCGTCAGCGGACACAGGCCCTGCCCCCTGCCCCCCGTCCATTGCAGAAGGACGGGGACCTCTGGGTCTTCTGCAAGCCGGCGGGCCTGCCCACGCATCCCGGCACCGGCCACGAGGACAGTCTGTCCAGCCGTCTGGCGGCCCGGGCAGGGGATGCCCCGTTCAAGCCCACGCCTGTCCATCGTCTGGACAAGGACACTTCGGGCATCCTGCTGGTGGCTGCCAGTTTTTCCGTCCTGCGCGAGCTGACCACGGCTCTGCGTGAACGGCGGATGAAAAAAGAATATCTGGCCTGGGTGGAAGGGCGCTGGCCCCATACGGGGGTGCGCCTGTTCCGGCACTGGCTGCGCAAGGAGGCCGATAACGGCCGGGAACAGATGCATGTCCGGCAGACCGGCGCACCGGGCAATGGGGAGACGGAAGCCCTGCTGCTGGTCCGGCCCGTACGGGTGGAGGATCGTCGCAGTCTGCTGCTGGTCCGTCTGCTGACCGGGCGCACCCACCAGATCCGGGCCCAGCTTTCCTCCCTGGGGCATCCCATCGAGGGGGACGTCAAATACGGGGCCCGCGGACGTGCCGCAGGGACGCCCATGTACCTGCATGCCATGCGGGTCATCCTGCCGGATGGACGACGTTTTGCCTGCCTGCCCGACTGGCCCGCCGACAGGCTGCCGCAGGCCGTGCCGGACGAGATCGACGAGGCGGCGGCCCGGCAGGGGAACTGAATCCTAAGATGACCATAAAGAAAGGGGACGGCATGATGCCGTCCCCTTTTTGTGTGCTTGTTGCCTTGCCGGAAGGAGAGCGCCTGCCGGTAAAGGACGCGCAGGGAAAAAGGACTTTTTCGCTCGCGTTAGCGGGGCAGGGGCACGTTGGTCTGGAAACCGGTGGCCAGACACTTGGCCACATGGGCGCCGCTGCCGTCATAGACGTTGACGTCGTAGGTGAGCACATGGGCGCCGTTGCGCACCAGACGGGCTTCGGCCTTGAGGGGGCTGACCATACCGGGGCGCAGGTACTCGATGGTGGTGGACAGGCTGACCACACCGTGGTCGTTGCCGGCATTGGCCGCACAGCCGAAGGCCACGTCGGCCAGGGAGAAGATGGCGCCGCCGTGGGCCACGCCCATGCCGTTCTTGTGGTTCTCGGTGATGGGCATGGTCACGCGGGCATATTCGCGGCTGACTTCTTCGATGCACATATCAAGATGACGCACGAGCTTGTCGTGCTTGCGGACATAACATTCCATGTGGACTCCTTGCCCCGCCGGGCGGGGGATAAAAAAGGCCGGAAGAACTTCCGGCCCCGGTTACTTAGTAATAGTTCTTCTTTGCGTATATTACGCTACTTGCTGGATGCCGTCCAGCTTCCAGGTGCCACCGTCGAGCTCACGGACGAAATGCCAGATCTCGCGCATGTTGGAAGGCGTAGGCTGATCGGGACGTTCGCGCATGAGGACATCGAAGTAGACCTGGGCGCGCTGTTCCTTGTCTTCATTGACCACGCTCAGGAGCTGGGCGTTGACCAGCAGGATCTCGGTCTTGCTGGGTTCGGTCTCTTCGGCCAGCTGCTGACGCACGGCGTCCATGACGGCCGGGCTGGCGAACTGGGCGATATCGTTGAGATCACGGCTGTCCCAGGCAGCCTGGAGGCGGTTGTAGGCCATCTTGGCGCCGCGCAGGAATTCTTCGGCATCGAAGTCGGCGGGCATGGGGATGACCACTTCGGGCTGGCTGTTGTAGGCATTGTTCTGGCCGCTCAAGGTGTCCCAGCCGGAAGCCGCGGTGTCGTTACGCTGCAGGGGGGGCTCCATGCCGCCCATGGGAGCGTTGCCGGCACCGGCGGGCGCGGGCTGGGCCTTGCTGCGGGCGCGGGCAAAAAGCTTCAGGCCCACGAAGAGCAGGATGCCGAGCAGCAGGATGTCCATGATGCCGCCACCGGAGAAGCCGCCGCCGAAGAGCAGGGAGCCGATGAGCGAACCGGCCAGAAGGCCGCCGAGCAGGCCACCCATACCGCCGAGGAAGCCCTTGCGCTGGGGCTGCTGGGCCTGGGCCGCCTGCTGGCGCTGCTGCGTGGACTGGCGCTGCATGGCGCTGGGGGCCTGGGCGGGCTGAGACATGGAAGGACGGCTGCCGAAGGAACGCCCCCCGCCCAGACGGGCCGCATCAGCGGTGTCGGGCAGGGCATACATACAGGCGCCTCCCAGCATGATGAGCATGGTCAGGATAGCTTTGATCTTCATTGATGTCTCCGTAAGGGTAAAGATGCGTTCAGGCTTCTTTTCTCAATACCATTTACTATAGCTGGCTTGGGCAAAAAGGCAAGGCCCGCAAGGCTCTCCCGGGGGGACGGCCGGGGCTGCACGGTGATAATCGCGGGAAATACCTGCTGAAAAAAGTGTATTTTCGGCCTACCGGTTTTTGTCGGGCTGTTCCGCCGCATCCACGTACAGCCAGAGGACGCTCCCCAGGATCAGGGGCGTGGGCTGGCCGTCAGGGCCCTTGAGGGGCTGGCCGGGCACTTCCACCACGCAGCACCACCAGCCGGGCGCTCCGGGGGTGAAGGTGAACTGGCCGTCGGCATCGGTGCGGGCTTCCAGATCATGCTGCCAGGGCAGGGGGCCGGTCTTTTTTTCCGTGCGGATGCGGTCCATGTATACACGGGCATTTGTCAGGGGACCGTCAGGACCCAGTGCCTTGCCCGTAAAGCTGCTGCCTGCGGTCAGGCCGAAAGGCCGGGTCAGGGGCAGGATCTCCAGGCGCAGTCCGGCGGGCCGCCCCCAGCCTTCTTCCACGCCGCAGACCGGCAGGATGCTCTTGACGTACTGCTGCTCGAAGCATTGCCGTTCCGCATTGAGGCGCGGGCGGGTCTCGGTGATGAACTGGTAGAGGCCGGGCTGGTCGATGGCCACATTGGCGCCCCAGGCCTTGGTATCCAGGTACAGGCTTTCTTCCATGTCGCCCAGCAGGTCACGGCGCTCGGGCTGGGGAGTCCCGTTGACGAAACGGGTCCCGGCATCGTGCCGCAGCACGGCGAAGAGTTGCGGCATGTCCATGGGCTGGGCGGCATGTTCTCTGGGACGCATCAGGCTGATGAGCATGTCCACCTCCGCATTGAGCGGCGGCGGGGCGGGCTGGGCGGCAGCTTGGGCCTTGCTCTCCTCACCGGCGGCTTCGGCAGGGGCCTCCTTGCCGCTGTCGGCGGTGTTCTTGGCTTCTTTGGCGGCGGGCGCTTTGGCAGCCTGGGGTTCCGTGCCTTTTTTCTCGGCGGGGACGTCGATGAAGGTATGGCTGGGGATGAGCAGGGTGACTTCGGCGCGGGCCGGGGCAGGGACAGTCAGGGAGACGGCCAGGGACAGCATACAGCCCAGCAGGGCGGCACGTGGCAGTGACATGCTTCGATCCTTATTTTATGGGTAATATAGGGCAGATGTAGCAATTTTCCCCATTTTTGTCATGCGCCATTTCCAGAGGCGCCTCAGGGACGGGGCGTCCGCGCCAAGGCCAGGACATCCACGCGCGCGGCCCCGGCCCGACGCAGTTCGGCGCTGGCGGCCCGCAGGGTGCTGCCGGTGGTGATGATGTCGTCTACCAGCCACAGGTGCAGCCCCCGGACGTCGGCAGCCTGAAAGCTCCCGGCGGCGTTGCGCTGCCGCTGGGCCGCGGTGAGGCCTGTCTGGTGAGGGCTGTCCGCCGGACGGCGCAGCAGTCCGGGACGGACAGGAAGGGAGAGCAAGAGCCCCAGCGCCACGGCCAGCTCATGCGCCTGGTTGTAGCCGCGTCGGCGCAAATGATCCTCATGCTGGGGGATGCCCAGGACGGCGTCGGGCAATGGCAGGCAGGAGGCGGCATCGGCCAGCATCCCGGCCAGCAAGAAGGCCAGGGCCGGTTTGCCGCCGTGCTTGAAACGCAAGATGAGCTGGCGCAACGGCCCGTGGTACTGGCCGTGCAGTGCCAGTCCCTGCCAGGGAGGCGGGGAAGTCAGGCAGTCTCCGCACAGCAGCGGCTGCCCGGCGGCAGGCCAGGACAGGGGGAGCCCGCAGGCCCGGCAGCGGCCCCCGACGTACGGGCCCAGGGCCCGGGCACAGGCGGGACAGAGGCCGTGGGCCAGCATCCCGGCTTCCGGGCCGGAGCCGCCTGCCCCGTCATCCTCCACAGGCGTGCCGCAGACCGGGCAGCGGTGTTCGCTGAAGCCCAGCAGACGGGTCAGGCGGAACAGGAAGGAGGAGCGCCGCAACGGCGCCTCCGGGACGGCGCCCGGTCTCCCCTCCCTGACGTGATCCCGCCCGGCAGGGCTCACGGGCGGCCCTCCGCCAGACGGACGGCCCAGTCCCGGCCCCAGCGCTCAAGATCGGCGCACAGGTCGGGACGGGAAAGCAGGTCCTCGGGACAGGCCAGGCCCCGAAGGGTGCGGGTATCCGCTATCCGGGCGCCGAAGCTGGCAAAAAAGTATTTCAGGCCCAGCAGGCTGCCGGTGAAGAGCTGTTCCCCGCGCGGACGGGCCGCCGCCAGAGCCGCCAGCACCAGAGGGCCTTTGCCTGCCGGTCGGCCCGCCTCCACCCCGGCCCAGATGCGCTGGGAACGGTCCACCAGCGCCTTGGCCTGGGCGGGCAGGCCGTAGAAGTAGACGGGGGAGGTCCAGAGGACCACGTCCGCGGCGGCGATGGCCGCAAAGACGGCCTCGGCATCGTCCGTCCGCGCCAGCGGGCAGACATGGGGCGCGGCGTCACAGCTCTGGCAGCCCCGGCAGGGACGGATGTGCTTTTCCGGCAGGGCGATCTCCTCCACGGGCCCGCCGCCGGACAGTCCCCCGGTGATGAGGCGGGCCATGCTATGGGTGGTGCCGTTGGCGCGGGGACTGCCCAGCAGGGAAAGGATGCGCATCAGACGAAGTCCCCGCAGAAGGGGTTGTTGCGGCGTTCGTTGCCGATGCTGGTGGCCGGGCCGTGACCGGGCAGGACGGCCGTTTCCTCCGGCAGGGCGAAGAGCACCTTGCGGATGGAATGCAGCAGGGTGTCGTGATCGCCGCCGGGGAAGTCCGTGCGGCCCAGGGAGCGGTAGAAGAGGGCATCACCGGTGAACACGGCCTTTTCGTCCGGGAAGTAATAGGAGACGCCGCCGGGGGTATGGCCGGGGGTGTCCAGCACGGTGCAGGCCATGCCGCCGAAGGCCTGCGGCCCCGTGGGCAGGTCACGGCTTTCGAAGGCAGGCACCGGCGGGAAGCCCCAGATGCCGCCGTCGGAGGATTCCGTACCGATCAGGCAGGCATCGTGGACCGGAGAGTAGACAGGGGCGCCGGTCTCCTTCACCAGCGTGGCCACGCCGTACATGTGATCGAAGTGGCGGTGCGTGAGGCAGATGGCGGCCAGCGTCAGACCCTTGGCGCGCAGGTCGTGCAGGATGGGGGCGGGATCGCCGCCGGCATCGATGACCACGGCCTGGCCGTCCTTGTAGACGAGGTAACTGTTGGTCTCCAGCGGACCCAGAGGATAGACGGAATACGGCATGGGATCCTTCCTTTTGCGAATGGGATTTTCTTCTAGGTAGCGCAGGAGGGTCCGGGGGGCAAGCCCGCCCGGTACCGGCATATTCGCGGACGATATTTCTTGATTTTTTCTAGACAATGCCCGGGGGGACAACTACACTGGCGGCATGAATACCGCTCCTTCCGCCTGTGACCTGACCCGCAGGGACCTCATGGATATGGACGCCCTCCTGATGCAGGAACTGGGCAAGTTCATCCAGTGTTCGCACCATGCCCTGTACTTCCCCACCACCCATGCGCCGCGCCAGCCGGAACTGCTGCCGCGCGAACGCCGTCTGCTCCTGCCCCTGTACCGGCAGGGGAGCCTTTTGGGCGTGCTGATGCTGCATGGCGTCAAGGTGAGGGATGCCCGTGTCCTGTTGCCGCAACTCCCTGCCATCGCTGACCTTTGCCTGGAACTTCTGGCCCGGGTCAAGGCCACGCGCGTGGATGCCGTCACCGGCCTTGCCACGGAGAACGTGCTCTACGGCTCCATGGAAGACGAGGCCGCCCGGGTGCGCGAGATATTCGCGGACCCCTCCCGCGGGGACGGACAGAGCTCCCCCCTGCACCGGCTGTGTATGGGGCTGGTGCTGCTGCATTTTTCCAACGGGCGCGAGATCGTGGGCCGCATGGGCTTCCGCTTTGCCGATGAGCTCATGCGCCGCGCGGCCGAAGCCTTGCAGGAGGAGCTGCCGTCGGATGTGGTGGCCGCCCGTGTGGGGCGCTTCGGCATGGCCCTGCTGCTGCCGTCGGTGAGCGGCCGCAGCGCCTGCCAGAAGATGGCCGAGGCCGCGCTGGCCCGCATGGCCGGGGCCGCTATGCCCGCCCCCCTGACGGGCAGGACCATACGTCCCCGTCTGAGCGCCGGACATGCCGTGTATCCGCAGGACATGGAGGGCGCCGAGCTGCGTCTGCCCATGTTCGAGCAGGCCCGCATGCTTATGGAACGTGCCCGGCTCGCGGCCCGCATGACCTCCCAGCCGGGAGCGCCGCGCGTCATGCCCTTTGCCCGCATCCTTCAGGACGGCGGTACCGTGCTCCGGGCCCTGCCGCAGGGCCGGGTGCGGGTGGGGCTGGGGGCCCAGGCCAAGGCCCGCGAAGGCATGCGTTTCGCGGTCTGGGGGCCGTCGGGACAGGAAGGCTCCGGCAACCAGTACAAGGGCGAAGTGGTGCTCCTGCAGGTGCGGGAATTCCACTCCGTGGCCGAGACCGTGCATCTGGCCGATGCCACGGCGCCGCTGGAAGCCGGGGACAGGCTCAGCCTGCTGGAAGTGCCCTCCCTTGCGGCGTCGCATCCCCATACGCCGGGCGGCAAGACCGCTGCCGCCGATGCATCCGGCACGCCCGGGCAGGAAGGGACGGCCGCGGCGGATAAGGAAACGGAGGAGGCTTCCGCTGCCGGGAGCGTGCAGGAGGTACGCGCCCGCATCCCCGTTCTGGAGGACGGCTCCTGCGCGGGCATCTACGGGCATGGGGACTTTTTGCATCTTTTTGCCCAGGAGAAAGAGCGCACGGGGCGCTTCGTGCTGGCCATCGTGCGGGTGGATGTCCCGCATGACGCACGGCAGGAAGCGGCGCTGGGCGAATGCCTTGCGGCATGGCGGCAGATCCCCGAACTGTGCGCCGGAGAACCGCTGGCGGGGCTCTATGGCAGCAATGCCCTGATCTTTTTCCATGCGGACAGCAGCGCCGAGACGCTGTTGCCCCACTATGCGGCCCTGTGCACCCGGCTGGAAGGGGCCGGACTGCCGGTCTCGGCCGGTCTTGCCGGGTATCCCCTCCTGCACTACCGCAAGGGCGAGATGCCCGACTGCGCCCTCAAGGCCCTGGAGTACGCCCAGCTGCTGCCTTCGCCGCGCGCGGGCCTGTGCAACTCCCTGGCCCTGAATATCAGTGCGGACCGCCGCTATGCGCTGGGGGACGTCTTCGGCGCCATCGACGAATACAAGCTGGCCCTGCTGGCGGATGCGGAAAACGTGCTGGCCCGCAATTCCCTGGGGGTCTGCATGGCCGCTCTGGGGCGTTATCACGAGGCCCGGCGGCATTTTCTGGAGGCCCTGCGCTACAAGGGCGATGCCGGGCCGGAACGGCAGGAGCGCATCGCCCAGACCCATTACAATCTGGGCACGGTCTGCCAGCAGCTGGGCGAGCGCCGTGCCGCGGCCCGCTATTACCGGGAATGCATCAAGGACGCCCCGGAACACGTCTATGCCCACCTGCGTCTGGGGCAGCTGTGCGAGGAGGGCGGACGCCGCAACGAGGCCCGGCGCTTCTATGAGCTGGCCGCCGCCATCGAGGACAGGCAGGCGGAGCAGGCCGGGGAACAGCGGCCCAGCCTTGCCCGGCGCTATCTGGCCCGGCTCGCGGCCCGGCAGCGGCATGGCGGCGAGGCCCGCGAACTGCTGCACGATACCCTGCTGCGCAATCCTTTCGATGCCGCGGCCATGCTCCTGCTGGCCCGCCTGTATCTGGACGGCGACGAGGATCCGGCCATGGCCGAGCTGCTGGCCCGAAAGAGCGTGGGCCTGCGCGACACGCCCGAAGGCTGGCAGGTACTGGCCCGGGCCCTGCGCGCCCTGGGCCGTGAAGAGGAAGCCAGTCTGGCCGAGGCGCATGCCTCCGTGGGCTAGCGGCAACGTACGGGCAGAGAAGGAAAAGGCCCTTGCCTCGTTCTTCTGTCTGTGCTCGTGAGGGCAAGGGGACGCCCGCGCCTTTGGGGCGCTGCCGGCGGCCCGGCAACTCTTCCTCCGGACGGGCCGGGAAGGAAAAAGGATGGGCGGCCCTCCCTTTATCCGGGAGGGCGGGAAGATATTTCTCCGCTTCGTGTGTCCGGCGGAGAGGATGCGGGACGGATCAGCCGTACCGTGCATCGTGAAGAGGGGGGAGCCTGCGGGCCCCCCTCTTTTCGCATTTGCGGCGGACGGGCATGAAAAAAGGCCACCCGCATGGCGGATGGCCCCGGATGTTCGCGATGTGTGGAAGGCCAGGCCTAGCGGCCCAGCAGGGCCTTGCTGGCCGGGGTCAGGCCGCGCAGGCTTTCCACGACCTTGGCCGTGCCCAGACCGGCCGGATCCTGTTCCATGATGATGAGGATGCGGGCGTCATCGGCGCTGACGCGGGTCAGGGTCTCCATGGCCATGGCCCGGCTGCGGGGCGTGCCGCGGAAGGTCCACATGGCGCCTTCCTGCTGCAGGTCCGTGGGAGCGTCCTGCATCTCGCGCATGCGGGAAGCAAAGGTCTTGGCGTCCATCTTGTCCTTGTTGGGCAGGATGAAGATGGTGATGTGGGCCTCCACGGCTTCCTCGCCGCGCTTGCCCAGCAGGAGCATGTATTCGTCCGGGTGTCCGCTCTGGAAACCGGGACGTTCGTCACTGGTCCAGCCGTCGGGCAGGTCCACGGCGAACTGGCTGAAGGTCTTTTCGGCGGCCGGGGCACTGACGGCGGCGGTCAGCAGGAACACGAGAGCAAGAAGAATGTGGCGCATAACGGATCCTTTGGAGTGGGATAAGATGTCCTCGCCAGCATAGCCCGCAGCGGGGATGGGAGCAAGCTGGTCAGGGCCGCGGCAGCTGGGTGAGCGGTACGGCCATCCGTATGAAGAGGAAACACCAGGGCAGGAGCTGCAGCACAAGGTTGCGGGCCTTCCGGGGCCGGTACAGGAAGACGCTCCAGCTGATGATGGCCAGGGCGGCCAGCACCGACAGGATCAGGGCGTTCATCTGGGGCATGATGTCGAAGGGGACGCCGCTGTGCAGGCTGCGCAGCAGGGCGGCCAGCAGGGTGCTCCAGAAATCTATGATGGAAGGCAGATACCCCACCACGGCCCAGACCGCGCACCAGCGGACGGCCAGGGTGAACGCCCTTTCGTCCGTCAGCGGCGCGCGATGGCGCAGATACCAGAGCCAGAGCAGGGCAGCGCCGCCCGCCAGCGAGAGGTAGCGGAAGAGCAGGTGCAGGGCCTGACGGATCTGGAGCAGGATGAAGTTGCTGCGCTCCATGCCCTGCGGCGGCTCCAGCAGCAGGCCTGTGGACAGCAGGCTGCCCAGCAGGAAGAGCAGCAGGGCCAGCAGGCAGCCCCAGAGCGTCAGGCGCAGGTCAGTGGTGCGATAGGCCGTGATGGCCGGATCCGTGGCGTCGGGCCAGTGACGGGAGGCACGCAGCAGGCCCCAGAGCAGCAGGGTGGCCGGCAGCCAGGCCAGCAGGGCCACGCTGGCGGGCTGGACGAGAAGGTCGGCCAGCGGAGGCATCTGCGGTTGCCGCAGGGTTTCCAGCAGGAGCATAAGCGGGAACAGGGGCAGGGAGAGGGCGGCACAGAACAGGCCCAGACGCAGGAGCTGGCGCCCGCCCCAGAGGCACAGGGCCGCGTTGCCCTTGCGGCCGGCCAGCAGGGTCATGAGGATGAGGAAGGGCAGGGCCTGGGCCGTCTGTGCGAGCAGGGCCTGCAGGTTGCCAAGCCAGTATATGAGGATGAAAGTCATTTGCATGGGATACTCTCCTGCCCGCTATATAAGCGTTGCCCGTGCGGGCTGCAAGAGGAGGGCGCCGGGACAGCAGCCTTTGCCGCGGGCCGTCGGGATGCGGATCTGCCGTGCGGGCGCGTGATCGTGGCTGCCGCGCAGGAACGCGGACGTGGTTTCCGGCTCCGGAGCCTCCTCCCGGCCGGGGATGCTGCGGCGGAAAACTTGCCGCCGTCGTGCGCTTGGGGTATGACTCGTCTGTTTCACCTCCGTCAACCTGCGGGATAATCATGTCATTTTTTACTGTTTTTCTGCTGGCTGTGGCCCTGTCCATGGATGCTTTTGCCGTGGCGCTGGCCTCGGGATGCGCCATCCGCGAAGTCCGGCTGCGCCAGTATGTCCGGGTCAGCGCGGCCTTTGGCTTTTTCCAGTTCTTCATGCCGGTGCTGGGCTGGTTCCTGGGGCAGTCGGTGCATCATTTCATCGAGGCTTGGGACCACTGGCTGGCCTTCGTGCTGCTGGCATGGATCGGCGGCAACATGCTGCGCTCCGGTATCGGTGGCCTGCGCAAGAACGAGCCCGTGTCCTGTCCCCAGAGCGACCCCACCGCAGGCTGGAACCTGCTCCTTCTGGCCGTGGCCACCAGTATCGATGCCCTGGCCGTGGGCCTGACCTTTGCCATGACGAATACCAATGCCTTCCTGCCTTCCTGTCTTATCGGGGTGGTCTGTGCCGCCATCTCGGCCTGCGGGCTCTTTTTGGGCAAAAAGCTGTCCTCGCTGCCCATGCTCAACGGCTGGGCCGAGGTGCTGGGCGGCGTGGTGCTGCTGTGCATCGGCCTGAACATCCTGCACGAGAGCGGTGTCATCTAGCCTGCCGGGAAGGCCGCAGGCCCCTGCCGGATGGTTGCCGAGCCGCGCCAAGATGCCCTATAGTGCCGGAGGCCCGGAGACCGTCCGTGCCGCAGGCATGTCCGAAATCATCCGGCATGCCGGAGTGTTGAGAGGAGACCATGATCAGTATCTGCCGTTATCATGATATTTCCGTGGGACACCGCATCTGCGGGCACGAATCCCACTGCGCCCGTCTGCACGGGCATAATTACCGCATCCATTTCACCTGCACCGCCGACGAGCTGGACGCCCTGGGGCGCGTGCTGGACTTCCAGGTGGTCAAGGAACGCCTGTGCCAGTGGCTGGAAGACCACTGGGATCACCGCTTTCTGGTCTGGGACAAGGATCCCCTGCTGGAAGGCCTGCGGGCGCTGGATCCTTCGGTGAGCGTCCTGCCCTGCAATCCGTCCGCCGAGAACATGGCCCGCTATCTGGGCGAAGTGGTGGGGCCGGCCCAGCTGGAAGGCACCGGGGCCCGTCTGGTGGCCGTGGAAGTGGAAGAGACCGCCAAGTGCAAGGCGCGCTGGAGCCTGTGATGCGGACCCTGGCGGTCAACGAATTTTTCGTCACCCTGCAGGGCGAGGCCTCCTTTGCCGGGACGCCCGCCGTGTTCGTCCGTTTTCAGGGCTGTCCTGTGGCCTGCCCGTGGTGCGATACGCAGTACGCCGCCCGCCTGGACGGCGCGACGCTGGATTTTGCCGCCGTGCGTGCCAAGCAGGGGCCGGGAGCGGGCTATGCCGATGTGGAGCCCGAGGCGTTGCTGGCAGCCATCCGGGAGGCCGGGCCGCGCCATGTGGTGCTGACCGGCGGCGAGCCCTGCCGCCATGACCTCACGGAGCTGACCTCCCGGCTGGTGGCGGAAGGTTTTCGTGTCCAGATCGAGACCAGCGGCACCATGCCCATCCGTTGCCATGCGGATGTCTGGGTGACCCTGAGCCCCAAGCTGGACATGCCGGGGGGACTGGCAGTGCGTCAGGATGCCTGGGAGCGGGCCGGAGAGATCAAATTCCCTGTGGATACGGCCGCGGATCTGGCCCGTTTCGAACAGGCGCTGGCAGCGGCCCGCAAGGCGGCTGCCCGGCCGCTGACGGAGCTCGTCTGGCTGCAGCCCGTGAGCCAGGGGAAGGAAGCCACACGACTGTGCGTGGAGGCGGCCTTTGCCCATCAGTGGCGTGTGAGCGTCCAAGTCCACAAATATCTGGATCTGCGCTAGCTCCTGTGGCGCAGAAAAAGACATAAGGAAGATGAAAGGCGGCATGCATGGCATGTCGCCTTTTTCTTTGGGGCACTCCCTTCCGTCGGACAGGGGCGTCTGCCCCTTTGTGGGGGAACGCAAGTTTGGGGAAAAGTGCCTGCCCTCATGTGCAGGAAGTATTCCATGCAGGTTGTAAAATCTTTGCCGGCAGTTGTCCGTGTCGCTATCACCGCAGAGTGATGGAGCGTTCATGCTGCCCTGTATAGTGATGGATCGTCATGAGCATGGTGGTGGATGAAACGTATTAGGGTAACAGGGAAATACAGTTTTTGGGAGGAATGAATTCGAAAAGGAGTTCTTTGAAAGCGATGCTCTGCGGCGGGATATACCGGTTCTTTTTTGAGATCATGATATATTTACGCAGAGGAATCTCATCTATTATATTTGTTATGCAAAGATCATTGTCATCCTTTACGGCAAATGAGTCGATGATCGAGATGCCAATATTTGCTTTGACCATATTGATGAGAGTATTGAAGCTGGATATATAGGAAATGGTATTCAAACTGATATTGTTCTTGCTGATATAATTTGAAATCGTTGATCCTACAGCATATTCAGGAAAAAATGATATGAACGGGAATTTTTCTATGCTTTTTATGGATGCTTCTTTCGGAAGGGAAAAATGATTGTTGCGCGATGATATTATCTGAAGGCGCGCACCAAACAGCGGAGTGATGTCAAGAGCTGTATCTCTATGGTCTGTCATGTCAAACTGGTTTACTATCCCGAAATGAACCATACCATTTTTTACTTTTTCATAAATTTGTTTTGAGCTTCCACTGAAAAGGGAAAAGCAGACCCCTTCATGCTTGTCATGGAATTTTGAAATGACCTCAGGTAGCAGGTTCTGGGCGATGGCATGGGGCATGGCCATCGAAATGGTGCCGCTGAGGTCGTTTTTATTTGAAGAGAGCGCATGTCTTGTTCGCTCAAGCATATCGAAAAATTTTTCTGCATCTCTATAGAGGATCTCTCCTGCCTCTGTCAGGATGAGGCGATTGTTCTCTCTGTAAAACAGTATCGTATCAAATTCTTTTTCAAGATTTCGTATGTGGTGGCTTACCGCTGATTGCTTTATATTCATATGAAAAGCAGCATTACTCAAATTTCCATACAGTACGACATTATAAAAACCGCGCAGCCATTGTAACAGGTCTCCGCTTATTCTTTGGTTCATAATATTTTCTCCTTAAAATTGTAAAAAAATATATCACTTATATAAAAAAGTCCATAGGGATATTGATAATTTGCATTTATCAATATCCCTATGGACCATATCTGTATATCTCTAAAAAACGCCGACGAATTGCCAGTAAGGGTAAAGCACAAGGGCCAGGAATGCGCCGGCAAGGACCATCCGGACTGCGAATATCGTCATGAAATGGGAAAGCTTGATGTAACCGGTAGAGTAGAAATAGAGGGTCACGACGAATTCGTAGGGAAAGAGGTATTGGTCGACGCCATAGGAGAAGGAGTAGACCAGCGCCAGCGGGGACATGTTCATCTGGGAAGCCATTTCCACAAGCGGAGCGGTCATGGCCGAGAATGCGGCGATAGGTGTAAACAGGAAGTTGAGGATGATGCCGGAAACGAAGGTCGAGAATGACGTATAAAGTTCGCCACCGCTCAGGAGAGGCATCAGAAGATCGGCAATGACCTTGTCGACTCCGCTGGCCTTCGCGGCGCCTCCGATCGTCATGCAGCCCACAACAAAGAATACCTGCTGATAGGGGATGTTGCTCAGGCTCTTCTTGTCGAGCAGGGAAAAGCCGGGGAAGAAGGCGAGGGACGCGATCATCAGCATCATCCAGCCGGCATCGATCTTGTGGATCTGGTCTGTCACAAGCGAGAGAAGCAGCAGGCCGAGCAGGATAAGGGCCTTCTTTTCCCGCAGGCTCATGGGGCCAAGCGTTTCGTATTCCTCCCTGATGAAGGTCTCAAGGTCGAAGGACAGCTTGGGACGCATGATAAAAAGCAGCGTATATATGGAAAGGGCCGCATAGAGCAGGCTGGGAGGGAAGTTGTGCAGGAAGTACGCACTCCAAGATATGGGGGTGCCTGTCGCCTGCGCGTACAGGCCCATCGCCATGGCCACGTCCACGCCGGCAGAGAGGAAGGCCAGCTTGGGAATCGCCACGGCCAGCAGGGCACCGATCACCAGCGTTGCGGCCTCCTTGCTGCAGGGCTGGATATTGAAGCCCTTGCAAATGCCGACCGCCAGGATGGCGAAGATGGCCGCCTTGCCTGTGACCGTGGGGATAAAAGGCGCCATGATATAGCCGGCCAGCATGAATCCCCAGAGCAGAAAGTGGAAGGAGCCCCCGGTCAGCTTGATGGACCAGACTGCGATACGCTTGGCGATGCCCGTGCTCGACATGACCTCGGCAATGAACAGGCCGCTCAGGACAAGCCATCCGGCTGACCCGGACCAGGCCGAAAGGATTTGGCTGGGCTTCCCGACCCCGGTCACGATATAGATGATGGGCAATATCATGGCCACGAAAGGCTCGGGAAGGATATTCAGTGTCCAGATGGCAAGGGCGCAGAATGTAAAGGTCAGGAAGCGCTGTGCCTCGGGGGAAAGGTCAGTCGTACCTGTCCAGAAGTATGTGACGACGGGTATCAGGAGCGCGATGCCCCATTTGATCCAGTAAGCTCTGTCGTGATGTTGTTCCTGGTTCATGGAAATACCTCGTTCGGCTGGCTATGCCGCTATACAGGGAAAGCCTGAAAAGACGCAGCTGGGTACGGTCAGTTCCATTTTTCGCGCCATGTGGCATGGACCTTGCCCGCTTCATTTTTGAGGACGAGGAATTTGTTGCCCAGCAGCGGATTGGTCAGCGGATAATCGGAACGCACGTGGTTGCCTCTGGTCTCCTTGCGTTCGAGCGCGGCATGCATGATGGCTTCACCACAGTCGAGCAGCTCATAGACTTCAAGGGCTCGCATCAGTTCATGCGGATTGGCGGCGGAGAGTTCCTTGTCGAACCTTTTGCGCAGATCCCGAAGATAGTGCAGGCCGATGGTGAGTATCCGGGCCGAGCGTACCCGGTAGGGGGGCACGGCGGCGTAGGAGGTCATGACGGTTTGCAGCGCGATGTTGGCTTCCCTCCACGTGGCCGCATTTGCAGCCTGCCTGCGTTCATAGATCCGGCTGCAGTGATGGCAGGACTGTTCCAGGGCTTCCTGGTCCAGGCGGGAGGGGGCGGCAACCGTACGGGAACGCTTTGCGGCATTCTTTCCGCAGATCTGTCCGTAGACCGCTGCGCCGGCGACACCCACACGGAAGTTGCCCACGATGTCGCCGGCAGCGTAGACGTTGGGCACGCTGGTTTCGCCATCAATATTGATCTCGATGCCCCGCCCCTGGATATGGGGTTCATACTGCATGAACTCGATGGCATCGGCGGCAAGGTCGATATGTTCCGTCTCCATGTGGTCTGTCATGGCGGCAACGCCTTCCCAGTGGAGAGCTTCTTTCATTTCATCGAGCCAGGCAGCCTCCGCTCCGGCACAATCGACAAAAATGGGGCCCCGGCCATCGCAAAGCGCTTCTGTCAGGATCCGGTGGGATACATCCAGGGTCACGTCGCCATATTCCCGGTCGGGGCGAGTGATGAACGGGCCGACGGGCGAGCCGTCAGGATAGCGGGCAACGCCGATGAAAGAAGCCTTGCCGCAGCGGGCAAAGTGCTTGGGACCGGCATGGATATAAGGAATTTCCATATTCAGCATGTTGAACGCATGCCGCCAGGCCAGTGATATCCCGGTCCCTGTGCAGGAGGGACAGTAGGCAATGTTGAAAAGCATGCCTGGCGTCGTGGTGCTGCTGTACAAGCGTGTAGCGACGCCTGTAGCCAGGATGACTGTCTTGCCGCGGATCAGGGAAAATTCCGGGACATCAGTCCGGATATTCAAGGCAAGCACACCGGAGACATGCCCCTCATCGTCGAAAACGAAATCGACGACGGGGTGGTGGGAAAGGAACGCGACGCCGTGCTCCTTGGCCTTCTTGTACAAGACAGGCTTTTGCTGGCGCCCGTCATAGTGCAGGAAGGCCCGGGGACGGGTGGGAAAAGCGTGGCCCTTGAATTCATAGAACCCTTTGGGCTTCATGGGGATGCCCCAGCTGTCCCAGAGATGGACCATGGCTGCGGATTCTTCAAGAAAGCGGCGGGTAAGGATGGGGTCGTGGCATGTGCCGGTCTGGCTGTTCAGGATCTCCCTGGCGATGACGCCCATATCGTCACCATGGACTTCCGGGAGATAGCATCCAAAGTGGTCGCATCCTGTGGCACCCGAGCCGCTCCTGCGAGGATGGCTTTTATCCACAACAATGACTCGTGCGCCTTCTTCGGCTGCGGCTATGGCTGCCTGCAGTGCTGCGATGCCGCCACCCACACAGACCACATCATATTCACATTCATTTGTTATGGAAATCATAAGCTGAATCCTCTCATGAGATCTTCTGATTTTACATGCAACAAGCGATATGGAATCGGTATGCGTAAGGTTATGGCTCCACTCGGACAGTCCATCTTGCACGCCGTACAATGCCAACATTCTTCAGGATACATGATTTGAGGGATATTCCCGTCTTTTGGAGGAAGAAAGATGTTCATTGTACATATTTTTTCACATAAACCGCACCGTATACATTTTTTTTCATCAATAATTGGAGGCATGACATCTCCTTTATGGCATGGGCGCCTGTCAATTTTTTGATGAATAAAGTATTGTTATTCAAAAAAATTTAATCAATACATATTTTATGCATCTCAGATTATGATATTTTTTATAGCGTATTGAGGGCGATTCTCTGATGTCATTAAATACAGGCAGATAGGTATGACGGGATTTTCAGGATAAAAAGGTGATGAAAAAAATTGAAAGCAGCGTCCAAAATAATTGGATGCCTGTGACGACAGAAGTTTGAGATGTGGTGATTTATAAAATTATTACAGTGTATTATGGTTATTTCAAGGAAAGGTGTTCCTGATGGCGTCCGGGGCGGGGCAACAGTAAAAAAAAATCGCCTTGATGAAGGTGCGGGATATGGGGAGGGGGAGGAAAGGTGGGGCTGGAGCAGAGGCAGATCCCCTGCCCCAGGAATGTAGACGAGGCGTCAAAACAACAGGGATAGGGAGCTCTCTCTGTCTTCCGGCTCTGTTGGGCTGGGCATGCCGCGAGATGCTCCTGAGCCCCTCCAGGCTGGGCGAAGAACGCTCAGCGAAAGGAGGCGCTTTGTCATGCCAGGCGCATGGAGGATGCATTCACCTGGCGTACGCTACAGGGCAAAGCGTGGGATCAGGTATCCTGATGATCCGTGCGGCCCGTCGTTGCAAGGCGAGAGCGGGAAAAGCACAGGTGTGCCAGAAAAACGAAAAAAGCCACCCGAAGGTGGCTTTGTCTATCCTGTAAAGCGTGCGCCCTAGTGGCGCTTCAGGCGCTTCATCTCGTCCTGCATCAGCTCCAGGCCGACCAGGATGTTGCGGCGCATGGCTTCCATGAGTTTTTCTTCATCCTTTTCGCGCATGGCGGTCAGGATGTCCTTGTGCTGCTGGATGAAGAGCGAGATGTCTTCGGGAGAATAGCGGCGGGTATTGAGGAAACCTTCCACATAGTCCAGCAGGTGGCTGTCCACGGCCAGCAGATGGTGCATCCGCGAAAGGGAGTAGAGCTGCAGGTGGAAATCCCTGTCCTTGTGGAAGAAAAAGTCGGCATCACGGGTATCGGCCAGGTCGCTGGCCAGCTGTTCCAGCCTGTCCATGTCTTCGGCGGTCGCCTGCTGCATGGCCTCCTTGGCCAGGGCACATTCCACCTGGATGCGCAGGTTGAAGATGTGCTCGATCTCCTTGGAAGAGGGCGGCATCATGACGATGGCCCCCTTGTAGGGGATGTTCTGGACCAGACCGGATTTGTCCAGGCGCATGAGGGCATCACGGATGGGGCCGCGCCCCACGCCGAGCTTTTTTTCCAGATCAACAAGGACAAGACGGGTGCCGGGCAGGGCCTCGCCGGACAGGATCATGTCGCGGATCAAATCGTAGGCCGCCAGCGATTTGATGGTAGAAGCAGTACTCATGGAAACTCCTTCTGTAAGGTACATATTTTGATAAATAATTTATAAAATTATGTCAAATGGCCCAGAATGGCAAAAAAAGGAGCAAACTCGCCCGTATGGCACGTTTTTTTGCGGCCCGGGAGCAGGACGGGGAAGCCTTCGGACAGCCGTGCAACAGGGAAATGCTGACGGGGGATGTGTCCGGGTACGAAAAAAGGGGCTTTCTCCAAAGAGAAAACCCCTGAATTTGCTGGAGCGGGAGACGGGATTTGAACCCGCGACTTCAACCTTGGCAAGGTTGCACTCTACCACTGAGTTACTCCCGCGCGGGATGCGGAATTATCCGCTATGGAAAGGACCTCGTAAGAAGTCCGTGTCGGCTTGTGGAGCGGGAAACGGGACTTGAACCCGCAACCTTCAGCTTGGGAAGCTGACACTCTACCGTTGAGTTATTCCCGCCCGAAAGGGCAGTTTTTTGTGGAGCGGGAGACGGGATTTGAACCCGCGACTTCAACCTTGGCAAGGTTGCACTCTACCACTGAGTTACTCCCGCACACTGGCACGGTATTTTGCGATCGTTTTTTATGGAGGCGACATCCAGATTTGAACTGGAGAATGGAGGTTTTGCAGACCTCTGCCTTACCACTTGGCTATGTCGCCTTATGTTGTGGAGCGGGAGACGGGATTTGAACCCGCGACTTCAACCTTGGCAAGGTTGCACTCTACCACTGAGTTACTCCCGCGCATATGCACGGCATATCCACCGATCGTTTTTTTGGAGGCGACATCCAGATTTGAACTGGAGAGTGGAGGTTTTGCAGACCTCTGCCTTACCACTTGGCTATGTCGCCTCATTTGTTGGAGCGGGAGACGGGATTTGAACCCGCGACTTCAACCTTGGCAAGGTTGCACTCTACCACTGAGTTACTCCCGCTCAACGAAAGAGGGTTCTACGCTAGAGACCCCCTTTCTGTCAAGCAGCTTTTTTTATTTTGTCGAAAAATAAAAAATTTATTTCCCAACATGCTGCTTTTATTATCTTTATTCTGTGGGCCGCTTGTCGATGATACGCTTGGCCTTGCCCTCGGAGCGCTGGATGGAATGCGGTTCCATGAGGCGCACCTTGGTGGTGACGCCCAGGAATTCCTTGATGCTCTTCTGGATGGAGCTTTCCAGGCTCTGCAGCTTGCGGATCTCGTCGGCAAAGAGGGTCTCGTTCATCTCCACCTGGACTTCCAGGGTATCCAGGTTGTTCACGCGGTCCACGATGATCTGATAGTTGGGGCTCAGGTTCTGGTTTTCCATGAGCAGGGCTTCGATCTGCTGCGGGAACACGTTGACGCCGCGGATGATGAGCATGTCGTCGCTGCGGCCCCGGATGCGGGTCAGGCGCACATGGGTACGTCCGCAGCGGCAGGGGGTGTAATCCAGACTGGTCAGGTCGCGGGTGCGGTAGCGGATCAGCGGGATGCCTTCCTTGGTGAGCGTGGTGATGACCAGTTCGCCCACTTCGCCCTCGGGAAGCTGTTCGCCGGTGACGGGGTCGATGATCTCGGGCAGGAAGTGGTCTTCCCACAGGTGCATGCCGCACTTGGATTCCAGGCATTCCATGGCCACGCCGGGGCCCATGACTTCGGAAAGGCCGTAGATGTTCAGGGCATTGATGCCCATTTTCTGCTCGATGTCCTGGCGCATCTCTTCGGTCCAGGGCTCGGCACCGAACACGCCGGTACGCAGGGGCAGGTCACGGAAGTCGATGCCCACTTCCTGGCCGGCTTCCCACAGGTGCAGGGCGTAGGAGGGCGTACAGCACAGGGCCGTGGCGCCGAAGTCGCGCAGCAGGTAGGCCTGGCGACGCGTGGCGCCGCCCGAGGCCGGGACCACCGTGGCACCGATGCGCTCGGCACCGCCGTGGGCGCCCAGACCGCCGGTGAACAGGCCGTAGCCGTAGGCCACATGCACGATGTCCGTCTGGTTGACGCCGGCGGCGGACAGGCTGCGGCCGGCCAGTTCGGCCCAGTTGTGCAGGTCGCGGGCGGTATAGCCCACCACCACGGCCTTGCCGGTGGTGCCGCTGGAGGCGTGCAGGCGGACGATGTTGTCACGCGGCACGGCGAAAAGACCGAAGGGATAGTAATTGCGCAGGTCCTGCTTTTCGGTGAAGGGCAGGTTCTTCAGATCGGCCAGGCTCTTGATGTCGCCGGGCTTGATACCGCTCTCGTCGAAGCGTTTGCGGTAGAAAGGCACATTGGCATAGACACGGGAGCAAAGGTCCTGCAGACGGCGCAATTGCAGGGCTTCGATATCTTCGCGGGGCAGCGTTTCCTTGTCGATATTGAAAATCACGGCGTTTCTCCTTGAAATCCTGAGTAGTCTATGGATGACGCAAAAGCCCCCCAAGGTCAAGATATCTGCTTGAAAAACATGGATAACATATTGCAATGCAATGTCTTTTTTTATGCCCGGAACAATGCGCCGGGCCATCCCCGGGCCGGGCGGGATTGTTGCCCTCGGGTACGCTTTGAGGTATGGGAGGGACATGCAAAACCTTATCTCTACCCCCAAGAAATATTCGGAACTGCCTACGGCGGAAAAAATGGCCGTCATCAAGGCGTGGCTTGAGGAACACAAGGCTGTCGACGTGGCCGAGATCGACCTGGCCGGCCAGGGTGCCTTCACGGACGCCCTGCTGGTGGTCAGCGCCACCTCCGTGCGTCATGCCCAGAGCCTGGCGGACGGCGTCTCCGCCCTGTGCCATGAACAGAACTACGAATACCTGCGCATGGAAGGCTACAACACCGGCCAGTGGATCCTGGTGGACTGCAACGACATCGTGGTCAACATCTTCCAGCAGTCCGTGCGTGACCTTTATCAGCTGGAGAACCTGTGGGGCGCGGCTGCCGCTGCCCTCAACAAGGAGCCTCGTGCATGACCCCCACCCTGTTGCTCATCCTTGACGGCTGGGGCCTGACGGAAAAAGGGGAAGGCAATGCCCCCTGGGTGGCAGCCACGCCCCATCTGGATGACCTGATGGCGCGCTGCCCCCACAGCCGCCTTGCCGCCTCCGGGCGCGAAGTGGGCCTGCCTGCCGGCTATATGGGCAACTCCGAGGTGGGACACCTCAATATCGGTGCGGGACGCATCGTCTATCAGGACATGACGCGCATCGACGTGGCCCTTGAGGACGGCTCCCTGTTCCACAACCCCGTGCTGCAGGACGTGCTGGAAAAAACACGCCGCAGCGGCGGCCGTCTGCATCTGGCGGGCCTGCTCTCCGACGGCGGTGTGCATAGCCACATCAACCATCTGGTGGCCCTGTGCGCCATGGCTTTCGCCGCCGGTGTGCCGGTGCGCATCCACTGCTTCATGGACGGGCGCGATACCCCGCCCCAGAGCGGCGTCTCCTATGTGCGCAGCCTGCTGGAACAGATCGTCTCCATGAAGGACGTGCGTGTGGCCAGCCTGGCGGGGCGCTTCTATGCCATGGACCGCGACAAGCGCTGGGAGCGCGTGTCCGAGGTCTGGGATCTCATGGTCCACGGCAAGGGCCGCAAGGCCACGGATGCCGTGCAGGCTGTGGAAGATTCCTATGCCGAGGGCGTCAGCGACGAATTCATCAAGCCCGTGCTGCTGGAAGGCGAGGATGCCTCCACCCTGCAGGACGGCGACGGCCTGTTCTTCTACAATTTCCGCGCCGACCGCATGCGCGAGCTTTCCCAGGCCTTCGTGGACGCGGACTTCACCGGTTTCGAGCGGGGCAGGGTGCCGCAGCTGGCTGCCGTGGCTTCCATGACGGCCTACGACGCCCACTTCCCTCTGCCGGTGGCCTTCCCCAAGGAATCCGTGACCATGGGCCTTGGCGAAGTCGTTTCGCAGCAGGGCATGCACCAGCTGCGTCTGGCCGAAACGGAAAAATACGCGCACGTCACCTATTTCTTCAACGGCGGTGTGGAAGAGCCCCTGCCGCTGGAAGATCGCATCCTCGTGCCTTCGCCGCGCGAGGTGCAGACTTATGACCAGAAACCGGCCATGAGCGCCCGCGAGGTCACGGACAAGTTCGTGGAAGCCTGGCAGAGCGGACAGTACGACCTGGTGGTCTGCAACCTGGCCAACGGCGATATGGTGGGCCATACGGGCGTGCTCTCCGCCGCCGTGGAAGCCTGCACGGTGGTGGATGAATGCGTGGGCCGCATGGTGGCTGCCGTGGAGGCCCGCAAGGGCCGTATGCTGCTCATCGCCGACCACGGCAACTGCGAAGTCATGAAGGACGGAGAAGGCAAGCCCCAGACCGCCCATACCACCAATCCCGTGCCCTGCATCCTGCTGGATGCCTCCGGCAAGGAATGGCGCCTGCATGACGGCAAGCTGGCCGATGTGGCCCCGACCCTGCTGCGCATGTGGGGCATCGCCCAGCCCGAGGCCATGACCGGGACGCCGCTGGTGGAGGAAGCCCATGTCCGGTAGCCAGAAACCTTTGGAGCCTGTGGCTCCTGACGGCATGGAGCTGCTGTTCTTCTACCGCTGCCCCCACTGCCTGCGCCATGTACCGCTGGTCAACCCGGTGGAGCCGCGCAATGTGCGCTGCGACGGCTGCGGCAAGCAGTTCCCCATCATCCCGGTGGACGAGCACGGCCTGCATTATGTGCGCATCATGCTGGCCAACGGCAAGGCCGCTGCCAATCCCGACTATCTGTAAGCGTCGCCATACGGCCGGAGGAAAGTCCTCCGGCCGTTTTCTCTGCCGCGATGCTTTTTTCTCCACGCTACCAAATATACCGAGCAAACGACATGAAGATCTGTCCCGTCATCTTGTGCGGGGGCGCCGGTACACGCCTGTGGCCCCTGTCCCGTCGCAAGTATCCCAAGCAATTCATGGACCTGGGCGGCCATACGCTGTTCGAGGACACTCTGCAGCGTCTTGCGGCCGTGCCCGGACTGGCCGCGCCCGTGGTCATCTGCAATGAAGAGCAGCGCTTTCTTGCCGCCGCAGCCCTGCAGCGTCAGGGACTGAACGGCCGGATCCTGCTGGAACCGGAACCGCGCAATACGGCACCGGCCATCGCCGCTGCCGCGCTGGCCGTGACGGCCGCCTGTGACGTGGAAGACGGTGATCCTGTCCTGCTGGTCCTGCCTTCGGACCATGTGCTGGAGGATCTGCCGGCTTTTGCCGCTGCCGTCACACAGGCTGCGGAGTGTGCCCGCGAAGGGGCCCTGGTCACCTTCGGGGTCACGCCGGACCGCCCCGAGACCGGTTACGGCTACATCGAAAAGGGCGATGCCCTGGCTTCCGGTTTCGCGGTCCGCCGTTTCGTGGAAAAGCCCGCGCAGGAGGCTGCCGAGGCCATGCTGGCGCAGGGCGGCTATTTCTGGAACAGCGGCATGTTCGTGTTTCGCGCCTCCCAGTATCTGGCCGAGCTGGAAGCGCAGGCTCCGGCCATCATGGCCGCGGTGCGCAAGGCCTGGGCCCTGCGCCGGGCCGATTATGACTTCATCCGCCTGCATCGGGAATCTTTTGCCCACTGCCCCTCTGATTCGGTGGACTATGCCCTGATGGAGAAAAGCGCGCATGTGGCCATGGTGCCGCTGCCGTGCCGCTGGAGCGACTTGGGATCCTGGGAAGCCATCTACGAAAACAGCACGCAGGATGCGGAAGGCAATGCCTGCGTGGGCGATGTGATGGCCCAGGACAGCCGGGGATGCTACATCCATGCCGGAAGCCGCCTGGTGACGACGCTGGGCGTGAAGGATCTCGTGGTGGTGGAGACCGGCGACGCCGTCCTGGTGGCCGATAGGGCCCGCAGCCAGGAGGTCAAGACCCTGGTGGCCCGTCTTGCGGCCCAGGACCGGCACGAGCAGGAGATGCATCTGCGTGTATATCGTCCCTGGGGCTGGTATGAGACCCTGGCCCTGGGCGAGCGATTCCAGGTCAAGCGGATCCAGGTCAATCCCGGAGCCGCGCTTTCCCTGCAGCGTCACCGGCACCGGGCCGAGCACTGGGTCGTCATCGCCGGGGAAGGTCTGGTGCGCGTGGGGGACGAAGAGATGCACCTGCATGTGGACCAGTCGGTCTACATCCCCCAAAAGACCATGCATCGGCTGAGCAACGCTTCGGCACAGCCGCTGGAGATCGTGGAAGTCCAGACCGGTGATTACCTGGGCGAAGACGATATCGAGCGTTTTGACGACCGTTACGGGCGTGAATGAGCCTGAGATGGCCTGAGGCCATCACCAGATACCAAGGCTGCGGGAGATTTCCCGCGGCCTTTTTTTATTTCTGGTGTTAGCCTGGTGAGCGTCACGACGCAAAACGAAATGGCGGACGATTTGGGGGATGGCCCAGAGACAGGCATCAGGCAAACGTCCCCGATAACGTCTCGCAGTCCTTCAGAGCCCGTCTGGTATACGACGCAGCCAGATGGATGAAACGGATCTTTTTTGTAAGCATCCGGACGTTTTTTCTGGTGCCACAGGGCGATCGCCGGACACAGGACAGGCCCGAAAAAAAGTTTTTTGGCGAGGAGGGGGCGAGGGGAGGCGCAGCTTTTGTCCACCAAAGGGGCCTCTCCCTCGCCCGCAGGAAAACACGGGTGCAGACGGATGCGTCGCAGTTCTCCCGCTTTTCTGCAGGCATAAAAAAAGGGGGGAGCATCGCTGCTCCCCCCAAAGATGACACATGGTCGAAGATTACTCTTCGTCGCCTTCCCACTTGATGAAGCCGGGATTGACGTTGACCATGGCGTTGACGATCAGTTCCACCAGGCCGCCGTAGGCGAAGCTGTTCTTGGTGTACAGATCGCTGTGTTCCAGCATTTCACGGATCTGGCCCTTGCAGTTGGAGCAGGGAGCGCAGATGTACTTCTTGGTTTCGGGGCCAAGGCAGTCCTTGAAGGCCTGGGCGATCTGCCACATCTTTTTACGGCCGGAGATGTTGCCGCGCCATTCGTCGATGTTCTGACGGGTCATGATGGCGAAGCCGGAACCACCGCCGCAGCAGTAGTTGTCCACGCCGTGGCAGGGCATTTCGCGGAACTGCGGGGCGATCTTGTGCAGGATGTCGCGCTGGGGCTGCACCACACCCATCAGACGGACCACGTTGCAGGGGTCGTGCAGGGTGACGGGGAAGTTGTTGCGCGAGGGATCCAGCTTCAGACGACCGGACATGATGATGTCACGCAGGGTCACGTAGCAGGATTCGCGGGGCACCTGGTATTCGTAGGGGATGACGCGGTCGGCGATAACGGTCATGGCCTTGTGGGCGTGGCCGCATTCGCCGATGACGATCTTCTTGGCACCCAGTTCCTTGGCGGCCTGCATGTGCTGCAGGGCGATACGGGCGGTCTGGGCGTCGTCGTAGAACACGCCGTAGTTCACGCCGTCATAGGCCACGGCCTTGCTGGACAGGGTCCAGGACAGGCCGGCTTCCTGGAAGATCAGGGAGAAGCTGGCGATGTTTTCGGGCCAGGCCATGACTTCGCCGGCGTTGTGGATCAGCAGGATGTCGGCGCCCTTCACGTCGAAGGGGGTGTGGATGCCCACGCCGGTGATTTCGGTGTAGTCCTCGTCGATGAACTCCACGTTTTCTTTCACCACGTCGGGGGTCATACCGGTGGAGGAGCCCACCTTCATCTGGTTGATGGTGCCCTTTTCGTGC
This sequence comes from Desulfovibrio sp. SGI.230, assembly GCF_050313065.1. NCBI lineage: Bacteria > Pseudomonadati > Thermodesulfobacteriota > Desulfovibrionia > Desulfovibrionales > Desulfovibrionaceae > Desulfovibrio > Desulfovibrio sp. SGI.230. The sequence continues at coordinate 80,003 of NZ_JBNPKS010000003.1, read as the reverse complement.
AGTTCGCGGGGCGAGAAGCCCAGTTCCTGGCTGAACAGCTTGCGGATTTCGCGGGCGATCAGGCCGTTATCCACACCGATGGGGCAGGTCTGGGCGCAGCGACGGCAGAGGTTGCAGCGGTAGGCCAGTTCGCCCAGGCGGGCAACGGTCTTCCAGTTCAGGCCCATGTCGCCGTAACGCCATTTGGCCAGGGGCTCTTTCTTCACATACTGCTTGTAGATGCGGCGGAAGATTTCAGAGCGGTAGTTGGGGCGGTACATCTCGTTCTTGCCGGACATCTCGTACAGATGACAGGCATCGGAACAGGAGTTGCACTGGGCGCAGTAGTCCATGCTGGTTTCCAGCATGGGCAGGAAGGTCCAGTTGTTCTCCTTGCTGAACAGCTTACGCATACCGTCCAGGAAACGGTTGACCAGCTCTTCTTCTTCCTGGGGGGTCTGGGGCTTGGGGATGTTCAGCACGCAGACTTCGTCCAGGATGCAGGCCACTTTGGCCTTCTGCTCGTCGGTAACGGGGCGCCAGGGCATCTTGACGAGGTCAAGGCCTTCCACATCGGGGATGTCCTTGAGGTCGATGCTGACCATCTGGCCTTCGGCCGTGGAAATATCAGTCAAACGCAGCGTATCTTTCATGATGTACTCCCTAGTCCTTCTTGGGGGATTCGGTAGCGATGTCGAGCCAGGTCTTGGTGCCCTGACCGTTGATGTGGTCGGCAGCCCAGCTCACCTTGAACTGCAGGGCCTGCTTCATCTTCTCGTTGTTCTTCTGGCTGAAATCGGTGGGGGTGTCGCCCCAGCGGATGTCATGGTAGGTGAAGTACTTGAAGAGCAGGTGGCCCATGTGGGTCATGGGGATCCAGATCAGCACGAAGAAGCCGAACAGCATGTGGATCACGAAAGTGGTGCTGTTGATGTCGGCAAAGTTGAAGGTGAGCAGGTTGTAGATGAAGTCACCGGACATGCGGGCAAAGGAGGGGTTGAAGGCCCAGGCCACCAGACCCACCAGGGCGAAGACGATGAACACGCCCAGGTTGAAGAAGTGTTCGGGGGTGGAGTACTTGCGCAGGCCTTCGTCGTGCAGACGACGGCAGATCAGGCCGATGCCGCCGCCGATGATGCCGAACATGCCCAGCAGGCTGATGGCATTGATGACGTTGTGCACGAAGGTCAGGAAGCCGCCGTCGGGGTTCATGCCGAACAGGCGCAGGAAGGCGGCCACGACCAGGATGATGGTGCCGCCCATCAGCATGTACAGACCCAGGTGGAAGGGGTAGGTGCGGAACCACAGCTTGAGGTTATGGGTGAAGGTGGCGTGCAGGAAGAGCACTTCTTCCAGCAGGGCCTTGAGGTCGCCCATGTGGTCGATGTGGCGGGGCTTGGTCCACCAGTCGGTCTCTTCCATGAAGCTGCCGCCGTAGGAGCCTTTGGGGCCTTCATGCGGCACGGGGTAAAGCTCCCAGCGGACGTGCAGGGGGCTGGCAGCCAGATAGCCTTTCACCTTGATGGCGGCAGTCGCCACAAAGCCGATTACTGCAAGGTAGGCCAGGATGTAGAACAGAGTTGTCATGCGTTTTCTCCCATGAGTCGAGATGCCTGCGGCATCGTGGTTTCTGCTCATGACCGAGCCAGATCCGGTCATGAGCAAGAGGTGCAGCGCACCAGGAACCAACCTCTCCAGAACAATGCGCCGGGATCCTGCGGCTCGGATCATGCCGGGGCACGACCTGTCGCCGCCTGGTCTCAGGCGCGGAACAATTCCTGCCTTCTACCGTAAAATGCAAGAAATGCAAAGATGGCACGCAGATTCCCAAAATACTCCGACCTGACTATGTTTTCTTATTTATGTAATTATTTTAATGTGTTAATATGAATGAAGCCATGCTTTGCGCGTATGAAAAATTTTTTGACCTCCTTTTCACAACACGTCGGCTCCGGCGGAGGGGGATGCGTCTTAGCCAGCAGGTCTTCCCGGCCATGGCCGGGAAATTTTTCTCTCTTATCAGGAATTAGTCACAAAAAGAAAGATGGGAAGGGCTTCTCTACATTTTGTTGCATTGGGGACGACACCACCCGGTCCCAGCCGCAGGGAGGAAGGCGCCGGGACAGCGGCGGCAAGAGAGGCAGGGCCGGCGATGGCGAGAGGGCAGGGCGTGCTGCATACGGTCCTTCGGCCGATCAGCCATACATAAAAAAAGGGCGACCGCCATATGACGGTCGCCCTGATGTTCAGCAGAGGAAAGGGCCTACTGGCCCAGATCCACCAGCACGGGGTTCTCTTCCAGATCTTCCAGGAACTTGTCCGGGCGTTCCTTCTGGTCGGGCACGGTGATGTCGCCGTGGACATACTCGCGATAGCCCGTACCGGCCGGGATGAGACGGCCCACGATGACGTTTTCCTTGAGGCCGCGCAGGTAGTCCATCTTGCCCTTGAGGGAGGCCTCGGTGAGCACCTTGGTGGTTTCCTGGAAGGAAGCCGCCGAGATGAAGGACGAGGTGGTCAGCGAAGCCTGGGTGATGCCCAGCACCAGCGGTTCGGCGGTGGCGGGCTGACGGCCTTCGGCGATGGCCTTGTGGTTCTCGGCCTTGAACTCGGCCTTGTCCACCTGTTCGCCCACCAGGAAGCTGGTGCCGCCGGAATCCAGCACGGTGACCTTCTTGAGCATCTGGCGCACGATGACTTCGATGTGCTTGTCGTCGATGCCCACGCCCTGGAAGCGGTACACTTCCTGGATCTCGTCCACGAGGTAGCGGGCCAGGTACTTTTCACCGCGGGTGCGCAGGATGTCGTGCAGTTCGGGCGAACCTTCGGTCAGCGGATCGCCGGCTTCCACGAAGTCGCCGTCGGCCACGGTGATGTGCTTGCCCTTGGGCACCAGGTATTCCTTGGAATCACCGATTTCGGGGGTCACCACCAGCTTGCGCTTGCCCTTGGATTCGCCGGCGTAGGACACGGTACCGGAGATCTCGGAGACCACGGCCATGTCCTTGGGCTTGCGGACTTCGAAGAGCTCGGCCACGCGGGGAAGACCACCCACGATGTCCTTGGTCTTGGAAGTTTCGCGGGGCTTACGGGCGATGATGTCACCGGCCTGGATGGCCTCGCCGTCCTTGACCATGATGATGGAGCCCACGGGCAGGCTGTACACGGCGGACGCCACGCTGTGCGGACGCTGCTTGACGTTGCCGTTCTCATCGCAGACCGAGATGGACGGACGGTAGTTGGTGGTACGGTATTCCATGATGGTCAGGGAGGCCTGACGCGTCACGTCGTCCACCTTTTCCTGCACGGTCTTGCCGTCCACGATGTCGGTGAAGCGGATGATGCCCTCTTCTTCGGACACGAAGGGTTCGTTGAAGGGGTCCCACTCGGCCAGCACGGTGCCCTTGGTCACTTCCTGACCGTCGGTCACATGCAGGCGGGCGCCGTTGGGCAGGATGTACTTTTCACGTTCGCGGCCCTGCGGATCCACGATGGTCAGCTGGCCGCTCTTGCCCAGCACCAGCTGGATGCCGTCACGGTTGGTAACGGCGCGCACGCGGTTGAGGATGACGCGACCGGTGTTCTGGGCTTCGAACTTGTTCTTTTCAATGGTGCTGGATGCGGTACCACCGATGTGGAAGGTACGCATGGTCAGCTGGGTACCGGGTTCACCGATGGACTGGGCGGCGATGATGCCCACGGTCTCGCCGGTGTTGACCAGGTGCCCGCGGGCCAGGTCGCGGCCGTAGCACAGGGCGCAGATGCCTCGCTCGGCCTGGCAGGTGAGGGGCGAACGCACCGTGATGGAGCTCACGCCGTGTTCACGCAGCACAGCGGCCTCGGCTTCGTCGATGAGGGTGTTCTCGGGCAGCAGCACCTTTTCCGCGTCTTCGGGATCGTAGACGGGGTAGAGCAGCACACGGCCCATGGCACGTTCCCACACCGGGGTCTTGATGTCGCCGCCTTCGCGCAGGTGGGTCAGCTCGATGCCGTCCACCGTGCCGCAGTCGTGTTCGGAGACGATCACGTCCTGCACCACGTCCACCAGACGACGGGTCAGGTAACCGGAGTTGGCCGTCTTCAGGGCGGTGTCGGCCAGACCCTTACGGGCACCGTGGGTGGAGGTGAAGTACTGCAGCACCGACAGACCTTCGCGGAAGGACGAGGTGATGGGCGTTTCGATGATTTCACCGGAAGGCTTGGCCATCAGACCGCGCATACCGGCCAGCTGACGCATCTGGTCCTGGTTGCCTCGGGCACCGGAGGTGGACATCATGAAGATGGAGTTGAAGCTCTGGTTCTTCTCTTCACGGCCGGTCTTGGGATCCTTCAGGATATCGTAAGAGATCTCCTTGATCATTTCCGTGGAGACGTCCTGGGTGGCCTTGGTCCACACATCGACGACCTTGTTGTACTTTTCGGTACGGGTGATGATACCGTCGCGGTACTGGCGTTCGATGTCGTCCACCTCGGCCTGGGAAGCGGCCAGGATGTCTTTCTTGCGGGCCGGGATGATGAGGTCCTTCACACCGATACTGACACCGGCGCGGGTAGCGAACTCATAACCCATGTTCTTCAGATTGTCGCAGAGGATGACCGTGGCCTTGATGCCGCACTGGCGGTAGCAGTTTTCCACCAGCTTGGCGATCATTTTCTTGGTCAGTACCAGGTTGACGTTCTCGAAGGACATTTCCTTGGGCAGGATGTTGCTCACCAGCACGCGGCCGGGCGTGGTGCGGTAGGTCTTGCCGTCGGGCATGCGCACGTTGATGCGGGCGTGCAGGGACACGGCATCGGCATCATAGGCGGCTTCCACTTCCCAGGGACCGCAGAAGGTCATGCCTTCGCCCTTCTCGAAGCTGCGCTCGGAGGTCATGTAGTACAGACCCAGAACGATGTCCTGGGAAGGCACGATGACGGGACCGCCGTTGGCGGGCGAGAGGATGTTGTTGGTGCTCATCATGAGCACGCGGCATTCGATCTGCGCTTCCACGGAAAGCGGGATGTGCACGGCCATCTGGTCACCGTCGAAGTCGGCGTTGTAGGCCGAGCAGACCAGGGGATGCAGACGGATGGCCTTGCCTTCCACCAGCAGGGGCTCAAAGGCCTGGATACCCAGACGGTGCAGGGTAGGGGCACGGTTGAGCATGATGGGGTATTCGCGCACCACTTCCGAGAGGATGTCCCAGACCACCAGCTCTTCACGCTCCACCATCTTCTTGGCGCTCTTGATGGTGGAGGCATAACCGCGCTTTTCCAGCTCCGAGTAGATGAAGGGCTTGAACAGCTCCAGGGCCATCTTCTTGGGCAGGCCGCACTGATGCAGCTTGAGGTAAGGACCCACGGTAATAACGGAACGACCGGAGTAGTCCACGCGCTTGCCCAGCAGGTTCTGACGGAAGCGGCCCTGCTTACCCTTGATCATGTCGGACAGGGACTTGAGCGGACGACCGTTGGTACCGGCGATGGCGCGACCGCGGCGGCCGTTGTCGAACAGGGCGTCCACGGCTTCCTGCAGCATGCGCTTTTCGTTGCGGATGATGATGTCGGGAGCGCCCAGTTCGATGAGGCGCTTCAGACGGTTGTTGCGGTTGATGACGCGGCGGTACAGGTCGTTGAGGTCGGAGGTGGCGAAACGGCCGCCGTCCAGGGGCACCAGGGGACGCAGCTCCGGCGGGATGACGGGAATGACTTCCATGATCATCCATTCGGGCTTGTTGTTGGACTCCAGGAAGGCCTCGACGATCTTCAGGCGCTTGGTGAGCTTCTTCTTTTTGGTCTGGCTCTTGGTGGTCTCGCTTTCTTCGCGCAGTTCGGTGCGCAGCTTTTCCAGATCCAGCTCTTCCAGAAGGGAGCGCACGGCTTCGGCGCCCATGCCCACGGTCAGGGCGTCTTCGGTGCCGTAGTGGTCCAGGATCTGCAGGTACTGGTCTTCAGAGATGACCTGGCGGCGCTGCAGATTGGTCTGGCCGGGATCGAGCACGATGTAGGAATCGAAGTACAGGACCTTTTCCAGATCGGCCATGGTCATGTCGAGCAGGGTACCGATCTTGGAAGGCAGGGTCTTGAGGAACCAGATGTGGGCCACGGGCGCGGCCAGTTCGATGTGGCCCATGCGCTCGCGACGCACCTTGGAGGCAATGACTTCAACGCCGCACTTTTCGCAGACGATGCCGCGGTGCTTCATGCGCTTGTACTTGCCGCAGTTGCACTCGTAGTCCTTCACGGGGCCGAAGATCTTGGCGCAGAACAGGCCGTCGCGCTCCGGCTTGAAGGTACGGTAGTTGATGGTTTCCGGTTTCTTGACCTCACCGTAGGACCATTCGCGGATGGCTTCGGGCGAGGCGATGGAAATCTGGATGGCTTTCAGGTTGCGGATGTTGGTCACATTGGCCGACGTGCCGCGTGCAGTGAAGAGATCGTCCAGGCTCATATATCTACCTTGCTTGTCAAAAGCTCGTTACAGTCGTTGTGGCGTATGGTTGACGCTCCGTCCCGGGGAATGGCGCTGCCGGGCACCGCGCGGTGGCGTGATGCCCGGCGCATCCATGAATTATTCCTCGGGTTCCTGGTCGCGCATGAAGCCGATACGCTTGGGCTTTTTCTTGCCGTCTTCCTGATGCAGGGTCACGTCGAGGCCCAGGCTCATGAGTTCCTTGACCAGAACGTTGAAGGATTCGGGCAGACCGGCTTCCAGGAAGTTGTCGCCCTTGACGATCTTCTCGTACATCTTCACGCGTCCGGTCACGTCGTCGGACTTGACGGTGAGGAATTCCTGCAGGAGATAGGCGGCGCCGTAGGCTTCCAGAGCCCAGACTTCCATTTCACCCAGACGCTGGCCACCGAACTGCGCCTTACCGCCCAGCGGCTGCTGGGTGACCAGGCTGTAGGGGCCGGTGGAGCGGGCGTGGATCTTTTCGTCGACCAGGTGGTGCAGCTTCAGGATGTACATGACACCGGTGGTCACGCGGTTCTTGAAGGGCACGCCGGTACGGCCGTCGTACAGGATGGTCTTGCCGTCGCTGTCCTTGCCGGCCTTTTCCATCCAGCCCCAGATCTCTTCTTCGGTGGCGCCGTCGAAGACCGGGGTCTTGGTCACGATGCCGTTGCGCAGCTTCTTGACCGAGGCGATGAACTCTTCGTCATCCATCTTGTCCACCAGCTCGCTGATGGCCGGGGAATCGAAGACGTCCTTGACCTCGTCACGCACCACCTGCAGGGCCGCGCCGGAATCCAGCAGTTCGGCCAGCTGGCGGCCAAGTTCCTTGGCGCCCCAGCCCAGGTGGGTTTCCATGATCTGGCCGATGTTCATTCGCGAAGGCACGCCCAGGGGGTTGAGCACGATGTCCACGGGGCGACCGTCGGCGAAGAAGGGCATGTCTTCTTCGGGCAGGATGCAGGAGACCACACCCTTGTTACCGTGACGGCCGGCCATCTTGTCGCCCACCGAGAGCTTACGCTTGATGGCGATGTGGACCTTGACCATCTTGATGACGCCGGGAGGCAGATCGTCCCCTTCGGTGACCTTCTCGCGCTTGGAGTCATAGATGGCGTGCAGGTAATCCACCTGATGGTCGTAGTCCTTGAGCTGGTCGGCCACGATGTCGTTGACTTCCTTGCTCTCGAACAGGCCCTGCAGCTTCTTCACCGGGATGGCGTCCAGCTGCTCGCGGGTCAGGGCGACACCGGCTTCCACCAGCACTTCGCCCTTCTTGTTGCCGGGGACGCTGACGGCGGTCAGCTTGCCCAGCACATGGGGGGCCAGCACTTCGCGGGTGCGGTTGCCCAGAGCGCGCATGTGATCGGATTCCTTCTGATCCAGCACGGCGGTGTCGTGGGCCTCGATGGCCAGGGTGCGATCGTCCTTTTCACCGGAACGACGGTTGAACACCTTGACGTCGATGACCGTACCTTCCACTCCCGGGGGCACCTTGAGGGAGGTATTCTTCACGTCGCGGGCCTTCTCGCCGAAGATGGCGCGCAACAGCTTTTCTTCCGGGGTCAGCTGGGTCTCGCCCTTGGGGGTGATCTTGCCGACCAGGATGTCGTCAGGCTTCACGGCCGCGCCGATGCGGATGATGCCGCTGTCGTCCAGGTTGCGCAGCATGTCTTCGCTGACGTTGGGGATGTCGCGGGTGATCTCTTCGGGTCCGAGCTTGGTGTCGCGGGCCACCACTTCGAATTCTTCGATGTGGATGGAGGTGAAGATGTCCTCTTTCACGGTACGTTCGGAAATGAGGATGGAGTCTTCGTAGTTGTAACCGCACCAGGGCATGAAGGCCACCACCAGGTTCTTGCCCAGAGCCAGCTGGCCTTCGTCGATGCCGGGACCGTCAGCGAGGATCTCGCCCTTCTTGAACACCTGACCGGGGTAGCAGGTGGGCTTCTGACCAAAGCAGGAGTTCTGGTTGGACTTGTGGAACTTCAGCAGGTCATAGGCGCGCACGCCGCCCTGTTTCTTGTACAGGTCGCCTTCGTAGGAGACCACGATGCGGTCGGCGTCGGCGTATTCCACCTTGCCGTCGGCCTGGGCCACGATGCAGGCGCCGGAGTCGCGGGCCACGTCGATTTCCATGCCGGTGCCCACCAGGGGCTTTTCGCTGCGCAGCAGCGGCACGGCCTGGCGCTGCATGTTGGAACCCATGAGGGCGCGGTTGGCGTCGTCGTGTTCCAGGAAGGGGATGAGCGCGGCCGAGATGGAGACCATCTGGCTGGGCGAGATGTCCATGAGGGTCACCTCGTCACGGGAGCGCATTTCCACTTCGCCCTTGACGCGCACGGTCACGAACTCGTCCAGGAAGTTGCCGTCGGCGTCCACGCGGGCGTTGGCCTGGGCCACCACCTGGTCGCCTTCGCGGGAAGCGTCCAGATGCACGATCTCGTCAGTCATGCGGCCATTGCGCACCACGCGGTACGGGGTCTCGATGAAACCGAAGTCGTTGACCTTGGCGAAGGTGGTCAGCGACACGATCAGACCGATGTTGGGACCTTCGGGCGTTTCGATGGGGCAGATGCGGCCATAGTGGGAGGTGTGCACGTCGCGCACTTCGAAGCCGGCACGCTCACGGGTCAGACCGCCGGGGCCCAGGGCCGACAGACGGCGCTTGTGGGTCACTTCGGACAGGGAGTTGGTCTGGTCCATGAACTGCGACAGCTGGGAAGTACCGAAGAACTCCTTGAGCACCGCGGCCACAGGCTTGGGATTGATCAGGTCGTGGGGCATGAGCGTGGAGATTTCCTGGATGCTCATGCGTTCCTTGATGGCGCGCTCCATGCGCACCAGACCGATGCGGTACTGGTTCTCCACCAGCTCGCCCACCAGGCGCACGCGGCGATTGCCCAGATGGTCGATATCGTCGGCCGGACCGTGGCTGTCCTTCAACTGCACCAGCACCTTGATGGCGGTGAGGATGTCGTTGTCGGTCAGGGTACGGGAATCTTCGGTGTCGGGCAGGCCCAGGCGCTGGTTGAGCTTGTAGCGGCCCACCGGCGACAGGTCATAGTAATCCGGGCTGCGGAACAGGTTGTCGAAGAAGCTGGCGGCGATCTCGGCGGTCGGCGGGCTGGAAGGACGCAGACGACGGTAGATCTCTTCCTGAGCCTTTTCCTGATCGGGGATGCGGTCCTGCATCAGGGTGTCGCGGATGGAGGAAGAGGTGTCGGTGCCCTTGGTGTGCAGCACGGCGATACGCTCGATGCCAGCTTCGCGCATGCGCTCCAGCAGGCCGGGAGTGATCTCGTCGGCGGCTTCGGCCAGAACTTCGCCACTGCCGGGAGCGATGACGTCTTCGGCCAGGAACATGCCGTCCAGGGTGTCGGGACGCACTTCGATGGCCTTGATGCCCGCTTCACAGACCTGACGCCAGCCACGCTTGGTGATGGGCTTGCCGGCCTTGATGAGCACGGTGCCGTCTTCGGTGGCGATGTCGGAGTAGGCGTTGTCCTTGCGGTACAGGGACTTTTCCACTTCCCACATCAGGGTGTTGTGCGGCTTCAGCAGGTAGTGCTCGCGGGTGTAGAAGTACTCCAGGATGTCCATCTTGCTCATGCCCATGGCCTTGAACAGGATGGTGGCGGGCATCTTGCGGCGACGGTCGATGCGGACATACAGGATGTCCTTGTGGTCGAAGTCGAAGTCCAGCCAGGAGCCACGCATGGGGATGACTCGGCAGGAGTAGAGCACCTTGCGGCTGGTGTGGGTCTTGCCGCCGTCGTGTTCAAAGATGATGCCGGGAGAACGCTGCAGCTGGTTGACGATGACGCGCTCGGTGCCGTTGATGATGAACGTGCCCTTTTCCGTCATCAGGGGCAGGGTGCCAAAGTAGATGCCCTGTTCCTTGATGTCGCGGATGGTGCGGTTGCCCGTGGCTTCATCGGTGTCATAGACCACCAGGCGCACCTTGATGTGCACCGGGGCTTCGTAGGTCAGGCCCTTGGAGATGCACTCGGCCTGGTCGTACTTGGGCTCGCGGATTTCGTAGCTGACGAATTCCAGGCTGGCGGTCTTGTTGAAATCTTCGATGGGGAAGACGGTGTGGAACACGCCTTCCAGACCTTCCTCCTTATTTCGATCGGCTTCGGCAACGCCTTCCTGCAGGAACTTGCTGTAGGAGTCGATCTGAAGATTGAGGAGGTGCGGAATGGGGAGAGTAACGTTGATTTTGCCGAACTGTTTGGTAAGCTGGCCCATGCGATACCTCAAGGTAGGTAGCGGTTGCGCTTCGGCTGCCGGCGTTGCACCGGAACGTCCGGTCGGCATTCTGCCCGTGCAGACCGCTGTGGACAGACTGCCAAAACGCCAGTCATGCCGCGATCCGAAGCGTACAATCTATATCTCTCAGTGGGATCCGGTTTTCACAACGCGCAAAAAGGACAAACGACACTTCCCCGCGTTGCCGGCAGGGGTTAGGCCGCTTGTCTTGAAAGAAAAGGCTATGCGCGTCGGGCGTTATCTACCAGAAAAACCAGATACTTCTCCCACAACAGTTTTGGAACGAAGAGACATACCGCAAAAGCATGGTTTTTGCAAGCACTTTTTCCGCAGCCCGGAAGCGCCCCGGAAGGGAGAGGGGCGAGGGAGGGCGGCTGCCGTTAGCAGCCTGGGCAGTATCTACCATGCCTGTGCCGCCGGGGCAACGCCGAAAAAAAGAAACTCCGTCTTTTTTGTATGGAAAAAGACGGAGCGTCAATGAAAAAAAGCAGGCTGCATCAAAAAGACACAAAAGGGAACCCGCAAGATACCGGCCGACTGTGGGCAGGCAATAAAAAAGGCGGGGTTTGCACCCCGCCTTCAAAAAGATCGGAAAAACCGAACTTACTTCACTTCGACAACAGCGCCGGCTTCGGTCAGCTGCTTCTTGGCTTCTTCGGCTTCTTCCTTGCTCACGCCTTCCTTCAGGGTGGAGGGGCAGCCGTCGACCTTTTCCTTGGCTTCCTTCAGGCCCAGGCTGGTCAGAGCGCGCACGACCTTGATGACGCCGATCTTGTTGGCGCCAGCTTCCTTCAGGATAACGTCGAATTCGGTCTTTTCTTCGGCAGCGGCAGCGGCGCCACCGTCAGCGGGGGCGGCCATCACCATGGCAGCGGCGGGAGCGGCAGCGGACACGCCGAACTTTTCTTCCAGTTCCTTGATGAATTCGGACAGTTCCAGGACGGTCATGTTGGAGATGAACTCAACAACCTGTTCTTTGGTCACGGACATGGTAAACTCCTAGCTCTTTGGCTAAAATTTGGTTGATTGCTTTTCTTGCTGCGAAAGCCTTAGGCGGCTTCGCCCTTCTTTTCTTCGATGGCCTTAAGCGCATAGAGCAGGCCGCGGAGAACGTTGGCGAACAGCGAAACAAAATTGGTGGGCACGGCGTTCATGGTGCCGAGCAGCTGACCAAGGAGCTGTTCCTTGGACGGCAGCTTGGCCAGGGCTTCAACCTGTTCGGCAGACATTTCCTTGCCTTCCAGGCTGCCGCAGCGCAGCTGGAACAGCTTGCTCTGCTTAGCAAAATCACTCAACGCCTTGGCCACCGCCACGGGGTCATCGAAACCAAGGGCAATGGCGCTGTTGTCGTGGAACTTGTCCTTGACAACGTCATGCGTGCCACCGGTAAAAGCGATACGGGCCAACGTGTTCTTGACGACGTAGAATTCGCCGCCAGCCTTGCGCAGGTTCACACGGAGGTTCGTCAGCTCTTCCACCGTCATGCCCTTGAACTCGGTCAGCACCGCAAAAGAAGCACGATCGGCATTCGCTTTGATCGCTTCAATGACGGCTGCTTTTTCAGACCTGGTCACGTGATACCTCTCACGTTCGGGGTTGCCGGGTGGAATGCCGAGCCAAAGATAAGTCTGGACAGGTGGATTAAAGGCCTTGCGGCCTGCCTGCCGTCTTCGACTCGAATTCCCTTGCCTTAGCCAGTAAATTCAAATGCGGGGATTGCTATTACTGCAATCCCCGCACGATGTCAACTAAAAAATGGGCTTAGCCTTCCAGGAATTTTTTCACCTGGGACATATCGATCTTGAAGCCGGGGCCCATGGTGGTGGACACAGCCATGGAGAGCATGTAGGTGCCCTTGGCGCCGGAGGGCTTCAGACGATTCACGGTTTCCAGCAGGGCCTTGAGGTTGCCCAGGATCTTTTCGGGACCGAAGGAAACCTTGCCCAGAGGAGCGTGCAGAACACCGGCCTTGTCGACCTTGAAGTCCACGCGACCGGCCTTCAGTTCGTTGACGGCCTTGGTCACGTCGAAGGTAACGGAACCGGTCTTGGCGTTGGGCATCAGGCCGCGGGGGCCGAGCAGACGGCCGATCTGGCCCACCAGAGCCATGACGTCAGGGGTGGCGACGGCGGCGTCGAAGTCCAGCCAGCCTTCCTTGACCTTGGCCACCAGGTCTTCAGCACCCACGAAGTCGGCGCCGGCGGCGGTGGCTTCGGCCTGCTTTTCACCCTTACAGAAAACGGCCACGCGAACGGTCTTGCCCAGGCCGTGAGGCAGGGTCACAGCGCCGCGCACCATCTGGTCGGAGTACTTGGGGTCAACACCCAGGCGGATGGCCACGTCGACGGTTTCGTCGAACTTGGCGAAGGAAGCGCCCAGGGATTTGCTCACAGCGTCTTCAACGCTCAGGCGTTCCTGCAGGTTCACGCCTTCGAGAGCTTTGCGAAAATTTTTGCCATGCTTGGGCATGTCTTTATCCTTTCGTTTTATCTCCTGCCACACATGGACTGCTCCAGGTCTGGCAGTACAATTGATCAACGAGGGGCAGCCAGGCTGCCGTCATCCGGTAAACCGGTCCCTACTTGATTTCGATGCCCATGCTGCGGGCGGTGCCGGCGATGGACTTCACAGCGGACTCAAGGGTGGCGGCGTTGAGATCGGGCAGCTTCAGCTTGGCGATTTCTTCCACCTGGGCCATGGTCAGGCTGCCAACCTTGTTACGGTTGGGTTCACCGGAGCCCTTTTCGATCTTGGCGGCCTTCATGATCAGCACCGCGGCCGGGGGGGTCTTGGTGATGAAGGTGAAGGAGCGGTCAGCGTAGACCGTGATGACCACAGGGATGATCATGCCCTTCTGGTCCTGGGTGCGGGCATTGAATTCCTTGCAGAAGCCCATGATGTTCAGGCCATGCTGACCCAGGGCGGGACCCACCGGCGGGGAGGGGTTGGCGGCGCCGGCCGGAATCTGCAGTTTGATTTTGGCAACTTCTTTTTTGGCCATGATGTTCTATCCTTATGACTGGAACAGCGCCCTGCGGCGCTGCTCCGATGCTAGCCCTTGGAAACCTGCACGAAATCCAGTTCCACCGGGGTTTGTCTTCCGAAGATGGAAACGGATACGCGCAGCTTGCCCTTTTCGTAGTTGACATCGTCCACGACGCCATTGAAGCCCTCGAAGGGGCCCTCGATAACCCGAACGTCGTCGCCGCGTTCGAAGTTGAACTTGGGCCGGGGGGTCTCCTGGCGACTTTCCATCAGCGAGAGGATGCGCGCGGCGTCGCTTTCGCTCATGGGAGTGGGGCGGTTCTTACCCCCCACAAAACCGGTGACCTTGGGGATGGACTGCACCAGATGGCAGGAAAGATCCGTCATAATCATGCGGATCATCACATAGCCGGGGTAGAATTTGCGGGTACTGGTGCGAGGCTGCGAGCCGTTCTTGGAAGGTTCGATGACCTTTTCGGTAGGCACGACCACTTCCTGGATGAGGCCATTGTCCTCGCCGGAATCCATCATCGCCTTAATGGTCTTCTGCACGCGCTGCTCGAAACCGGAGTAGGTGTGCACGATGTACCAGCGAGACTTCTTCCCCAGTTCGGAGTTCTCGTCGATAACGGGAGTGTTCATATGTGCCTTCAGGAGAGGATACTCTTGATGATGGCCGAAAGCCCCAGATCCACGAGGCCAAGCACGATCGCCATGACGGCAACAAAGCCCAGAACCGCAAACGTCGCTTTGCGCGTTTCCTTGAGCGTAGGCCACGTAACCTTACGCAGTTCGCCGCGAGAATCTTCGATATATTGCGCCAGGCGGGAGATGGGGTTGGGGGTCTGTTCGGTCTTGGAGTCGGCTTGCGCGGATTTCTTTACCATGGTGCTTCCCACAAGATAAAAAATGGCAGGGCAGGAGGGATTCGAACCCCCAACTTGCGGTTTTGGAGACCGCCGCTCTAGCCGTTAGAGCTACTGCCCTGCGTACCGTCAGGGGGGAGGGGTGCTCCCCCCTGCGGAAGTATTGTTACCTGGTTTCTCTGTGAAGCGTGTGCTTCTTGTCCCAGGGACAATATTTTTTCATTTCCAGACGCCCGGTGGTGTTCTTCTTGTTCTTCCGGGTGCTGTAGTTGCGACGCTTGCACTCAGTGCAGGCAAGGATGATATTCACTCTCATGGTACTACTCGATGATTTCGGTCACCACGCCGGAGCCCACGGTACGGCCACCTTCACGGATGGCGAAGCGCAGACCGGCTTCCATGGCGATGGGGGCGATCAGTTCCACCAGGAACTGGCTGTTATCGCCAGGCATGACCATTTCCACACCTTCGGGCAGGTTGATCACACCGGTGATGTCGGTGGTACGGAAGTAGAACTGAGGACGATAGCCGGAGAAGAACGGGGTGTGACGGCCACCTTCTTCCTTGGACAGGACGTACACTTCAGCCTTGAACTTCTTGTGGGGCGTGATGGACTTGGGAGCAGCGAGCACCTGGCCGCGTTCCACTTCGTCACGCTTGGTGCCGCGCAGCAGCACACCGATGTTGTCACCAGCTTCGCCCTGATCCAGCAGCTTGCGGAACATTTCCACGCCGGTGCAGGTGGTCTGGGCGGTGGGCTTGATACCCACGATTTCCACCACGTCGCCGACCTTGATGATGCCGCGTTCCACACGACCGGTCACCACGGTACCGCGGCCGGAGATGGAGAACACGTCTTCGATGGGCATCAGGAAGGGCTTGTCGATGTCGCGCTCGGGATCGGGGATGAAGTCGTCGCAAGCCTGCAGCAGTTCGATGATGCACTTGGCTTCAGGAGCGTCGGGATCGTCGCATTCCAGAGCCTTCAGAGCGGAACCACGGATAACGGGCACGTCGTCGCCGGGGAAGTCATAGGAAGACAGCAGTTCGCGCACTTCCAGTTCCACCAGTTCCAGCAGTTCTTCGTCGTCCACCAGGTCGCACTTGTTCAGGAACACGACCAGCTGGGGCACGCCGACCTGACGGGCGAGCAGGATGTGCTCACGAGTCTGAGGCATGGGACCGTCGGTGGCGGCCACCACCAGGATACCGCCGTCCATCTGGGCAGCACCGGTGATCATGTTCTTGATGTAGTCAGCGTGGCCGGGGCAGTCCACGTGAGCGTAGTGACGCTTTTCGGTTTCGTATTCCACGTGGGCGGTGGCGATGGTGATACCACGTTCCTTTTCTTCGGGAGCCTTGTCGATTTCGTCGTAGGAAATGAAGCTACCGGAGCCCTTCAGACCGGCGATCTTGGTGATGGCGGCGGTCAGAGTGGTCTTACCATGGTCGATGTGGCCGATGGTACCAATGTTAACGTGGGGCTTTTTGCGTTCGTATTTTTCCTTGCCCATTGTACGTCTCCCTGAGGATAAAATTTGTTGCGGTTACTGTACTTTCAACCTTGAGCATGGTTTCGAACGCCTGCTCCCGGTTTCTTGCCACTGCCCGCATAAGTCCCTGTGTTGTTGCCCAGGGAACGTGCTTTGACAGGAAAAAGGATGACTGGAAGGGAAAAATGCAGGAATGGAGCGGGAAACGGGATTCGAACCCGCAACCCTCAGCTTGGAAGGCTGATGCTCTAGCCGTTGAGCTATTCCCGCATCCTCGATGCGCGTTGTTTTGCAGGTCAGCGAACTGACCCCCGGGTTTCGGCATGGCCCGGTACTGCACCGTAGTTCCCGACAGTCTACCTGTCTCCTACAGCCAAGGCAGTTGTTAGCATGTGCCACACTTCTTATTCAGAAGTGGTGGAGGGGGGTGGATTTGAACCACCGAAGTCTTACGACGACAGATTTACAGTCTGTTCCCTTTGGCCACTCGGGAACCCCTCCACTCTGAGTTGCAAGCGATGTTGGCTTGCAAGATTTTCAGTCTGGCGTGGGCTTGTCCGGCTTTGCTTCCGGTGCCCTGCTGCCCCGTTCGGCTTTCGCTTTCGTGAGGCATTCGTCAGCAGCAAGGATGTGTTTACGGAAAACCGGCCCCTTTGGCAAGCACTTTTTTGCATTTTTTCGATTTTTTTTCGTTAAAAAATAAAAAATAAATAAAAACAATATGTTATTGATATGCCTAAAAAGCCCGTTTTCCTTGCTTCAGGGGCTTTTATGGGCTTTTTCGATCAAGAGGGCTTCAAAAAGGGCCTGAAAAAGTTGTTTCAGCTCGTGCCGGATGCGTGTTTTGGGGACGTCAGGGAAGGTCTCGGCCAGCAGGGAAAGAGCCTCGTCACGTGAAAGGGGAGCGGAAAGCAGCTGCCAGACCACGGCTCCGGTGCCATCGAGACGGAAGATGTGGTTACCGTGGCTGTCCGTGAGGAAGATGCTTTGTCCTGCCTGCCGGCAACTCAGGCCCGGGCGTTGCTGCCACAGTGTCCTGCTGTCCCCCGCGTCGCCGGGGGGCTCGGCTGCGGAAGGCCGACCGGCTGAGGGACGAGCACAAGAGGCAGAAGAATCCGGCACGGGAGGAAAATCCGCGGGCAGGGGCGCAGCCGGGGGCAGCAAGGGCGCCTGCCGTGCGAGGAGCTCTGCGGCTTCATCCAGGTCATCATAGCGGAGGATGCGGCAGGGCTGGGCATCCAGCAGTTGCGAGCCCAGCCTGAGGACCTCCGGTGCACCGCCATCGGGGATCAGGAAACGGGCCAGCACGTTGTCCATGCCGGTGGCGGCAGAGGCGGGCAGAAGAACGGCCCGGCTGCCGGGCGTGCGTTCCAGCAGGATCACGGCATCCGGGGCGTGGCGTTCGCCCCAGGGCGCCAGATCGTCCGGGGAGGGAGCCAGATAGCCATAATGGCGATCACGTATGCCCGGACGCTCGTTCATGAAGCGTTTCAGAGCAGGGGAAGAGGGCGGGGGCAGGCGCAGGCGGGGAGCTACGCCGAAGGAAAAGATTTTTCCCCGGTGGAGGCCCAGCAGGTCGTCACCGAGCCCCCGGGCTGCATCGGCCATGAGACGGGTGACCAGCGTGCTCTTCCCGGCGCGGTTGTCGCCGCAGAAAAGCAGGGTGCGCCCATGCAGGCACACGGCCGCGGCATGGAGGGAGATCAGGTGGGGGCAGGCATGGCAGCAGGCGGCCACCAGCTCGATGGCCAGGCTGCACAGCAGGCAGGCCCGGGAGGGTTCGTAGCGGGGAGCGGGCAGCCAGGGAGAGCGCAGGCGATAGCCGCGCCCCTGTGGAGTGATGGCCAGCAGGGGCGCAGTTTCGTGCAGGCCGGATGGCAGCGTCCCGGAGATGGACGGGAGCCCTGCTGGTTGCGGGGCGTACGGCCAGAGCCGGAAAAAAGCATCCAGCGCGGGCAGCAGGCCTTGGCAGTCATGCAGTCGCACGGCTCCCGGCACACCGGCAAAAAAGACGTCCTGGTGCGCCATGCCTAGTAGCGATCCGGCCGGAAGCCCCCCAGGGCGTCATTGAACGTGTCACGCAGGCGATCCCCGGCCTCACGATGCCAGCCTTCATTATAGCGGCCGTCGTAGCGACCGTCGTAACGGTCGTCATAACGGTCACGGTAATCATAGTTGCGGGAGGGGCGGGAATGGCGACGCGAGGGACGGCTGCGGCGGCTGCGTCTGGAGTAGCGGCTGCGCCGGGAATAATGGCTGCCGTGGGAAGAACGTCTGCGCCGCCGGTGCGAGGGCCGGGAGTGGGCCTCGGCTTCATTGACGCAGAGCAGGACCGGCGTGGCATAGAGCAGGCCCGTGGCGACCAGACCGGCCAGGAAGGAACGGCGCTTGTTGCGGAGGCTGTCTTCGGAAGGGGCGGACGATTCTGTCTTCATAATGCCCTCCTGCCCGGGAGCGGGTCAGGTAAAAGTATCCTGAATAGCAGACGAAAAACGGCCTGTCGGAGATTGTGCCAGCAAAGCGGGGCCTTGCCAAGGGGCGTCCGCAAGTCTGACGGAGCCAGTCTGCTGCGTCAGGCATGAGCAAAGCGTCAGGGCGTGGCATGGCCGTACGCCCTGTACCGACGTTTTTTTCGGCAGGGCATCGTCCACCACAGGATGCGGCTTTGCAGGGCATCCTTCCGGTCTGCTTCCATGTGCCGCTGCCGGTGGGGTGCCGGACATGTCGCGGTGGCCCCGCTGCGGACTGCGTCCCCGGCAGGCGCGTCACGGCACGGGGCGGCATGCCGTCAGCAGGCCTGTTGCCGGGTCCGGGCCAGAAAGGCGTCGGCCTTGTGGTATTCCGGCTCATCCAGCAGGCTGGTCACGGTAAAGACCAGCAGGGAGAGGCAGACGCCCAGGATCACCTGCAGGGCCGACTGCTGCTCCCAGAAGGCGGGCAAGGGCATCCCCAGGAAGATGGCCAGATTGTACAGGCAGTAGGCCAGGCCGCAGAGCATGGAGCACAGGGCGCCCCTGCTGGTGCCGCGCCGCCAGAAAAAGGCCAGGACAAGCGGTACGAACACGCCGGTGGTGATGATGTCCGAGGCTATCCAGGTGATCTCGAAGATGGAACGGATGCGCAGGGAGATGAGGATGCCCACGGCCACGATGACCAGCGTGGCCAGCCGGGACAGGCGCAAGCGGGTCTTTTCGTCGTAGCTGCCGGGGAGCAGGTCCATGACCAGGGTCATGGCGCCGGTGTTGATGAGGGAGTCCATGGTGGACATGATGGCCGCCGAGATGCCCACGAAGACCACCGCCGCCAGCAGGGGCGACATGGAGCTTTCCACCAGGGCGGTGACCACGCCGCCCTTGGGCAGGGTATCGAACAGGACGATGCCCGCCATGCCGGTAAGGACCACGATCAGGTACAGCGGGATGTAGACGAAGAAGCTCATGACCGTCATGCGCCGGGCGTCCCGCGTGTCGCGTGTGGCCGAGATGCGCTGCCAGACATTGGCCTGGATCATCCACGAGCAGCCGAAGGTGATGACGTACATCAGGTATTTGGGGGCGCCTGCGGTCAGGCTCATGAATTCCGGCCTGCCGCTGCGGGCCGCCGCCTCGGCGATGGGGCCCAGGCCGCCGCATTCCTGCATGGCCACCACGAAGACGGCCAGGGCGGACAGGAGCAGCAGCACGAACTGGATGATGTCCGTGAGCACCACGCCGCGAAAGCCCCCGAACATGGAATAGACCAGCACGATGAGCGTCCCGGCCAGCACGCCGCCCTCATAGCCCATGCCGAGGAAGGTCCCGAAAAAGTCCCCTACGGCCACCATCTGCGAGGCAGCGGAGAACAGCATGAAAAACAGGATCATCAGCGCCAGCAGCCGCGCCACGGGACGGGAATAGCGGGCCTCCATCATAGCCCCCTGGGTCAGATAGCCCACGCTGCGGATGGCCCGTGCCCCCAGGCCCATGAGCAGGGTGGCCACCAGCACGGGCACGCCGTAGTACCAGAAGGCCCCCATGCCGTCGGCAAAGGCCAGATCCGCCGTGGACAGGGCCGAGCCCCCGCCCCACCATGAGGCGATGAAGGTGATGGACAGGGCCCAGAACGGCAGGCTGCGCCCGGCAAAAAAATAGTCTTCCACGTCGCTGTTCTTTTTTTCCTTGAGGACGACCAGCAACAGGATGGCAAAATAGAGGACGAGCCCGATAAGGGAAGCGGTCTTGAGCATGGGGATTCCGCGAATGGCTGAAAGTGGCGGGGCGTTGGGGACAGAGGATCAGCGGGCCAGATTGCGCAGGAGGCTGTCCAGAACAGCCATGCAGGCGGCCTGATCCGCGGGCGGGACGTCCTGCCAGAGCCTGCGGTGCAGTGCCGTGGAGATGTCCGTCTGGACATGGCGCAGGGCCTCGCCCCTGTCGCTCAGGGACACGAGCTGCACCCGGGCGTCCTGCGGCGAGGGACGGCGCCGGCAGTAGCCGCGCTCCTGCAGGGTATCCACCAGGCCCGTGACCGTGTTTTTTTTGCGGCCTATGCGCCGGGCCAGCGTGCTCATGGGCTGGGGGGATTCCTCGAACAGGGCATGGAGCACGGCCCCGTGGGCGGGCAGCAGATCGGTGATGCCGCGCCGGGCAAGTTCGTCGCAGATATGCTGGTTGGCCCGTTCCCGGATACGGGAGAGCAGGTCGATGATGTCATCAGGTGAGGTGGCAGGCATGGGGCCTCCGTGCAGGAATTCGGGCGTTTTTAGTTCGTGGGCGAACTAATGTCAATGGAAGAAGGGCAGCCGTCAGAGCTGCCCGATGGAATGCATCTTTTCTTTTCCATTTTATGGAGCGGACAAGCGGGATAACAGGCAAAAAAGGAGGTCCTCATGGATAGGAACAGGCCTGTGTTTCCCTGTCCGCATTGCGGTTCCCGCCACACGACGCTGAGCCGGACAAGCCTGTCTTTTTTGCCGGAGTGGCTGCGCCGTCTGTTGCCCGTATCCGGGACCTGTCCTGCGCAGGGCAGGATCATCCTCGCTTGCAAGGATTGCGGGAAAAGGTTCGTCATGTATATCATGTAGGGGGAGGGCCCCTGCCATGGCGACCATGTTTCCTGCTGATGTGACGTCGTTCCTGACGACCGGCGAAGAAGCAACGTACAGTTTTCTGCAACGTACGGCCCGGCCGGACGGCAAATTCCTGTGCTGGTACGCGCCGGACATCGAAGAGCGCGAGCCGGACTTCATCCTGCTGTCGCCCGATTGCGGCCTGGTGGTGCTGGAGGTCAAGGACTGGCTCATCGACCAGCTGCTGGAAGTGGACGGCAAAAGCGTGCTCCTGTCGGTCAACGGCCGGGAGGAACGGCGCAAGCAGCCTTTGGCCCAGGCACGGGAATATGTGGGCAGCCTGCTCACCCTGTTGAACAAGCACGCGCCCCGCATGGCGGACGGCAAGCCTTTGCTGCCCTGTCCCGTCACCGGCGGGGCGGTGTTGCCGCACATCAGCCGTGAGGAATTCCGGGCGGCCGGTCTGGGCGAGGTCATGGAGGAGGGGCGGATCATCTTCTGGGATGAACTGCACGAGGAGTCCCCGCTGCGGCGGGATGCCTCGGGCCGCAGTTTCGCGTGCTGGCTCGCGGAGCATTTCCCGCCCCTGTTCCCCTTCCAGCTCTCGGGTTCCCAGATCGACTGGCTGCGGGCCCGGATCTTCCCCGTGGTGCGGCTGGAACTGCCCGTACGCGGCGGGACGCATGCCTCGGCCCAGGACGAGACCATCCGCGCTCTGGACCGCGACCAGGAAAATCTGGCACGCGGCATGGGCGCCGGGAAACAGCTCATCATCGGGCCGTCCGGCAGCGGCAAGACGCTCATCCTGGCGCATCAGGCCTGGAACCTGCCGCGGGTGGACAAAAAGATCCGCCGTGTGCTGGTGACCTGCTTCAATCTGTCGCTGGTGGGCTACATTCGCCGCTTGCTGGCCCGCAAGGGCGCCAGCCTTGGCCCGGACGGGGTGGAGGTGGTGCCGTTTTACAGTGTTTGCGAACGTATCCTGGGCGAACCGCTGACCCATGCCGAGGAGAGCGAGTATTACAACATCATCGTGCAGGAGGCACAGGAGCGCCTGCAAGGGGAGCATCCGCTCAAAGGGCACTGGGATGCCATCCTGGTCGATGAGGGGCAGGATTTTTCCCCGGAGATGGCGCACGTCCTGCTGGCCCTGCTGCCGCCGCATGGGGTGCTGACCGTGGCCCAGGATGAACAGCAATGCCTGTACCAGCCGGAAGACAGCGGCTGGGAGAAAATGGGCATCGCCGGTCTGCGGTTGCGCCGTCTGCAACGCCAGTACCGCAACACACGGGCCATCGCCCGGATGGCCTTGTGCCTGCTGCCGGAAGGTGAGCCCGTGCCGGATCTGGCAGGCGCGGAAGGTGAGCCTCCCTGCTGGCTGCAAAGCGCCGATGCGCCTTTGCTGGTGCGCGACGTGGCGGATGCCGTGGCCACTCTGGTGCGGGAGGGCGTACCCATGAGCGAGATAGCGATCCTCTACGCTCATTCCCGCATGGAAGGGCTGGCGTCCAGCCTGCCGGAAAGCCTGCTGGAAGCGGTGGAGGCCCGGGGCGTCATGGCCCGCTGGGTGGCCCGGGATACGACCAGCAAGCGCTATTTCGACATCACCACGGACAGCGTCTGCATCTCCACCATCCACAGCGCCAAAGGTCTGGATTTTTCCCATGTCTTCCTGCTGGGCATGGATCGCCTCCAGCCGGAGAAGCCCCGCCAGCGGCGTCTGGCTTATGTAGGAATGACGCGCGCCCGGGAGCATCTGACGCTGGCTATTTGCGGCCGGGAAGGGCTCGTCCCCGTGCTGACAGCGGCAGAGCGGTAGGCGCTTGAGAGCCGTCCGCTGTCCTTCATATGCTGAGGCAGGAGAGCCGGCCGGTGAAAAGCCCCCTGTGCGAAAGCCCTTGCCAAGCGGTCAGGATTCATCTAAAAGAGGAGAGATGCTGGTGTGGCTCAATCGGTAGAGCAGCTGATTTGTAATCTGCAGGTTATGGGTTCAAGTCCCTTCACCAGCTCCAGGAAAAAGCAAAAAGCCCTTACGGAAAACTCCGTGAGGGCTTTTTTGTTTTAGGCCAGCTTTCGGGTACTTTTTTGCAGGGAGCTTCAAGTCATGTATCCGCAACGGAGCGTCATGACATGCGGGCTTGCAACTGCGCTCGAGCCTCCCCATTTCAATCACGCACCTGTGAGGGGTGCGATCGGTGCATCTTTTCCCGCCGGAGCCGGGCAGGTAGTTTCAATCCACGCACCCGCGTGGGGTGCGACAAGGCGCTGCTGACACCGACTGGACCGTGATCCAGTTTCAATCCACGCACCCGCGTGGGGTGCGACTCAACTTGGCCGCAGATGATTCCGGGGTTGAAATTGTTTCAATCCACGCACCCGCGTGGGGTGCGACGCCAAGTCCGTAGGGCTCCCAAAATTTCAGGCGGTTTCAATCCACGCACCCGCGTGGGGTGCGACAAGATGCTGGAGCCTGAGACGTGGGCCAAGGTCGTGTTTCAATCCACGCACCCGCGTGGGGTGCGACAAGTCGCTGTCTTTCTCACAGACGAAAAAAGAGATGGTTTCAATCCACGCACCCGCGTGGGGTGCGACGGTAGAGGACGTTTGCCGGTGGTTGCTCCCAAACGGTTTCAATCCACGCACCCGCGTGGGGTGCGACTTAGCTTGAGCGATCCAGCAGGGGTCAAATCGCACGTTTCAATCCACGCACCCGCGTGGGGTGCGACATGCTGACGCGGGCAGTAACGATAGCGGCCTGGCCGGTTTCAATCCACGCACCCGCGTGGGGTGCGACTTGGGATTTTTGCGATATTCTTCCGCCCAGGTATCGGTTTCAATCC
This sequence comes from Desulfovibrio sp. SGI.230, assembly GCF_050313065.1. NCBI lineage: Bacteria > Pseudomonadati > Thermodesulfobacteriota > Desulfovibrionia > Desulfovibrionales > Desulfovibrionaceae > Desulfovibrio > Desulfovibrio sp. SGI.230. Next base: position 56,082 of record NZ_JBNPKS010000003.1, on the reverse strand, counting down.
ACGCACCCGCGTGGGGTGCGACCGGCTACATTGCTGACGCTTCCGACATGCCTGATGATGTTTCAATCCACGCACCCGCGTGGGGTGCGACGTGGCCTTCGCCCACGGATGGAATGCCCAATACTGTGTTTCAATCCACGCACCCGCGTGGGGTGCGACCTCCCCTCTATCTGTGTCATGTCCCCGATGTTCGGTTTCAATCCACGCACCCGCGTGGGGTGCGACCCAAGCTGGCGACGCATCTGCAAATGCCTGCTGAAGTTTCAATCCACGCACCCGCGTGGGGTGCGACTTTCACCGGCAGCGACGGTAACAAGGTCGAGCGCACGGTTTCAATCCACGCACCCGCGTGGGGTGCGACGTGACGGGAGCTGCCTTTCTGTTCCGCCACTGGCTGTTTCAATCCACGCACCCGCGTGGGGTGCGACGCAATGGCGACGTTTGCACAGATACAGGCGGAAATCGTTTCAATCCACGCACCCGCGTGGGGTGCGACAAACCGTCTCGATTTTTTGAGACAGCAGCTTATGAGTTTCAATCCACGCACCCGCGTGGGGTGCGACCCGCGTCGCCTGCTCCATGTACGAGCTGGTAGACGCGTTTCAATCCACGCACCCGCGTGGGGTGCGACGATACCGGGGGCGCATCGCAAACCGCATTGGCATCGTTTCAATCCACGCACCCGCGTGGGGTGCGACCGTTGCACGGGCGCTCTCGATCTCGGCAGGTGGAAGTTTCAATCCACGCACCCGCGTGGGGTGCGACTCGGTCAGCGGCGTGTCAGCCTTGTCCATGACCACCGTTTCAATCCACGCACCCGCGTGGGGTGCGACCCGCAGATGCGGCAGGGTTCGTTCTCGATCATAGCTAGTTTCAATCCACGCACCCGCGTGGGGTGCGACCCGAACCGCAAGCCGCGCATCCTGACCGATGAGGTTTCAATCCACGCACCCGCGTGGGGTGCGACCTCCTGTGATTGTCTTGGTTAGCGAACGTTCTTGCGTTTCAATCCACGCACCCGCGTGGGGTGCGACCGCGGACATTCATCCAGACGGCCAATGTGAGGGCGCAGGTTTCAATCCACGCACCCGCGTGGGGTGCGACGGTCATCGTACCCGGTATAAGGGTCAAGCGCAGACAGTTTCAATCCACGCACCCGCGTGGGGTGCGACTGTTTCCATGTTTTATCCAGTAGATTCCCGTGATTAGCAAATCCTTTTCGAGGATGAAAAAAGATTCAGGTCAAAGGCAGGACGTTTTTTCAAACTGGAAATATATTTTTTAATGATATCAATATATAACAGGCATCGATATCCTGCCGGGAAAAGACGCCCCATAGAGGTCCTCGATCAGAATATCAGCGGACCTTCCGGATCGTAGGCTGCCTTGACGCCGATATGCTCTATCTTGCTTCGCCAGTGGTTCCCCAAAAAATAGAAGCGCAAGCTGTCCCGTTCCGGGTCCATCTCGTCCAGGAGCTGCGCACGCAAGACCTGCCATTGGGCATTATCGAGCAGGCACTCAAAAACAGAAAACTGGACCCGCTGCCCCCAGCTGGTGCAAAGCCTGGCTATGCGGCGCAGCCTGCGCTTGCCTGCGGCATCCTGTGTATTCACGTCATAACTGACAAGGACGACCATGATCACCTCACGACAAAGGGGGGATAGGCTTCCAGATCATCACGAAGGGTCCTGGCCAGCAGGCGGGCCTGGATGAAAAAAACAAGGCCGACAGCCATGCGTTCATGGAGGAAGGGATGCTCCACGTCGTCCTTTTTTCTTTCCTGCCAGGCAACGATGACCTTTTTTCGGCTTTTTTCCTTCATGGTGACAGCTCCCGACGGTGCGCGGATGAAGTCCTTTGCCGTCAGCTGCTGTCGGTTGATGAGCGACAGGGCCAGCCTGTCCGCAAGATACGGACGAAATTCTTCCATGATGTCCAGCGCCAGGCTTGCCCGGCCGGGGCGTTCCCGATGGAGAAAGCCGACGGCCGGATCCAGGCCGACGCTTTCGCACGCGCTGCGGATATCATGGGCAAGCAGGGTATAGAGAAAGGAAAGGAGGCAGTTCACCTCGTTCATGGGAGGGCGCCTGCTCCTTTGTTCAAAGACCATGCCCCCGGCACGGCATTGGGGACGGATGAGCAGATCGAAGGCGCCGAAGTATGTCCGGGCAGCATCGCCTTCCAGCCCTCGCAGGGTCTCCAGGTCGTCTTCCCGGCGGAGCTGCCTGAGGGTATGGCCCAGGGATTCGATGGCGGCGGACAGGGCCGGAAGAGGGGCGTTGCGCGCTTGTCGCATGAGTATGGTCCTGCAGTTGGCCACCTTGCCTATCAGGAAGGAGCGCGCAAGGTCGGCCGTCTGCCGGGGGCTGTCGGTCGCGCGGTACTGGGCCCGACGCAAGAGCACGTTCCCCCTGGTCGGGCCCTGGACAGACGCCATGAAACGGCCGCTCTCGGAAAACCAGGAGACCGTGACGCCCAGTGCCGCACAATGTTCCAGAAGATACGGGCTGCAACTTACCCGGCCAAAGCAGGCGATGGACTGGAGTGTATGCAGGGGGATGGTCCCAAGGCTCTGTCCGTCATGGTGCAGCTCCACACATTCCCCCTGTTTGGAGAGCCAGGTATCCTGCGTGGTGACGAACAAGGTATTCAGATAGCGTTTCATCCCTCTTCCTCACACAGTTTGTCCAGATAGACGGAAACAGCAGGCGGCGAACCGGGCATGCAGCAGGCCGCAAGCGAGCAGGAAGAACAGACGGCGCTTTTTTGTGCGGAGGGCAGCCGGGCGCTTGCCAGCATCTCCCGCACGGCCGCGACGGTCCGCTCCGTTTTTTCCCGAAGCTCCGGGCTGAACCGCACCACCGTACGCCGGTGAGGCGTGCCGTAAAACAGGGCCCCTTCGGGGATGGACGTGGCAAACATCTCTTCCAGACACAGGGCTTGCCCGCAGAGCTGGATACTGTCCGCCAGACAGTCTCCATGGGGAGAGCCTTTTTTATATTCCACCGGGTAGGGCCGCCATCGTCTGCCGTCGCGGTGAAGCTCCACGGCATCAGATTTGCCGCGGAGCCCCAGCCGCGCGGAATGGAGTTCAAGGTCTGTGACGATCCTGACGCCGTCCCGCAGCCGGGTCTCCCCGCTGTGGACGGACTCGTGCAGCAGGCGTCCCGCGGCGGTGTGCTCGTTTTCCGTCCATATCTGTTCCATATGGATGAGCGCGCACTGCCGGGGACAGACCACATAATGCTGCAGGGCGGACAACAGGATGTCGTGCATGGCTACAGGCGTTCTTCCACACTGATGCCTTCAGGGCAGGTGCCTTCCAGCGTGACGGCATAATCCGCAAAGCCGCGGGCCGGGCCTTCACTGGTGCGGCGGCAGTGCACCATGTCGAAAAGCTTTTGTGCGGGCGCGTTGCCCATGCGTTTTTCATGCTTGAAGATGAACAGCTTGCGGGCGCCCATCTTGCCGCGTGCCGCTGAGCGGTCATGCTCGAACATGTTGCTGAGCGCCTCCCACAGCAGGTCCAGGTCGTCATCGGCAAAGCCGCTTTTTTCCGCCAGCGGGACGGAAACAAAGCCCTCCATACGATACAGGCCGTAAGGCACGATGAACTTGCGGCCCATGGTGCGCTCTTTTTCCAGGTCTTTTTCATTGGTCACGGCCATACGCGTGATGCTCACCTCGGCAGGGACGACGGGCTCCACGCTGCGGGCAAAGGTCAGCTGCACCGGGCCGCGTACCTGACCGCAGTTCACTTCCGTGCTCATGACAGCGCCGAAGGTACGGATGTCGAAAAAGTTCTCGCACATCCAGGCCGTGACGGCGCGGGCCTCGTCAGGCTTTTTGGGCAGCTTTTTGGATTCCGCCTTCAGCGACAGGGCCGTGTAGGCCTCCTGGTTCTTCTGGTTGAGCACGGCTTTTTCCTGCACATAGATCCGGTAGCCGGTGGCTCCTTCCTTGGCCAGCTCCACATAATTGCGCACCTTGCGCTTGAGGCAGACGTCCGTCACCAGCCCCAGGCCGGTCTCGGGGTCGATGCGGGGCATGTTGCCGGCGTCGGGATCGCCGTTGGGGTTGCCGTTCTCCACGTCGAAGAAAAGCACGAAGTCATAACGGTTCGTGATGGCAGGCATGGCAGTTCTCCTTAGTTTTCGGCGTCGTCAGCCGTCTTTTTCTGATAGAGTGCGTTGTTCTGATGATAGTAGCCCAGCATGAAGCGGCCCTGATTCTCCAGCGAGAGCACAGGCGGAAAGACCGTCATGCCGTCCATGATCTCGCTTACCAGACGGGAAAAGCGGATGTCGTAGCCGGGATGCTGCTTGGCACTTTTGGAGATGTGGAACTGGGCCGTCTTCAGCAGCTGCGGGAACACCAGGCAGGGCCGCGTCGAGGCCGCGCCGATGTAGCGTTCCCGGAGCGACGCGTTCACGCTGCCCAGCGCGTCGGTCTGGGCTTTTTCCAGGACCGCGAACAGGCGGCCCAGCCGGTAACCCTTGTTCTGTTCTTCCTTGTCCAGTGACATGGTGGCTCCTTTTGCTGTCGTATCGCAAAGATGGGCCTTGATGAGCGCGGCCCGGTAATAGGTGACGTTCTTGTCCGCGTGGATGCGCTGCAGGGCGGCAGTGTACATGCTTTGCGGCCAGGCGCGCCCCAGCAGGATGTTGCGCAGCAGCTGCCCGCCGAGCAGGGGCGGGATGTTTTCGGATTTTTGCAAGGGGGCAAGGTCCCGCAGCAGCTGCCACAGGGCGGGGTGCTCCTCTTCGCCGGGGTAGCGGCGTTCGATGGCCAGGTCGCGATACCAGCGGCCGAAGCGTTGCAGCAGATTGCCGAAGGTGTCCGTCACCCAGAGACGGACGCCCAGCCGGGCGGCATTGGGGGCAAGTCCGAGTACGAAAAAGCGCACGCTGGTGTCGATACCGTCATCTTCGCTGACGGGGCGGCCGCAGGCCATGGCCGTCAGCAGGGAGCGGACCTTGTGCAGCAGGGCGCTGTCCTGCGTCTGCTCGGTGGCGTCGAGACCGTCGAACAGGGCCCCGAGCAGGGATTCCTCCGCGCAGGCCCTGTCCGTCCAGAAGACGATGCTGTCTTCCCCCAGGCGTACGACCTGTTTGTGCTCCTTTTGGAGCAGGTAGTTCAGGGCCGCGGTATAGCCGCGGGCCGCGCGCGGGCTGACAGGGGCATTTTCGCTTTGTTCCTTGCCGAAGGACTGGAACGAGTTGCAGGTGAACGAGATGAGACGGGCCCCCGAGGTCTGGGCGCCTATGACGCCTTTGATGACGGGATGCACTTTCAGGATGGGGCCTTCCCTGCCCGTGACGAGGCACTGTCCCTGCGGGCATTCCTGTCCGTCGAGATTGTCCAGCCAGATCCGCTGCAGGGCGGGGTGTTCGTGCAGGAAGCCCTCTTCGCCCTGGAGCCGGAAGACCAGGTTGCTGTCCAGAAGGGCCTGACGTTCGGGCAGGCTTTGGAGCATCTCCGGCTGCCAGCGGTCCAGAAAGGCCAGCAGGGCGCGGGCGTGTTTGTCGTCCGCATCCTGCAGCAGTTTCCTGTGGAGCGCGTGGAAGGCCGCCGCGGTCTCCGGGCTGGGGCGTGTATCGTCCTTTCCGTCAACGCCCAGCACATACGCCGCGTCATCCCAGAGCATGTTCGGGAGCAGTTCCTTTTTCCGCCGCCGTGCCGCCGGGACGGACATCTTGCGCGGCTTGCCTTTACTGTCGCGCAGGTCGCGGACAGATCTCAGGCAGCCGTCTTCAGCGATGACCAGGGCAAAGGAGATCTCCGCGCTGCCCGTTGCCGGGCCTGCGTCCATGGCCGGTTCTTCGTGGAGGAAGCGGTCTTCGCCTTCAAGCTGGAAGACCAGGCGGCTGCCCAGCAGGGCCTGACGTTCGGGCAGGCTGTGGAGCATCTCCGGCCGCCAGTGATCCAGAAAGGCCAGCAGCGCTTTGGCGTGTCTGTCCGGGCAGGCATCGAAACGCTCATGATGCAGCGCCAGAAAGGCCTGTCGTTTTTCCGGGGAGGGGCAGGAATCGTCACGTCCGTCGATGCCGAGGACGTAGGAGGTCTTGTCCCACAGGAAGTTGGCGGCGACATTGCTTGATCGGCTGACCGCCGCCGGTACGAAACGGCGCAGCGGCTTGCCTTTGCTGTCGCGCAGGTCATGCACGCCTTTCAGGCTGCCGTCTTCGCCGATGACCAGGGCAAAGTGGATGGCTTCGGCGCTCATGCCTTCGGGCGGCATGCCGGACTGGGGATCCTGCGTCATGCGTTCGTAAAAACGGTACAGTTCTGTCAGATACATAGGGTTTCCCTTTTCCAGCGGGCCACGTCGATGATCCCCTGTTCCAGGCGCGGACGATAGAACAGGGGCTTCATGCCGTGGGCATAGTCGATGTCGTACAGCATATAGCCGAGATCGCGCGGCGCATCGTGGGCCAGGCTGGAGGCGGGCATCGCATCCTTTTCTTCCAGAAGGGAAAAATAGGCGGGGAACTCACGGCAACCCAGACAAGGCTGCTGGAAGCACTCGCCATTTCGTGCGCGGCGCCGAAAGATGTCGATGTGCTTGCCTTCGTTGTCCGACGGGCCGGCTTTGTCCGTCAGCTCGAAATGGGCCTCGATGACGTAATCCACATGCCGCAGCAGCAGGGTGGCCCGTTGCTGGCGGCATTCGTCGGCGAACAGGTACAGGGGCGTGCCGTTCTTTGCCGCATTTTTGACGCTTTTCACGCTGGGGCCCTTTTCCGAGACCTCGTTGCGCCGGATGCTGTCGAACACGATGGGGTTCAGGACGTGGATCCTGTCCACGAGCCAGCGTATGGCCGGTTTCCAGTGGATGGCTTCAAGGATGCCGCGCATCGCCGATGGTGTGGGGACATCATAGCTGCAGCGTTCCCCCTTGTTTTCCGGGCGGGTGAACAGGGCATAGTCGCCCCGGACCCGTAATCTGACTCCGATCATGGGAGCCTCCTTTCAGTTGCTGTCCTTGCCGGGATCTTCCCGGCCTGTCTGGCGGATCAGAAAACCAGATCTGCCGAGGAGATGCCGTCCGCCATCCGCACATCCAGTCCGGTGTCCTCCGCATAGCCCAGACCGCCGCTGAGCAGGTACACGCAGTCATGGAGGCACTCCAGCCGGCCGGCCTGTTCCATGGCTTCCCGTTCCCAGCGATAGACCTGGACGCTGTAGGATTGCAGCCTGCGGAATACCCGGGAGGGGAGGGCTTGCTCGTTGCGCAGGCAGGTGCGCAACTCTTCCGGGAGCTGGGATTCGATGACCACGCTATCCGTTTGAGATTCGATAAACTGGAATGTTCTGTCGATCTCCGCAAAATCCGCATCCAGCTTGGGGATGCGGTAAAAGCGCGGGTCCAGGGCGGCATTGGAGGAGGTGACGAGCTTCATCTTCCGGAGGATGGCGTGCTCATCGAGCAGTTCCGGGTGGCTGTACAGGGCCTGGAAATAACGCCGGATGGTCGCGGGCCCGAACAGGTCGTCCGCATCCTGGACAAGGGCACAGGCCTCGCGTCTGCGGTTCAGGTCGGCGGCCCGGAGGGGAACGGGCTGTTCGCCGTCAAAGACGCAGACCTGCCCAAGCTCCCGTTCTCCATGCCTGTTGCAGCGCCCGGCTGCCTGGGCAATGACATCGAGGCCGTTGCGTTCGCGGTAGACCACGGGAAAGCTGATATCCACGCCGCACTCGATGAGCGAGGTGCTGATGACACGGCAGGGAAGGCCGCTGGCCAGCCTTTCCCGTATGGTCTGCAAGGTGCGGCTGCGGTGGCAGGGCGTCATGTACGCGCTGAGATGGAAAAGATCCTCGTTTTTGCCGCATCGCTCGAACAGCGCGCGGGCATGGCGCCGTGAATTCAGGATGCAGAGCACCTGGCGCTCCGCCAGCAGGCGTGCGCCCAGTTCCGCATCAGTGAGCATGGGCTCAAAGGTCGTCCGCACGCGTTCAAAGATCCTGAACAGGGCCGGGAGGGTCGATTCGGGCACCAGGCTGCGGACTTCGTCCGCTTCGAACCCGCAAGGCAGGGCCGTGGAGCGCAGCAGGGCCGGCTGGGTGGCCGTGCAGAGGACGATGCTTGTCCCGTAGTGCCCGGCAAGGCTGCGCAGGGCCTCCACGCAGGGAGCGACAAAGGGCACGGGGATCATCTGGGCTTCGTCGAGGATGACCACACTGCGGGCGATGTTGTGCAGTTTGCGGCAGCGGGAAGGCTTGCAGGAAAACAGGGATTCGAAAAACTGGACGGACGTGGTGACGATGACGGCTGCTTCCCAGTTTTCCGTACTCAGCCGGTATTGCAGGCTGGCCGTGCTTTCGTCATCGCCTTCGTCGGGATGGACGAAATTGCTGTGGTGTTCCAGCACCACCTCATCGCCGAGCGCCTCGCGGAATATTTGGGCGCTCTGCTCGATGATGCTGGTGTAGGGCACCACAAAGATGATGCGGCGCAGATCGTGCCGGATGGCGTGCCGTATGGCGAAAGACAGCGAGGAGAGCGTCTTGCCCCCTCCGGTCGGGACTGTGAGCGAGAACAGGCCGGGAGCGGCGGCCGCAGCCTGTTCGCACTGTTCGCGGATGAAGGAGCGGGCCAGGGCGATGGCCTTTTGGCGTTCACTGCTGCCGCAGGGCGCGGCCGCACCTGCCTCAAGTTCTTCCGGGGCCACACGGCTTTCGTGCAGGAAACCTTTGCGATGCAGATAGTCTTCCAGACGGACGGCCAGCGGCGACAGGGCGGGGACCGCTGGCCGGAGCCGGTAGATGTCGGGGGTGCAGAAACGTTCCGTATCGAGATAGTCAGCATCCACAAGGCAGGAAAACAGCATGCGCAGGGCAAAGCAGATGCGGAAGGGATCAGGATGGCGTCCCTGCTTGCAGATGAGCGGGAGCATCTCCTGGTAGATGTCCATGGGAGAGGCCGGAAGCGGGATGGCCGCGGGGTCCCAGGAGGGGAGATTTTGGATATTGCCGGGAGCAAGGCGGTGGTCGAGACCGGTACCGTATTCGGATCCGGCGTCGGGCAGGCCGCCGTGATGTCCGAGGATGGGATAGGCCAGAAAACGGGACAGCATGGTGCCCAGGGCGGCGGTCTGCCGGGATGGAGACGCTTCCCAGCGTTGCCCGAGCAGTACGGCCCCTGCTGTGGAATGATCGACACGTGGGCCGCCTTCCAGCCTGCGCTGGAATCCTTCTGTGGCTTTTCCGGCATCGTGGTGGGTACCCAGCGTCGCCCCTGTCCTGGCGGCTCCGAACAAGGAGGCAAAGTCCGCTGCCAGCCTGCCGACGTTGTCCAGATGCTCCTGCAAGGTCTGCCAGTCTTTTTTCGGATGGCCGGCGAGCGTATGCGCGTACAGCATGCGTCCCTCCCGAGAGTATGGAAAAATATATGTGTCTTTATTGTATCATTTTATTTGTAATGGCTGCAATACGAACGCTGGAGAAAATCATGCCGGCTTTGTGATGTCTTGTTTTTCTTCTGTGATTCCAGATTATTGAAGGCTGTCGCGTTGTGTGTGAGGGGCTTGGAAGGGCGTCGTGCGTCACTGCTGCGCCGACAGGCTGGAAAGATTGCTGGATCGTCTGCCCTGCGCATGACGGAGAGGGAAAAAGTCCCGTCCCGCAGCTGCATCCGGCATAAAAAAAGCCCGGCATGGAGCATTCCATACCGGGCGTGCCTTGCAGGCGGATGCCGTCAGCCCGTCAGGCCGCGGCGGGGAGGTCCTTGCCGATTAGGCAAAGAACATCTTGGACAGGGTCATGGGATCGATGTACTTGCCGTCCTTGTAGACGCGCATGTTGCCGGAGGCGATCTCGTCGATGAGGATGACCTTGCCGTCGGCGTCATAGCCGTATTCGAACTTGATGTCGTACAGGACCAGGCCCTTTTCCTTCAGGTCGTCGGCCACGATCTGGGTGATCTTCTGGGTCATGTCCTTGATGTCGTCGTACTGCTTGTCGGTCATCACGCCCAGGGCCACCAGGGCGTCCTTGGTGACCAGGGGGTCGCCCAGGGCGTCGTTCTTGAAGGTGGTTTCCACATAGGCGGGCAGGTCGGCACCTTCTTCGATGTAATCACCGTAACGGCGGATGAAGCTGCCCACGGCCTTGTGGCGGCAGATCACTTCCAGGCCCTTGCCGAAGGGCTTGGCAGGCAGGACTTCCATGGTGGTGTCGGCCAGGTTGGCGCTCACATAGTGGGTCTTGATGCCGGCGGCATTGATCTTTTCGAAGAAGTAGATGGACATGCGCAGGTTCACGTCGCCCACGCCGTCGATGGTCAGGCCCACGGAGTTCTCGCCGGGATCGAAAACGCCGTCCTTGCCGGTGCAGTCATCTTTGAACTTCAGCAGATAGTTGCCGTTTTCCAGGGCATAGACGTTCTTCGTTTTGCCAGTGTAGATGAGCTCCATTTTCGATACCTCCGTGAAGCTATGGTGGGAGAAAAATTTTGCTTCGGCCCGGCAGGGCCGGTCAGAATCAAAAAATGTCCGGTATGCATATAATTATTATAGTGTGAAATCAAGCAGGGAATATGGGGGATATTTTTTACTGCATAAAGGCAATGCATTAAGAAAAAGAGTGAGTAAATTTTTTATTTTTTATCTAATTTTATAAAAAAATCCTGTGCGATGGATGAAAAAAAATTCCATAAATGGCATTATTATGTAGTGTTACATTTGTTTTTTCTGTTTTTTGTTGCAGTATGTTGAAAGCATGATGGCTGCATCGGGACCACGCTTTGATTCCCGTACGCTTTTTTCCCTGATGCATGGCCCTGCGGCTGCCTGCGAGGCCTTGAAAAAAAATGAAAAAAGTCCCCTGGCCACGATGGTCAGGGGACTTTTTGTTTCAGGCAGGGACCCTACTTGTTGTCAGCCAGGTTGGCCTGTTCGAATTCGTCCAGGGCCTTGCTCACGACCTTGGCCAGACCGATGAGGGCGATAAGGTTGGGGAAGGCCATGAGGCCGTTGAACATGTCGGCCAGTTCCCACACCAGGTTCACCTGCAGCAGGGAACCCATGACGATGAAGCACATCACCACCACGCGGTAGGGGGTCACGCCGCGGGTACCGAACAGATACTTGACGTTCTGCTCACCGAAGAAATACCAGCCCACGATGGTGGAGAAGGCGAAGAACAGCAGGCAGATGGCCACGAACTTGATACCAAAGGCACCCAGACCGGTGGAGAAGGCCTTCTGGGTCAGGGCGATACCGGTGGTGGTACCGTCCAGAGCGCCGGTGACGAAGATGACCAGGGCGGTCATGTTGAGCACGACGAAGGTATCGATGAACACGCTGACGATACCCATCAGGCCCTGCTGGGCGGGGTACTGCACCTTGGCCACGGCATGGGCGTGAGGCGTGGAACCCATACCGGCTTCGTTGGAGAACAAGCCGCGGGCCACACCGTAGCGGATGGCTTCCTTGACACCGGCACCGATGATGCCGCCGGTGGCGGCCGAAGGATCGAAGGCGCCCACAAAGATCATCTTGAAGGCGGGGATGATCTGGTCGGCATTGCTGAGGACCACGAACAGGCCGCCGATGACATACAGCAGGGCCATGAGGGGCACCATCTTTTCGGTCACGGCAGCGATGCGGCCGATGCCGCCGAAGAAGACGAAGGCACCGCAGGCGGCGATGATCAGGCCCATGACCAGGGGCGGCACGTCAAAAGCGGTCTTGAAGGCGTCGGCGATGGAGTTGGACTGCACCATATTGCCGATGCAACCCAGGGCGATGATGATGGAGACCGAGAAGAACACGGCCAGCTTGTGGCTGCCGAGACCTTTGGAGATGTAGTAGGCGGGGCCGCCGGTGATGTGGCCGGCGTCGTCGCGGGTGCGGTAGACCTGGGCCAGCACGGCTTCGGCAAAGATGGTGGCCATGCCGAAGAAGGCGGCGATCCACATCCAGAAGATGGCGCCGGGACCACCCATGGCGATGGCGGTGGCGGCACCGGCCAGGTTGCCGGTACCCACCTGGGCGGCGATGGCGGTGGCCACGGACTGGAAGGAGCTCATGCCGTGCTTGTCGGCGCGCTTGCCCTTCAGGGAAAGGTCACCGAAGAGCATGCGCACGGCCTGTCCGAACTTGCGGACCTGGATGAACTTCAGCCGGATGGTGAAGTATATGCCCACACCACACAGCAGCGGGATAAGGCAGTACATGCCCCAGATGAAGCTGTTGATGTTGGAGACAAGTTTCGTCAATTCTTCCATGGTTTCCCCCTCAGGCTATCCGGCCTGCATGTCATCCGGCAGGAGAACCCCGTGTCCGTCCGTCGTCTGGCAAGGCATGTCGAATATGGAATGATGGTGTCATGTTCCCGGCAACCTTCGCGAGATTCATGTATGGATGAATGATTTGCATCCATACGGGGCCAAAAAAACAGCGCGTCCTTTTTTCGTTCCGGGGCGGGCCCGGTACGGATGCCGGTACGGTGGTGTCCGGCGGGCAGGGGCGCTGTCGCTGTTCGCTATGGTTGTCGTCGATTTATCTATGCATGTGCGACATTAAACCGTAACGCGGAAAATGTCCATGCCGGAATTGATTGGGAATCATTTCCCAAGCATCGCGTGGAGAGCAAAAAAATATGCGTGATGCCGGCTTGTTGGCTGCCGTTTATGGAAAAAATCCTGCCCGGGATGAGCGGATGGGAGCGCCCTTGCTCTTGCGGTCCGGAGAGGGACATGCAGCCCGTCAGGGACGGGAAAGGCCGGGATCAGGGGCCGGGAGGGCGCGTGCCCTTGGTAGTGGCGGACGCCGCAAAAAAGATCGCCGTCAGGGGAAAGGCATGCCAGGGCAGGGGAAGAGAGGCGGACAAAAGGCGGACGGGGCTGGCGGATCCCGGTGATGGAAAAAATTGATCTGCATCCCGAAAAGGAAAATCAGCAAGGGAAAAAGAAAAAGGGACCGCACGGATGCAGTCCCTAATGGCATCAGTCCTCGTCCCGGACGCTGCTGCGGCGTCTGCGGCGGGGCTTTTCTTCTTCCACTTCTTCAGGCAGGTCGGGCGTGGAGAGCTGTTCCCGGATGCGGTCGCGCTCTTCCCGGGGCTTGGCCACCAGGCGCAACTGCTTGACCAGCACCTTGCCGATGACCAGCACTTCTTCCACATCGGCCAGCTGTTCGAAGTCCGGGGCATCGGGGCTGAAATCTTCGGGAGCGTCCCGCAGTTCTCCAGAAGTCATCCTGAAAATATACATGACGTGCCTCCGTGGCAGCAGTTTTGAGTTTTTCGTATCCAGCTGGACAAAGGGCGACGTGCGCAACAGGGCCAGCCGTTCTTCCGTCATGGCGCGACAGGGGAAATGCCGGCAGGCCAGACAGGCCAGCAGGGGCCGCTGATGCCCCTTGAGCGGGCAGCGGATGGCTTTTTCCGTGGGGTCTGCGTATCTTCCCATGACGAACACCTTTGCCTTGCTATAGCAAAGAGTGCCTTCCGGGCCTAGCCGGGAAGTGGGAAATTTTTTCGCCGTGCCCGGCCTCGGCGCGCGCGACGTGCCCGCCGGAAGATACGGAGGGCCGGAGTGCTGCCCGTCCTTTCCGTACAGGGTCGCCTGCGGGGAGAGGAGCCGGAAAAATTTTATCAAGATGTGTGCAGCTCGCGGGCGGCACACATCGCAGGCCTCGCGGGCGGCGGCGATGGCGTGTGCAGCAAGGGGAGCGGCGGTGCCCCTGGGCAGTGCCCTGCCGGCGCGGGAGGGCAGGGACGCCCGCTGCTGCTGGTTCCTCCGGCGGATCAGCCCCGGCGGGCCCAGGTACAGCGGTCCAGACCGGCCAGATCCTGCTCGGTGCGGGGCGCGCCGTAACCGGCCTCCATCAGCAGACGGCGCACGGCCTCGCCCTGGCGGTAACCGTGTTCCATGGCCATAAGGCCGCCCGGTCTCAGGGCCTGCTGTCCGGCACGGATGACGGCGTGCAGGTGGCGCAGACCGTCCTGCTCGGAAAAGAGTGCGCTGTGCGGTTCGTGGTGCAGGACTTCCGCCATGACCTCGCCTTCTTCCGCAGCGGCGATGTAGGGCGGATTGCTGACCAGAACGTCCAGCCCCTGCGGCAACAGCGGCGGCGTGAACATGTCCCCCCGTACCAGGGCCAGACGGTCAGCGGCCTGCAGGCTGCGGATGTTGCGGGCCGCCACGGGCAGGGCCCCGGCGCTGTATTCCAACAGCAGGCCCCGGCTGTGCGGCAGCTCCAGAGCCAGCGTGATGCCGATGCAGCCCGTGCCCGTGCCCAGATCCGCAAAGCGCACGTCCCCGTGCCCCTCGCATTCCCGCAGCACGATCTCCAGCAGCAGCTCGGTCTCCGGCCGGGGGATGAGGGTCTGCGGGCTGACCTCGAAATCGCGGCCGAAGAACTCGCGCCGCCCGGTGATGTGGGCCAGCGGTTCACCGGCGCAGCGGCGGGCGGTCAGGGCACGGATGGCGGCGGCCGCATCGTCCGCCACAGGGGAGGGCATGGCCAGCATCAGGCCGATGCGGTCAAGGTGCAGCACATGGCCTGCCAGCAGGCGGGCCTCCAGCGCGGGGGCATCCGTGCCTGCGGCGTGCAGGTCGCGGGTCAGCGAGGTCAGCAGTTCCTGAAGGGTCATATCCTTGTCCTGTGTGCGGCTGGGCAAAGCAAAAAGGCCCGGGGCAACGCCATGTCGTCCCGGGCCATCCGCGTCACCGCCTTGCAGGGGCGACAGCGGCGTTATTTCTTTTCCGTGGCCGGAGCGGCTTTCCTGGCACGCGCGGCCGTCTTTTTGACGGGTTCGAAGGCCAGGGCCAGCACATCGTCATAAGTGTGCGCGGGGTGGACCTTGATCTTTTTCAGCAGTTCCTTGGGGACCTCTTCCAGATCCTTGACGTTCTGGCTGGGGATGATGACATGCTTGAGCCCGCGTGCCACACCGGCCAGGATCTTTTCCTTGATGCCGCCCACGGGCAGCACCCGGCCCTGCAGGGTGATCTCGCCGGTCATGCAGGTATCGGCCCGCACGATGCGGCCGCTCAGGGCCGAGATCAGGGCCGAGGTCAGCGTGACACCGGCGGAGGGGCCGTCCTTGGGCACGGCACCGGCAGGCACATGGATGTGGATGTCCTGCGTATCGCTGAAGTCCGCGTCGATGCCCAGGCTGTCGGCCCGGCTGCGGATGTAGCTCATGGCGATGCGGGCGCTTTCCTTCATGACGTCGCCCAGCTGGCCCGTGAGCTGCAGGTTGCCCTTGCCCTTCATGCAGGCGCATTCGATGGTCAGCACCTCGCCGCCGGCCGGGGTCCAGGCCAGGCCCAGAGCCATGCCGGGCATGAGGCGCTTGTCCTTCTCGTCTTCGATGAAGCGCGGCGCGCCCAGCAGTTTTTCCACCATGGCGCTGTCCACGGTGAAGCTGCCCTTCTTGCCTTCGGCACGCTGGCGGGCCAGCTTGCGGCAGATGGAGCCCAGCTCCCGTTCCAGGTTGCGCAGGCCGGCTTCGCGGGTATAGCCGCGGATGACGGCGGTAAGGGCGGTATCGTCCATGATGACGTCACCTTCACGCAGGCCGTTCTCCGTCACCTTCTTGGGCAGCAGGTGGCGTTTGGCGATCTCCACCTTTTCCTGCATGGTGTAGCCGGGCAGGCTGATGACCTCCATACGGTCGCGCAGGGGAGCCGGGATGGTCTCCAGATGGTTGGCCGTACACAGGAACATGACCTTGGAAAGGTCGAAGGGCACGTTCAGGTAGTGGTCGCTGAAGGTGTGGTTCTGTTCGGGGTCCAGCACTTCCAGCAGAGCGGACGAGGGGTCGCCCCGGAAATCGGAACCCAGCTTGTCCACTTCGTCCAGCACGATGACCGGGTTGCGGGTACCGGCCTGCTTGATGGCCTGGATGATGCGGCCGGGCATGGCGCCGATATAGGTGCGGCGGTGGCCGCGGATCTCGGCCTCGTCATGCATGCCGCCCAGGGACAGGCGCTGGAAATGACGGCCCAGTGCCCGCGCGATGGAGCGGCCCAGCGAGGTCTTGCCCACGCCTGGAGGGCCGGCGAAGCAGAGGATGGGCCCCTTGGACTGGGGATTGAGCTTGCGCACGCTAAGGAATTCCAGGATGCGGTCCTTGATCTTGTCCAGACCGTAGTGGTCCTCATCCAGGATGGCCTTGGCATGGGCGATGTCCAGACGGTCGCGGGAAAGCTTCTTCCACGGCAGTTCCACCAGCCAGTCCAGATAGGTGCGCACCACGTTGGCCTCGGAAGAATCGGCGTGCATGCCGGACAGGCGGCGCAATTGCTTGTCCGCTTCCTTGCGCACGTCCTTGGGCAGACCGGCCTTGTCCAGGGCCTTGCGCAGCTCGTCCAGCTCTTCTTCGCCTTCGGAGGCCGCATCGCCCAGTTCGTGACGGATGGCCTTGATCTGTTCGCGCAGGAAGTATTCCTTCTGCGCCTTGTCCATGCCTTCGCGGGCCGTGCTCTGGATGTGGGCCTGCATGGTGGCCACTTCCACCTCGCGTTCGAGCTGGATATTGACCAGCATCAGGCGCTCCACGGGGTTCACGGCTTCGAGGATGCGCTGGGCCTCGGCGGTCTTCATGCGCAGGTTGGCGGCGATGAGGTCGGCCAGACGGCCCGGTTCCTCCACGCCCTGGAGCACGGCCAGGATGTCCGGGGAGGCCACGCCGCGCAGCTGGAGCACCTTTTCGCTCTGCTCGCGGGCGGAGCGCAGCAGGGCTTCTATCTTGGCGTCGCGCGGGGGCGTCTCTTCCTGCAGGACGGTGATGCGGGCTTCCAGATAGGGCTCCACACGGTGGTAGCCTTCCACCTTGGCCCGGCTGGCGCCCTGCACCAGGATCTTGATGCGGCCGTCGGGCATCTTGAGCATGCGCATGACCTGCACCACCGTACCGGCAGTGTAGAGGTCGTTGGGGCCGGGATCTTCGGTGGATTCTTCCTTCTGGGTGCAGACCAGCAGGTGGCGGCCCTTCTTGAGGGCGGCTTCCACGGCTTTGACGGATTTTTCGCGACCGATGAACAGCGGCAGGATCATGTAGTTGAACACTACGACATCCCGAACGGGCAGCACCGGCAGCAGGTCGGAGATCTGCTGTTCGCCGGGGGCCGACGCCTGTTCGTCGCCGCTCGTCCCCTGGTCCTGTCCGGCGGCATCCACCGCCTGGCTCAGGGCATCCTGCAACTGGGACAGCATGTCCTCCAGCGGATGGTCGTTCTTTTTCTGATCAGACATATATACTCCCGGACTGCTTACAGGTGTCTGCACTGGCAGATGCTGTAGCAGCCATTATCGGTGACGATCACATGGTCCAGAAAACGCAGCCCCATGTTGACGGCCAGCTCCCGCACGGTATTGGTGAAGATGAGGTCGGGCTGGGAGGGCCGGGTCTGGCCGCCCGGATGGTTGTGCACCAGGATGATGCCGCTGGCCTTGTAGCGCAGGGCAGGCTCCAGTACATCGCGGGGCAGCAAAGGGACGCTTTCCACATTGCCCTGGCGCAGGCGTTCCCAGGCCACGAGGCGGTTGCCCGCATTGACCATGGCCAGCCAGCATTCTTCCTGCTGGCTGCCGGCCAGACGGGCCCGGGCCATCTCGGCCACTGCCTGGGGCGTTGCCACTTCCACCCCCTGCAACAGGGGCGCGGCCGCATGGCGGGCCAGCACTTCGCGCAGCACCTGCCACATGGAGAGCAGGCCGGGGCCGAAACCCGGCACGGCCAGCAGCTGTTCCGGCGGAGCGTCCAGCACGCCGCGGATATTATGGAAGCGCAGCAGCAGTTCCCGGGCCAGCGGTTTGGTATCCTTGCGCGGCTGCCCGTAGCCCAGCAACAGTTCCAGGATCTCATAATCGGCCACAGCCAGAGGCTCGCGAGCCAGTCGTTGACGCAGGCGGCTGCGGTGACCGCTATGGGGAGAGGCAGAGGATACAGGCATTGCGGTCATAAGGTAAGATGCTTTTTGGCAAGCGCAAGGGGCAGAAAAGAGATTCATTGAGGGGAGGGGGACCCCTCATCTCTGCTGTCGATGCCCGTAAGGCTCCTTTGTCGCTAACGGGCACGGCCTGCGGCCGCCTTCGGTCGCTGCCGGCGCGAGAGGTGTCCCCCTCCCTTCAAATTCCCCCCCTCCCCAGCGCGCTTTACTGGAAGCCAAAGAGGACGCCCCGGGGAGCGTCCTCTTTGGCTTCGTGACCAGTCATAAGCTCGGAAGGGCTGATGATGCAGGCCCTCAACTGCCCGTGGCAGAGAGCCCTGTGACTGTCGTCTGTGATTTTTGGGGATAGAGTGCGCCCGGAGAATTGCAGGCGCCGTGTCATACGTCTTCTTGGAAAGTACGGTCCTTTTGAGTCGAAGGTCTGACCGTCATGCAAAAATTTTCCGGAAGAAAGCGCGTTTGGGGGAGGATGGGGGCTTGGGGGAAGGGACCCCTTTTCGCGCCAGCAAAAGGGGGTCCCTTCCCCCAATAAAAGCGACACGGGCCGAGCCCGTTGCAACGGAGAAAGCTGCGGGCGACAGCGGAACAAGGGGGGCTTCCCCCAAAAAATCAGTGTAGTTGCAAAAATCCCTAGCGCCGGGCAGCGGCGAAGAGTGCCACAAGATCGGTGGCCAGCTTGTCCAGGCTTTGCTCAGGCGTGCAGCGGCCGCTCTTGATGGCCAGCTCGGCGTCCATGATCATGCCCAGGCAGCGGGCCAGGGCGGCGGGGCCCAGACGGCGTGCCAGCTGCTGCTTGGCATTGGCTTCGGAGGGATGGAAGCGGACTTTCTCGCCCGCGCAGGCCTGCCAGAGCTGGCGGAACTCGCGGGCCAGCAGGGAGAGCAGGGGGAAAAGCAGGCCTTCCACGTCCTTGCGGCCCCGGGCCAGCTCTTTCCAGACAGCGGCCAGGTTGCCGGCTTCCATATGGCGGATGCAGGCGAAGATATTGCATTCCGGGGCCCAGGAGCTGGTGGCCAGCATGTCCGTGGTGACGGACCAGGGCATGGCCTGCCCGTCATCCGCCGGGCGCAGGAGCAGGAGTTTTTCCAGTTCGTTCTCCACGGCCTGGGCATCGGGGGGCACGGAGGTGCAGAACTGTTCGAAGGCGTCGGCCTCGAAGGGGATGCCCAGGGCCTGGGCGCGGTCGCGGACATATTTCTTGATGCTGCGCTCGCTCAGGCCTTCGCTGCGCCAGATCCAGCCCTGCTGGTCGGCAAAGCCCAGGCAGCGCAGCTTGGCGATGTGGGCAGGGATCTTGGGCTGGCCTTTTTCCCAGGCCACTTCCAGGCAGAAGAAAGGCCAGCACTGTTCCGAGGGCCGGGCCAGGGCGGCGGAGATTTTTTTCCAGACCGCGGCGGGCCAGAGATGGGCCTGACGCACCACCAGCAGGCGCGGCGTGCCGAACAGCCCCTGGAGGGTGAGCTGTTCCCAGAAGCGCGGCGAAGGCTCCTCGTCCCCCCAGTGGACGTGCCGTTCCCAGCGGCTGCTGTCGCCCTGGGCGCTCACAAGGGCTTCCAGACGGGCCTGCAAAAGGCGGCTGTCCGGGCAGACGAGAAAGGAAAAACCGGGTCTGGGCATGGTACGTCCTGGGTTCGGGATGGAAAACGACGTTGCGGGGAAAAAAGGCGGACGGCATGTCCGGGCCTTCTTCCCCCGCAACGGTTCAGTTCGGTATTGCGGAGCGGGGCTCCCTGCGGGCTAGTTGGCCACCACGTTGACCAGCTTGCCGGGCACCACCACGACCTTGCGGATGGTCAGGCCGCTGGTGTGACGCTGCACGGCGGCGTCGGCCAGGGCCACTTCTTCCATCCGGGCCTTGTCGGCACCGGCGGGCACTTCGATGGTACCGCGCAGCTTGCCGTTGACCTGCAGGGCGATGGTGACGGTATCCTGCACCAGGGCGCTTTCCTCGCACACGGGCCAGGCTTCTTCCTGCAGGGAAGAGGTGTGGCCCATGCGCTGCCACAGTTCCTCGCACAGGTGCGGGGTGATGGGCGAGAGCAGGGTCAGCACCGTGGCCATGGCCGAAGAGAAGACGCGGTTCTCGGCGTCGCTCTTGCCCAGCTTTTCACGGGACAGGTACATGGCGTTGACCAGTTCCATGACCGCGGAGATGGCGGTGTTGAACTGGAAGCGGTTGCCCATGTCCTCGGTGACCTTCTTGACCGTCAGGTGTTCGCGGCGGCGCAGGTCGCGGGCTTCGGGCGTGGTCACGTCGTCGGCACCGGCGCCGCAGGCCTTGACCGCGGACAGGCGCTCGGCCTCGTCCATGAACAGACGCCAGACGCGGTGCAGGAAGCGCGAGGAGCCTTCGATGCCGCTGTCGGACCAGTCGAAGTCACGCTCCGGCGGCGCGGCGAAGAGGCAGAACAGACGCACGGTGTCCGCGCCGTACTTGGCGATCATGGCCGTGGGGTCCACCACATTGCCCTTGGACTTGGACATCTTGCTGCCGTCCTTGAGCACCATGCCCTGGGTGAGCAGGTTGGTGAAGGGCTCGTCCAGGCCTTCGGGGTAGAAGCCCAGGTCGCGCAGGACCTTGGTGAAGAAGCGGGCGTAGAGCAGGTGCAGGATGGCGTGTTCCACACCGCCGATGTACTGGTCCACGGGCAGCCAGTACTTGAGGGCGTCCATATCGAAGGCGCTCTCGGTATTGCGGGCGCCGGTGTAGCGGGCAAAGTACCAGGAGGACTCCACGAAGGTGTCCAAGGTATCGGTCTCGCGACGGGCCTCGCCACCGCAGACGGGGCAGGTGCAGCGCACGAAGGAGTCGGTCTCGGGCAGGGGAGAGCGGCCGTCTTCACGCACATGGGCATCCAGGGGCAGGAGCACGGGCAGGTTCTCTTCCTTCTCGGGCACCACGCCGCACTTGTCGCAGTAGATGACCGGGATGGGGGCGCCCCAGTAACGCTGGCGCGAGATGTTCCAGTCACGCAGGCGGAACTGCGTGGTGGCCTTGCCCTTGCCTTCCTTTTCCAGACGTTCGGCCACGGCCTTCTTGCCGTCGGTGTTGGGCATGCCGTCGAAGTCGCCGGAATTGACCATCACGCCTTCGGTGGTGAAGGCGGCTTCCATGGTGGCGGGGTCGAGGACCTCGCCTTCGGGGCTGATGACCACCTTGACGGGCAGGCCGTACTTGCGGGCGAATTCGAAGTCACGCTGGTCGTGGGCGGGCACGCCCATGACGGCGCCGGTACCGTAGTCGGCCAGGACGAAGTTGCCCAGCCACACGGGCACCTGCCGGCCGGTGAAGGGATGGATCACATAGGCACCGGTGAAGATGCCTTCTTTTTCCAGATTGTCGGACTGGCGCTCCAGACGGTCCATGTTGCGGATGCGGGTCACGAAGGCGCGCACTTCGTCGGCCTTTTCGTAGCCTTCGATGAGCTTTTCCACCAGCGGATGTTCGGGGGCCAGGGTCAGGAAGGTCACGCCGAACACGGTGTCGGGACGGGTGGTGAAGACTTCCAGATGGTCGACGCCGTCCAGGGGGGCGGGCAGGCCGAAGCGCACGGCCGCACCGGTGGACTTGCCGATCCAGTTGCGCTGCATGGAGAGCACGCGGTCGGGCCAGCCGCCTTCCAGCTTCTGCAGGTCCTGCAGCAGTTCGTCACCGTAGGCGGTGATGCGCAGGAACCACTGGGTCAGGTCCTTCTGTTCCACATGGCTGTCGCAACGCCAGCACAGGCCGTCGATGACCTGTTCGTTGGCCAGCACGGTGTGGCAGGAGGGGCACCAGTTCTGGGGCGCCTTCTTGCGGTAGACCAGGCCCTTTTCCAGCAGGCGCAGGAAGAAGCTCTGCTCCCAGCGGTAGTACTCGGGGCGGCAGGTGGCCACTTCGCGGGACCAGTCATAGGAATAGCCCAGACGGCGCAGCTGCGCGCGCATGTTGTCTATGTTGGCATAGGTCCACTTGGCCGGATGGGTGTTGTGCTTGATGGCGGCATTTTCCGCGGGCAGGCCGAAGGCGTCCCAGCCCATGGGATGCAGCACGTTGAAGCCCTGCATGCGCTTGCAGCGGGCCACCACGTCACCGATGGAATAGTTGCGCACATGGCCCATGTGGATGTTGCCCGAGGGGTAGGGGAACATCTCCAGCACGTAATACTTGGGTTTGTCGCTGTGATGGTCGCAGGCAAAGGCATCCTGCTGCTGCCAGCGCTCCTGCCATTTCTGTTCGATGTCCTGCGGGGAATAACGATCTTGCGTCATGACACTTGTCTGCTTTTAGTTGGTGGAATCCTCTCCGGCGGAGAGGGAACCCTTTTCCAGAGCCTTGGCGGCGGCGTCCAGAATACCGTTGACAAAACTGGTGGCGTTGTCTTCGCCGAACTGGCGGGTCAGCTCCAGGGCCTCGTTGATGGCGACCTTGGCGGGGACGTCCTGGCGGTACAGCAGTTCGTACATGGCCAGGCGCAGCAGGGTCAGCTCCACGCGACCCATGCGGTCCACGCGCCAGTTGCGCGAGAAGCGGCTGATGGTCTTGTCCAGTTCATCGCGCCTGCTCCACACGCCCTGCACCAGATCCCAGGCAAAACCGGAAGGCAGCTCGCCTTCTTCGGTCTCCTGATGGTCGGGGGACTGCAGGAAGGCGCGGCGCACGTCTTCCAGCGAGGTGGCGTCGGCGAAGGACAGCCCGTACAGAACCTGAAAAGCCTGGGCGCGTTCGCCCCGGCGGCTGGCGGATTTACCCTTGCTCATGGATTACAGCTGCTCCAGCACGCGGATGGTTTCCAGCATGGCGGCGGCAGCTTCCACGCCCTTGTTGCCGCCCTTGGAACCGGCGCGTTCGATGGCCTGCTCGATGCTGTCGCAGGTCAGCAGGCCGAAGCCGATGGGGGTCTTGTACTGCAGCATCACCTGGGCGATGCCCTTGCTGGCTTCGTTGCACACGTAGTCGAAGTGGGGGGTGGCACCGCGGATCACGGCGCCCAGGGCCACGATGCCGTCATACTTGCCGCTGGCGGCCAGCTTCTGGCAGACCAGGGGCATCTCGAAAGCACCGGGGATGCGCACGATGGTGATGTTCTTGGCATCGAGGCCGTGGCGTTCCAGGTAGTCCAGGGCGCCGCCGGTCAGGCGGTCCACGATGAAGTCGTTGAAACGGGTGGCCAGGATGGCGATCTTGAGGCCTTTGGCATCAAGCATGCCGCTGATGGTAGTGGGATTGCTCATGGTCTGCTCCTAAAGAAAACCGTTTTGCAGTAAAAATTCCTTGTTGATGCCGCTGCTCTTCTGCGGCGTGGCGGGCCCGTCGGCCTGGCACTGCATGATGCGGCGCACGTACTTGCCGATGAGGTCCGTCTCCATGTTCACGCGGCTGCCCGGGCGCCAGTGCAGCATGGTGGTGCGTTTCTGGGTGTCCGGGATGACGTTGACGGTCAGGAAATCCTTGCCGCAGGCATTGATGGTCAGGCTGATGCCGTCCAGCGTGACGGAGCCTTTTTCGATGACTTCCGCCGCAAAGGCCGGCGGGAAGGCCAGCGTGCAGCGCAGGGAAGAACCGGCCTGTTCCACGGAACGCACCGTGGCCACGCAGTCCACATGGCCGCTGACCAGGTGCCCGCCCAGGCGGTCGCCCAGGGCCAGGGCCCGTTCCAGATTGACCAGGTCGCCCTTGCGCAGGTCGCCCAGGGTGGTGCGGGAAAGGCTCTCGCCCGAAGCATAGACAGTGAAGGTGGAACCGCTGTGCCGTTCCACGGACAGGCAGGCGCCGTTATGGGCGATGGACTCCCCGTCCACGATATTTTCCAGAGGGAAGAGGGGGCGCACTTCCATGCGGCACTCCTGGCCGCTGCGGCGCAGGCCCACGATCTCGCCCTGTCCCTGGATGATGCCGGTAAACATGGTCTACTCCTGAGGAATGGCCGGGCGCAGCTGCAGGTGGACGTCGCCGTCGCACAGGGAGGTGCGGCAGACGCGCAGGTCCAGGGCCTCGGCCATGGTGAGGGGGCTGCGGCCGTCGAACAGGGGCGCGGCCTCGTTGTCGCCCAGGATGCGCGGCGCCAGATGCAGCAGGAATTCGTCGGCAAAACCCGCTTCCAGCAGGGAAAGGGCCAGATGCCCGCCGCCTTCGCAAAGCACGTAGGGGCAGTGCAGGTCCTCGTACAGCATGTGGAACATGGCCGGAAAGTCCGGGCAGCCGCGCTGCCCGGGGCCAAGGGCCAGCACGCGCACGCCCATCTGGCGCAGGGCGTGGGCCGCCGTGGAGGCCGCCGCCGCAGGCGAGCAGAGGAAGACCGCCTGGTGGGGACGCTCCTTGAGCAGATGGATGTCGCCCGCGGGATTGGGCAGGCGCGAGGTCAGCACACAGGCCAGCGGCTGCTGTTCCACCGTCTCACCGGGGATGCGGGCCGTGAGGCAGGGGTTGTCGGCCCGGAAGGTGCCGCCGCCCACCAGCACGGCGCCCCCGGCACGGCCGATACCGGCACGCAGGCGATGCACCAGGGCGCGCGAACCTTCGCTGCTGACCCAGCGGGAGTGGCCGGTACGGGTGGCGATGCGCCCGTCCATGGTGGCGGCCATCTTGAGGATCACATAGGGGCGGCCCTGCTGCCAGGCCAGGAAGTCGGCCACCTGGTCGCGGCATTCCCGCTCGCAGACCGGGCCGATGACTTCCACACCGGCGGCACGCAGGCGTTCGGCACCGCCGGCCGCCTTGGGGGTGGGGTCGTACAGGCCGATGACCACGCGCTTGATGCCCGCGGCCAGCACGGCTTCGCTGCAGGGCGGGGTCTTGCCGTAATGGTTGCAGGGCTCCAGCGTGACCACTAGGGTGCACTGGGCGGGGTCGATGCCCTGACGCTGCGCGTCGCGCAGGCATTCCACCTCGGCGTGGGGCTGCCCGGCGGCATGGTGCCAGCCGCGCGCCACCACCTGACCGTCGCGCACCAGCACGGCGCCCACCGTGGGATTGGGACAGGCGCTCCAGCGGCCATTCTCGGCCAGGGCCAGGGCCTCACGCATGAAGGGGGCGAAAATGTTCTCAGACATGCTGCGGTCCTTTGA
This sequence comes from Desulfovibrio sp. SGI.230, assembly GCF_050313065.1. NCBI lineage: Bacteria > Pseudomonadati > Thermodesulfobacteriota > Desulfovibrionia > Desulfovibrionales > Desulfovibrionaceae > Desulfovibrio > Desulfovibrio sp. SGI.230. The sequence continues at coordinate 31,124 of NZ_JBNPKS010000003.1, read as the reverse complement.
GCATGTCGGGCGAGAAGGGGATCTGCTCGAAGGTCACACCGGCCTCGCTGAGCATGGCCAGTCCCAGCTCGTCGGGATAATGCTCGCTGTACCAGATATGTTTGATGCCGCAATTGATGAGCATCTTGCTGCACATGGCGCAGGGGAAGGTGGTGCAGTACAGCTCCGCCCCGGCGATGCTCACGCCGTGCACGGCGGCCTGGATGATGACGTTCTGTTCGGCGTGCAGGCCGCGGCAGATCTCGTGGCGCTGCCCGGAAGGGATGCCCATCTGTTCGCGCAGGCAGCCCGTCTCCAGACAATGGCGCACGCCGGAGGGCGCACCGTTGTAACCGGTGGCCAGGATGTGCCTGTCCTTGACGGCGATGGCGCCCACCTTGCGGCGCAGGCAGGTGGAGCGCTCGCGCACCAGATAGGTGATGCTCATGAAATAATCGGGCCAGGGCATTCGTTGCATGACAGTACTCGCAATAAAAAGTTGGACTACCTTACACGCAGCCGGGGCAAAAGCCAAGCCCGCCGGTGGCGGGGACCACGGACGGAAAAGGCCGCCAGAGGCGGCCTTTCCAAAAGAGGGGCTTTCCGCAAGGCACCGTCAGCAGCAGCGACCGGCAGGTCGGGGCCGCCGGCAGGCGCGGCGGAAAAAAAGAGGGAGGGACCCCCATCCCGTACGGGGACGGGGCCTCCTCCCTCCTGTCGTGCATGGTTACCAGGTGAACAGGGGATAGGCGCGGGCGAATTCCTCCACGCGGCTGCGGATGGCGGCCAGGGAGGCAGGCTCGTTGCGCTTTTCGATGGCTTCCACGATGAAGGCCGCCACCTGGCGCATCTCGTCTTCCTTCATGCCGCGGGTGGTCAGGGCAGCGGTGCCCAGACGCACGCCGGAGGTCACGAAGGGCGAGCGGGTCTCGAAGGGGATGGTGTTCTTGTTGACCGTGATGCCGGCGGCATCGAGGGCATGTTCGGCATCCTTGCCGGTCACGTCCTTGTTGGTCAGGTCCACCAGCATGAGGTGGTTGTCCGTACCGCCGGACACCAGCCGGAAGTCCGCATCGGTCAGGCACTGGGCCAGCACGGCGGCGTTCTTGACGATCTGCTGGCTGTAGGTCTTGAAGCCGGGGCGCAGGGCCTCGCCAAAGGCCACGGCCTTGGCGGCGATGACGTGCATCAGCGGGCCGCCCTGGATGCCGGGGAAGATCTGGCTGTTGAGGCTCTTGCCGCGGGTCTCGTCGGAGAGGATCATGCCGCCGCGGGGACCGCGCAGGGTCTTGTGCGTGGTCGTGGTGGTGATGTGGGCGTACGGGATGGGGCTCTCGTGCAGACCGGCAGCCACCAGGCCCGCGATGTGGGCCATGTCCACCATGAGGACGGCACCCACTTCGTCGGCGATGGCGCGGAAGCGAGCGAAGTCGATCTTGCGGGGATAGGCGCTGGCACCGGCCACGATGGCGGCGGGCTTGTGCTCACGGGCGATACGGGCCACTTCGTCATAGTCGATGCAGCCGGTCTCGCGGTTCACGCCGTAGAAAACGTTGTTGAACAGCTTGCCCGAGAAGTTGACGGGGCTGCCGTGGGTCAGATGGCCGCCGTGGCTCAGATCCATGCCCAGGATGGTGTCGCCGGGCTTGAGGAAGGAGAAGTAGGCGCCCATGTTGGCCTGGGAACCGGAGTGGGGCTGCACGTTGGCGTATTCGCAGCCAAAGAGCTTCTTGGCGCGCTCGATGGCCAGGTTCTCGGCGATGTCCACGTATTCACAGCCGCCGTAGTAGCGCTTGCCCGGATAGCCTTCGGCATACTTGTGGGTCATCACGCTGCCCTGGGCCTCACGCACGGCCGGGGAAACAAAGTTTTCCGAAGCGATCAGTTCCAGTTTGGTGACCTGGCGCTGGGATTCCAGGATGATGGCCTGGGCCAGTTCCGGGTCCTGAAGCAAGATTTCATCCATTCTACCGCTCTCCCTTTGGGGCTAGTCGTTCCACTTCTTCAGGATCAGGCTGGCATTGGTGCCGCCGAAACCGAAGGAATTGCACATGGCGTATTCACAGGGGATATGGGCGGAACCGCCGGCCATGTAATCCAGATCGCAGTTGGGATCGGGATTTTCCAGATTGATGGTGCCGGGCAGCCAGCCGGTATGCAGGGCCATGGCGGTGAACACGCTCTCCACACCGCCCGCGGCACCCAGCAGGTGACCGGTCATGGACTTGGTGGCAGAGATCTTGATCTTGGAAGCGTGCTCGCCGAACACCAGTTTGATGCCCTTGGTCTCGGTCTTGTCGTTGAGCTGGGTGGAGGTGGCGTGGGCATTGATGTGCCCGATGGCCTCGGGGGCCAGACCGGCGTCGCGCAGGGCGTTCTGCATGGCGCGGGCCATGCCTTCGCCGGAATCGGCGGGAGCGGTCATGTGGAAAGCGTCGTCGGAGGCGCCGTAGCCCACCACTTCGGCGTAGATCTTGGCGCCGCGGGCCTTGGCGTGTTCCAGTTCTTCCAGCTGCAGCAGGCCGGCGCCTTCACCGATGACGAAGCCGTCGCGGTTGGCGTCGAAGGGACGGGAGGCCTTGGCAGGCTCATCATTGTAATGGCTGGAAAGGGCCTTCAGGGCCGTGAAGCCGGCCACGCCCAGAGGCGTCACCGTGGCTTCCACACCGCCGGTGATGGCCGTGCTGATGCGGCCCAGCAGGATCTCGCTGAAGGCGGTGCCGATGCCGTGGATGGCGGAGGCACAGGCGGTGGTGGTCACGATGTTGGGGCCTTTGGCGCCGGTGAAGATGGCGATCTGGCCGGGGCCCATGTTGGAGATGAGCATGGGGATCAGGAAGGGAGAAACCTTGCCGGGACCACCCTGCAGCAGCTTGGCGTGATAGGTCTCGATGGTCTTCAGGCCACCCAGGCCGATGCCCAGGATGACGCCCACGTCGTAGGCGTTGTCGTCATTGATGACCAGGCCGGAGTCTTTGAGGAGCTGCTGGGCGGCCACCACGGCGAACTGGGTGAAGCGGTCCATGCGGCGGGCCTGTTTGGCCGGGATGAAATCTTCGGCAACGAAGTCTTTCACTTCGCCGGCAACGCGCGAGTCATAGTCGGTGGCATCGAAAAGGGTGATGGGGCCGATACCGGATTCGCCGGCAAGCAGGCGCTTCCAGGTAGTTTCAAGGTCATTGCCCAGAGGGGTGATGGCGGAAAGACCAGTGATGACAACGCGCGGACGACTCATGGATACTCCTTGGACAGGCGGGGGCTTGTGCCTGGAAAAAATACTCGTGTTGAGGCCGGAAGGGGAAAAACGCACCGGGCAAGCCCGGTGCGTTCCAATTTTCCGGCAGACAGGGAAAAACTTAGCCCTGCTTGCTTTCGATGTAGCTGATGGCGTCCTGCACCTTCAGGATCTTCTGGGCGTCGTCATCGGCGATTTCGATGTCGAATTCTTCTTCCATGGCCATGATCAGTTCGGTCAGGTCCAGGGAGTCAGCGCCCAGGTCTTCCACGAAGGAAGCTTCGGGCTTCACTTCTTCAGCGCTCACACCCAGCTGGTCCACGATGATTTTGGTCACTTTGGCTGCAACTTCAGACATGGTTATCCTCCAACTCGCTTTGTGTTTTCCGGTAGCGGGAGCGGCAGCGTGCGCGGCCGCAGTTTTTAGCAGTACATGCCGCCGTTGACGGCCAGCACCTGGCCGGTGATGTAGGCAGCCTTGTCCGAAGCCAGGAAGGCCACGGCATCGGCGATCTCCTGGGCGGTGCCCATGCGTTTCAGCGGGATGGCGGCTTCATAGGAGGCGCGCACATCGTCGCTCAGGGCGGCGGTCATGTCGGTTTCGATAAATCCGGGGGCCACGGCATTGACCGTGATCTGGCGCGCGGCCAGTTCCTTGGCGCAGGACTTGGTCAGACCCAGCAGGCCGGCCTTGGCGGCGCTGTAGTTGGCCTGTCCGGCGTTGCCCATCTGGCCCACGACGGAAGAGATGTTCACGATGCGGCCGTGACGGGCCTTGGTCATGATCTTGGCGGCTTCGCGGGTGCAGATGAAGGCACCGCGCAGGTTGATGGTGATGACGCGGTCGAAGTCATCGTCCTTCATGCGGACCAGGAAGCCGTCCTTGGTGATGCCGGCATTGTTGACCAGCACGGCCAGATTGACCTTGCCTTTGATATGTTCGGCAAAAAAGGCAGCCACGGCTTCGCCGTCGCCCACGTTGAGGGGCAGGGCCAGGGCACGGCCGCCGGCAGCCTCGATCTCCGCCACGGTCTTCTCGGCTTCTTCGGGACGGCTCACGTAGGTGAGGATGACCTGATAGCCGTCACGGGCCAGGGTCAGGGCAACGGCGCGACCGATGCCGCGGGAACCGCCGGTAACCAGCGCGGTAGGAGTGGTGGAATCAAGATTGCTCATGATGCTGCCTCAATGGATTTTATGATATAGCAGAAAGGGGCCGAGTTCAACGCCGCGGCAGCCTAGAACTGCAGCAGGGCCGCGCCCCAGGTCAGGCCGCTGCCGAAGGCGGTCACCAGCACACGGTCCCCGGCCTTGATGCGGCCCTGGGCTATGGCTTCCACCAGGGCCAGCGGCACGGAGGCGGAAGAGGTGTTGCCGTATTCGGCCACGTTGGTGAACACGTGATCCAGACCGATCTTCAGGCGGCTGCCCACGGCCTCGATGATGCGCATGTTGGCCTGGTGGGGCACGAAAAGATCGACGTCAGCGGCCGTGAGGCCGTTGCGCTCCAGCAGTTCCTGGCAGATGCCGGACATCTGGCGCACGGCATGCTTGTAGACTTCACGGCCCTGCATGGAAATGAAAAAGTCGTCGCCCACGGGATCGCCGGGCTTGTACCGGCAGCTGGTGCCGCCGCCCACGATGATGAGGTCGTGCAGGCTGCCGTCGCTCTTGCAGATGCTGTCCTGCACGCGGGCCAGGGCGTTCTCGGGATCGCTGTTCAGGATGCAGGCGCCGGCGCCGTCGCCGAAGAGCACGCAGGTGCTGCGGTCGCTCCAGTTGACGCGGCGGGTAAGGGCCTCGGTGCAGACGAAAAGGATCTGGGAAGCCGGATCCTGGCAGAGCAGGGCGTCCGCCAGATGCAGGCCGTACAGGAAGCCGGAGCAGGCGGAGCCGAAGTCGAAGGACATGGCCGGGCCGGCACCGATGTTGCCGCCGATGATGCAGGAAAGCGAGGGGCTGAGATGGTCCGGCGTACAGGTGGCCGTGAGGATGTGGGTCAGCTTGGCAGCATCGAGACCGGCATCTTCCAGAGCCTTGCGGGCGGCATGGGTCCCGAGGTCGGAGGCATTCTCTTCCTGAGGCAGGCGGTGACGACGCTTGATGCCGGTACGGGTGGTGATCCACTCGTCGTTGGTCTCCACCAGTTTGCTCAGGTCATCGTTGGTCAGGACCTCGGCGGGAACGTAGCTGCTGAGGGCGTGCAGATAGCAGTTTGGCTTCATAGAAATACCCGTGGCTTAAATGGCGCGTGAGAAGCGGGTGAGTTCCTCGTTGGCCAGGATGGTTTCGGCAAGACGGTCGTTGGTGCCCTTGCGTACGAAGGTACCGGCCATCTTGATGGCGTTCTGCATGGCGCGGGCGCTGGAACGGCCGTGGCAGACGATGGCCAGGCCCTGCAGGCCCAGAAGGGGGGCGCCGCCGTATTCGGCGTAGTCGATGGTGGTGGCGAACTTTTTGAAGGCGCCCTTGGCCAGCATGCCGCCCAGGGCGGGCAGGAAACCGGAGGTGAACAGGCGCTTGAGCATGCGGACCAGGGCCGAGGCCAGGCCTTCGCTCATCTTGACCACCACGTTGCCCACAAAACCGTCGCAGACCACGACATCGATATCGCCCGTAAAGATGTCGCGGCCTTCGGCATTGCCCACGAAGTTGAGATTCTGGGCGAGTTTGAGCAGTTCGTAGGCTTCCTTGACCTGGCTGTTGCCCTTGCCTTCCTCTTCGCCGATGCTCAGCAGGCTGACACGCGGGGCCGCATAGCCCAGCAGGTCACGCGCGAAGGCGTCGCCCATGAGGCCGAACTGGAAAAGATGATAGGGCCGGCAGTCCACGTTGGCGCCGGCGTCCAGCACGACCACGGGATTCTTTTCCGTGGGCAGCAGGGCAGCCAGCGCCGGGCGTTCGACGCCCGGCAGCCGACCCATGATGAACATGCCGCACGCGACCGTGGCACCGGAATGACCGGCGCTGACCACGGCATCGGCCTTGCCGTCCTTGACGAGACGGCAGGCCACCTGGATAGAAGCGTTTTTCTTGCGGCGAAGGATGTCCGAAGGCTTTTCATTCATGTGCACCACATCATCAGCCTGGACGATGTCGAAATGCACGTTGGCAAGGTCGAGCTTGGCGAGTTCCGCTTCCACCTTGGGGGTATCCCCCACAAGGAGGACGTGCAAGTCATGAAGCCTGGCGGCGTCGATGGCGCCAGGAACAACCACGGAGGGGCCAAAGTCCCCTCCCATGGCATCAACGGCTATGATGGGGCGCGCGTTCATTACTCAGCTTCGGTCTTGGCGATCACCTGACGGCCCTTGTAAGCGCCGCAGTTGGGGCACACGCTATGGGGCACGGTGGGCTCGCCGCAGGAGCAGTAGATGACGGTGGGGGTGGCCACGCGGTCGTGGGAACGACGCATGCCCTTGCGGGAACGGGACTTTTTGTTTTGCTGGACAGCCATGATGTTCTCCTTCTCCGAGAGATCGGAAATGATATGCTTTTTGGGCGTGAGTGACCCTATGGGCCAAGCTCAAGAGGCAAGAGCCTAGCAGAAAAAAAATTTGATGTCTAGTTTTTGCGCAATTTCAGCCCGCGCAGGACGGCCATGCGCGGGTCGCCCTCTTCTGGGGCGCACTGGCAGGGGCCGTCATTGAGGTTGGCGCCGCACTGGGGGCACAGGCCTTTGCAGTCAGGGCGGCACAGGGGATTGACCGGCAGGGCCAGGACGAATTCTTCCCAGCAGATGGCGCCCAGATCGAGATACGACACGCCATTCTCTACGACGACGCGACTTTCCAGCAGGTCTTCACCGGTGGTCGCGGCCTCTTCGTCTTCGGGTTCGGCGGCGGTCTCCTCAAAATTTTCGAAATGAGAATCCACGGTCACGGTCACGTCTTCGGCGCAACGGTTGCAGGGCAACACCACGGTACCGGTGATGCTCCCGCGCACCAGATAGCCGCCTTCCAGGGGCATGATGCCGAGCTCGGCCTTCAGGGGATCGATGATGCGGCAGTCCATCTGGAACTCGGCCAGCGGTCCCTGCCAGATGGCGGGATCGTCCAGCGTCATGTCCTTGCCGGAAGGGGAAATCTCACTGAGCGGGATACGATAGTTCTGCATGGTCACCTCAATGCGGCCTTCTTACTCGGCGCTCAAGCCTGTGTCAAGCCCGGAAGGGGCGGCGTCACAGGCCTTTGCGCGGCTCAGGCCACGCAGGAAAAGATCAGCATCACGGCCAGGGCCACGAAGACCAGACCGGCCACGCGGTGCATGAGCATCTGGCCGCGCGGCGAGCTGTTGAACCAGTGGGCCAGGCGGCCGCCCAGGGCCGAGACGGCCGTGAAGACGAGGAAGGCCGCCAGCATGAAGAGCAGGCCCAGTTCCATGACCTGCAGGGCCACGCTGCCGCGTTCCGGCGCGCAGAACTGCGGCAGGAAGGCCAGGAAGAAGAGCGTCACCTTGGGGTTGGTGATGTTCATGATGACCCCGCGGCGGTACAGGCCCCAGTAGCCCAGGAACCGGCTTTCCTGCAGATGGGCCATGCTGGCCCCGGCCCGGAAGGAGAGCCAGGCCAGATAGAGCAGGTAGGCCGCCCCGACGACGGTCAGCAGGGTGAAGGCCAGCGGCGAGGTCATGAAGATGCCCGCCACGCCCACGGCTACTATTGTTGTATGGAAGCACAGGCCGGAGATGAGCCCCAGGGTGGTGGCCACACCGGCCCGCATGCCGTAAAGGGCGGACTGGGTGAGGACGAAGATGATGTCCGGTCCCGGGGCAAGGGCCAGCATGAGGGCAGTCACGAAAAACGTCAGGACAGTATCCAGGGGCAGCATTGGGGAAACTCTTTCAGGGCCTGTTCCTTGCGGGAGCGGGGCAGTCGTTTGATATGATATTCCAGGCGCAGGGCCTCCTGCCGGGACGTACAGGCCCGGGAGAGCAGCAGGGCCACGGGCCTGCGCGGGCGCGTATAGCGGGCCCCGCCGGCCAGGCGGCCGTTGTGCTGGGCCAGACGCCGGTCAAGGTCGGTGGTCACGCCGCAGTACAGGGTGTCATCGGCGCAGCGCAACAGATAGACATGCCATGTGGCATCACTGGAAGCCACCGGAGAGCCAGCCTACCAGCAAAAAGCTGATGGTCCAGCTGAGGATGCGGCCGGGCCACGGGTTGGGGGGATTGCCCGCCAGCATGGAGCGCATCTCGCGCATGGAGTTGAGGACAGAGCCGATGGCATGGAAGACCATGAAGCCGATACTGGCCAGCAGACCGAACTGGATCCCGGCGATGATGATCAGGGCCAGGGTGATGCCGGGCGCCAGACCGGCCTGCCGGCTGCTGCCCGAGGTCCAGATGGTCTGGAAATGGAGGCCGCCGTTCCAGGGGCTGCGGCTGCCGCGGAACTGTTCCTGGCCGTAACCGCCCCGACAGGAGCGGCCGTAAGGCCCCTGGCCCCTGCCGTCGTCACAGCCGTCGTGGATGATCTCGGCCTCGATGACGCGTTCGTCATCGCGGGACTGACCGCTGTCGCTCCGGGGAGAGGGGTATCTGTTCTGGGGATCGGGATTGAAGGGGGACATGATACTCCTGTATCAGGTAGAAAGGTTATAGCGGGCGGCCATGGCCCGCAGCACGCCCCTGCCCAGGCAGCGGGCGCGTGAGGAAACTTTGTCCAGGGGCACGTGGTCCAGCGGCTCGATGTCGCACACCTTGGCCCCTGCACGCACCGGAAGGCCGGAGCGCAACAGGCCGCGCAAACGGCCGGACAGGGGAGCCGGGACGGGAACACCGTCCACCCGGCCCACTTCCTGCCCCTGAAGGACATGGCTGCCCAGAGGCAGGGGGCTTGCGAAGATACCGGCACACGGGGCACGGCCCACGCGCTGTTCGGAGCGGCCATGCTCGCAGGGGATGCCGGTATTGGCCAGGGCCTGTCCCTGCCGGAGGCAGCGGCCCATGTCCGGGCCGAAGCTTTCGATGACGCAGTGGACGTCCCGCCCGGCTTCGATGCCCGGGCCAAGGGCGATGACAAGATCCGCCATGTCCGGGGAAAGGCCGCGGGCCTTCTTGCTCATGGTGGCGTCCACGAAGACCTGCGGACAGAGCTCGCGCAGGCTCGCACCGTCTTCGTCCACCAGCAGGGGCAGGGCCTCTCCGGTCTGCCAGAGGGCACGGCAGGCGGCCGCATCGGGGCACAGACGGGCTTCGAGTCCTTCCACCCGGGCCTTGCCTTCGAAGACCGCCTCGGAAAAGACCACCAGACGGCGGATGGCACGCGGCCGGGCGCACTCCAGCAGCACGAGCCTGTGCAGGCCCGCGTGCCACAGTTCCAGGGCCACACCGGTGCCCATGTCTCCGGCACCCCGGATGACGATAAGGGGACAGAATCCTTTTTGCATCATGACAAAAATGCATCTTGCCGGGCCAGTCGTCAAGGGCCGGGGACGCGCGGACAGGATGCTTGTGTCCCGCCCTGGGGCGGCGTATGGTGGCCTGCACGCGTGTCCCCGGTCTGATGCCGGAAGAGGAAACGACACGCAAGGAGAGATCATGAACAAGATACTCGCGACAGGCCTGCTGGGCCTTGCCCTGGTGAGCGCCATCCCTGCCGTGGCCGCGGACAGCAAGGCGGACAAGACCTGGCAGGAAGCCTGGACGGCCTACAATATCGGCCAGTACAAAAAAACGCTGCGCCTGCTGCAGCCCCTGGCCTCGGACGGCGATGCCCGCTCGCAGGTGCTGCTGGGCCGCTGCTACGAGAACGGCCTGGGCGTCCCGCAGGATCTGGCAACGGCTTTCAAATGGTATATGCTGGCGGCGGAACAGAACGATGCCGAAGCCCAGACCCTGGTGGCCTATATGCTGCGTTCCGGTGCGGGCGTGCCGCGCGACACCAATGGCTATCTGCAGTGGATGCAGCGTGCGGCCCAGAGCGGTTATGCCGAGGCCCAGTTCAACATGGCGCTGATCTGCGCCGACGGCGAACTGGTGACCAAGGACCCCGAACAGAGCTTCGACTGGGCCAAGCGTGCCGCCGAACAGGGCAATGGCCAGGCCCAGCGCTTCCTGGGCGCCTGCTATGAAGTGGGCTTCGGCGTGCCGCAGGATGCCACGGAGTCCGCCCTCTGGTATGCCAAGGCCGCCCAGCAGGGACTGGAACGGGACGGCAGCATCTTCTCGCATATCCGCCAGTATCCCAAGCCGTAGACCGTGCCTATCCGTTGCGGCACGTCCGGTACCGCATCTGACGGACAGATAAAAAAACAGGGCCAGTCTCCCTTGTGTGGGGACTGGCCCTGTTGCGCAGGCGGTCCAAAAAAACGATAGCCGGCAACATATCGTATGGTGCGCCGGAAGGGGGCCGCCCAAACTGTCCGGCCGTGTCGCGTAGGGCATCCCATGCGCGGCGGCAAGGCGACGCATCTCTTTCCGGGGCGCCCCCATTCTTTGCCTTCATGCCGGACCTTGTCTTTCTCCCGCATCATGCCGGGGGACGGTGAGTCGCGCACAGCCTGCGCGACACGAGACCTTGCCGGTGATCCGGTCAAAAGTTTTTGGCAGGGATGGGGGAGTTTGAGGGGGAAGGGGAGACCTTTTTCAAAAAGGGGCCCCCTTCCCCCTCATCCTTTTATTCCTGCTCTTCAGCTTCCATATCGGCCAGCAGCTGGCGGATGCCGTCCAGTCGGGCGGCCGCCGTGTCCTTGAGACCCGCATGGAGCTCATTGCCGACGATGCCTTCCAGGGTATCGGCCAGCCAGGGGAAGAGGCTGTCGGCCAGGGCTTCGGCCTGCGTCACCGAAGAAAGGCCGCTCAGGGCCTGACGCTGCATGCGGATGTAGATCTCTTCCGCCGTGGCCAGGTTACGATGACGGGCAGTGAACAGATCGCCCAGGCAGGGCGTGGTGCAATCCTGCGCGGCGGCTTCCAGCGACTGGCGCTGGGCCTGCATGGTCTGGCGGAAACCGTCTTCGGGCAGACCGTCCTTGTCTTTTTTGTTCTGGGCGTAGGTCTGGGCAGCGGCGGCATAGGCCTGGGCGTCACAGACCAGGGGCAGGAGCTCGGCGGCCTGTTCCAGGCTCTCGCGCTGGCGTTCCAGGCTGTGGATGATCTTGCGGGCAAAGGCGGCCATCTTGCAGGCTCCGGGCTGCCCGGCGGCGTGACCGGCCTCGGCGGCTTCGGCCTCCTGCATGGCCAGGTTCAGGTCTTCGGCCACATGCAGGATCTCCAGCCCCAGCATGGCCTGGAGGTTGTTCTCGGCACGGGCCTGCTCCAGCAGCAGGATGTCCAGACGGGTCTCCTGCTCCAGATCGAGATATTCGGGCGACATGCGGCAGACCTGATCCATGACCAGGGCCACGTGTTCTTCCCAGACCTGTTGCAGCACGCTCTGGTCAGGCTCCTTGGCGTGTTTCTGCTGGGCGGGCAGGGCGGCCACGTCGATGCCGTCCAGATTGAAATTCTCCAAGCCCTTGGGGCCGTAGCAGCGGGCCAGACGGGCGGCCAGGGCCTGATCCAGCGGGTACTGGCTGATGAGGGCGGTGATGGCGTTCTCGTCAGCGCCCACGCGCTGGGCCTGGGCGATGTCCTGCAGGACGCTTTCCTTGTACGCGGACAGCTCTTCGGGCTGCTTCATGACGAACTCCTGAAAAGCCGGATGATCCCGGCGTGTGATCTGTTGAAGGTGAGGGCGCGGCGCAGTCCCCTTGTCTCGTGAGGGGGGAGGGTGCCGCAGGCAGCCGTGGTCGCGGGCCTGTCCCGGACTGCCTGCCGGAGCAGGGATACGGGCGGGAGGGCCGGGCCGGACGGCGATGGCACGGGCGCGGGAAGCGCTCCCGGCGCTGCCGTCGGGGCTGCCGTGTTCAAAGGGTAAGCCTCAAATGGCATCTGTGAAGGATGCGGAAGGAAATTTCCGGGATTTTGTGGCCGCAGACAGGGCGCGCAGATATTGGTGATGCCATCCGCCCGGGGAGAAGAGGAGGTACGTCCCTGCACGGCGCGGCCCGGCGGTACCGCAGGGACATGGCTGACGGCAGCCTTGGGAGTGGCAGCAGGGCGATGGCTGCCCGGAACCTGCCGGCTGTGCGGGACGGCATCAGCTGGTGAAGAACGGAGATGCGTCCAGCGCTCCGCCAGAGGAGAAAGGAAAAGGGCCGCTTCCATACGGGAAGAAGGCCCTTCAACGATCCTTATCCGCGTGTGCTAGTCGACCACGGGCTGCCAGTCCTTGATGCCCACGTCGATGGAGGCCACGCCCCGGTAGTAGTCCAGGCGCGGCGTGTAGGCCACACGGATGCGCGAGCCCACGGAGGAGGGCGGGAAGGCCGTGGCCATGTTCCAGCCCTTGGCCATGAGGGTGATGCCGCTGGCGCTGTCCTTCAGGCGCAGGCGCACATGGTCGCCGCTGTAGCCCAGCGGGCTGCGGTCCACCACCGTGAGTTCCGGGGAGGCGAAGACCGGTTCGGCATTGCCTGCCCCAAAGGGCTGCATGAGTTCCAGCTCCTGCAAGAAGGCGGAATCCGAAGCCTGCTGGAAATCCAGCTCGCATTCCAGCAGCAGGGCCGGGGTCAGGGGCTGCTCGCCCAGCTCGTCCGCCACGACCCGTTCGAAGGCCTCGCGGAAGCGTTCCAGCTGGTTGGGTTCCAGGCGCACGCCCGCGGCCAGCTTGTGGCCGCCGAAGCCCGCCAGCACGTGGGCCGTCTTCTGGAGCCCGGCGTAAAGGTCGAACTCGCGGATGGAGCGGCCCGAGCCCTTCATCATATTGTTGTCGTCGCAAAGGATGATGGTGGGCCGGTAGAATTCTTCCACGATGCGCGAGGCCACGATGCCCACGATGCCGGGGTGCCAGTCGCCGCCGTAGAGCACCAGGGCCGGGCGCTGGCGCTGTTCCAGCTGGCGGTGGGCCTGCTCGCGGGCGGCGGCCCAGATGCGTTCCTCTTCCTCGCGGCGCTGGGTGTTGAGGGCATCCAGATGCTGGGCCAGGCGGAGGGCCTCCACATGGTCCTTGCTGCGCAACAGCTGGAGAGCGGTGTCGGCCGCGCCCATGCGTCCGGCGGCATTGATGCGCGGCGCCAGACGGAAGACTACCTGCCCGGCGTTGAGGCGGGCGGCCGCGTCGGAACCGCTCACGGTCTTGAGGGCGGCGATGCCGGGACGGGCGGCCTCGGCCAGCTTGTCCAGCCCGCCGCGCACGAGGATGCGGTTCTGCCCGCCCAGGCGCATGACGTCGGCCAGCGTGCCCAGGGCCACCAGATCCAGCACCTTGTCCATCTTGAAGCGGCGGCCCGTATGCGGGGCCAGGGCCGCGTTGACGGCGGCCATGAGGAAGAAGGCCACGCCCACACCGGCCAGATGGGGGCAGGGCATGTCGTCTTCCGGGCCCAGACGGGGATTGCAGATGGCGTCGGCCGGGGGCAGTTCCGGCGGCGGCAGGTGGTGGTCGGAGATGACCACGGTCATGCCCAGCTCGCGGGCGCGGGCCACGGCCGCCATGTCGGAGATGCCGCAGTCCACGGTGAGCAGGATGCCGCAGCCCTGCGCGGCCAGTTCTTCGATGGCCGGGATGTTCAGGCCGTAGCCTTCGCTGCGGCGGTCGGGCACATGCCACAGGGCTTCCAGGCCGTGGGCTTCCAGCACGTCCAGCACCAGTGTGGAGGACGTGATGCCGTCCACGTCGTAGTCGCCCCAGACGGCCAGCTTCTTGCCGTCCAGCAGGGCCTTGCTGATGACCTCGGCCGCCTGCGGGAACTGGGGCCAGCGGGACGGCGGCACCAGATCGGGCAGACGCGCGGAAAGATAGGCGTCCAGCTCCTCGGGGCTGTCCAGGCCGCGCCGCCAGAGGATGTCCAGCAGCAGGGGAGAGATGGAGAGCTCACGGGCCAGACCGCGCGGCGGCGAACCGGCAGGGGGCTCGCGGAACAGCCAGCGCTTCATGCCGCCACCTCCCTGACAGGCCCGCGACGCCGGATGCTGGGGCGACGGGGCATGCTTGAGGTGCGGAAAAGGGCAAGAGGGGCGCTGACTGTCATGCGGTCTCCTTTAGACGGCGGCTTTCATCTCGGCCTGGATGGCACGGGCGGCCTCGGCGGGCGAGGGGGCCTTGAGGATGGGACGTCCCACCACCAGGAAGTCGGCACCGGCCTGCACGGCACGGGCGGGCGTCATGATGCGCTGCTGGTCGTCGGTATCGGCACCCGCGGGACGGATGCCGGGGCACAGGCAGCGCAGGCCCTGACAGGAGGCCTTGATGCGGGCGGCCTCATGGCCGGAGCAGACCACGCCGTCCAGGCCCCAGCCGCGGGCCTTGCCGGCCAGCTCCAGGGCAAAGTCGGAAGGATCGGCGCTGATGCCGGGCATCTCGCCGGGGCCGAAGCTGGTCAGGGCCGTGACGCCGAAAAGCTGGGGCGCCTTGCTGCCGTAGCTGTCGGCGGCAATACGGGCCTCGCTGCACATGCGCTCGCCGCCTTGGCAGTGCAGGGTCAGCAGTTCCGCACCGGCGGCGGCAGCGGCCTTGACGGCCTGGGCCACGGTGTGGGGGATGTCGTAAAATTTCATGTCCAGGAAGACATGGAAGCCAAGGTCGTGCAGTTCGCGGATGATGTCCGGGCCGGCCAGGGTGAACAGTTCCATGCCCACCTTGCACCAGGGCACGGCGCCTTGCAGTTCGCGGGCCAGGACGAGAGCGTCTTCCTTGCGGGGCAGATCCAGAGCGACAATGAGTTGGGCAGCCATCGTTCTTCTTCCTTTAAAGGAGGTGTCCGTTGTTCAGGGCCTCCACCAGCCCGGGGCGGCAGTGGGGCGCCAGGGTCGCGGCCAGGTAGGCGGCGCGCAGGTGGTCGTAAGCCGTGTCCAGGTCGTCATTGACGATGAGGGCATCGTAGTGGGGCGCTTCCTGCATCTCGGCACGGGCATTGGCCAGGCGGCGCAGGATGACTTCCTCGCTGTCCAGGCCGCGGCCGCGCAGGCGGCGTTCCAGTTCTTCCATGGAGGGCGGCAGGATGAAGAGGAAGCGGGCATCGGGCATGTTCTTGCGCAGCTGGGCGGCGCCCTGCACGTCGATGTCGAACAGGATGTCCTGGCCTTTGGCCAGCATCTCGCGCACAGGGGGCAGGGGCGTGCCGTAGAAGTTGCCGTGCACCTCGGCCCATTCGGCAAAATGGCCCTGGTCGCGCAGCTCCACGAAGCGCTCGCGGCTCAGGAAATGATAGTCCTTGCCGTCCACTTCGCCCTCGCGGGGGGCGCGGGTGGTGCAGGAGATGGAATAGCCGAAGTTGGGGAATTCCTTGCGCAGGCGTTTGATGAGCGTGGTCTTCCCCGTGCCGGAGGGCGCGCTGATGACCAGCGCGATGCCGAGTCTGTTCATGATGTCAAAATCTCCTTCCGCAGGCAGGGCCCGCGGAGCTCAGTGCCGGACGACCGTGACGGGAACCCGCCGGCTATTCGAGGTTCTGTACCTGCTCGCGGCACTTTTCCAGTTCGTTCTTGAAATCGACCACCATGCGCGAAAGCTGCACATCGGGGATCTTGTTGCCGCAGGTGTTGATCTCGCGGAAGCATTCCTGCAGCGTGAAGTCCAGACGGCGGCCGGCATCCTTGCCCGCATCCAGCAGTTCGTGCAGGCGGGCAAGGTGGGTGTGCAGACGGGTCAGCTCTTCGGTGACGTCCAGACGGTCGGCCAGGATGGTGACCTCCTGCAGGAAGCGGTTCTCGTCCAGGCCGTTGACGGCTTCCAGCGCCTCGTTGAGGCGTTCGCGCATGACGGCGGCGCGCTCTTCCTTGATCTCGGGCGCGCGTTCGGCGATGAGGCCGGTCCATTCTTCCATGCGCAGGATGCGGGAATGCATGTCGCGGGCCAGGGCGCGGCCCTCGGCGGCGCGGGCGTCGTTCCAGTCTTCCAGGGCCAGGGACAGGCCTTCTTCCAGGGCCAGGGTCAGGCTCTCGTCCACTTCGTCACCGGCATCGCCCCACAGGCCGGGCAGGGCGAGCAGGGCGTTGTAGTCGGGGGTGAAGGGCTCGCCACGGCGGGCAGCCAGTTCTTTCAGGCTGTCCAGCATGGCTTCGGCCTGCATGGCGTCAAAGCGCGGCGCGGGGCCGGTGCCGCCGGTGTACTGGAGGGTCAGGCTGATGTCCACGCGACCGCGGGAGGCGAAGCGGCGCACCACTTTTTCCAGGCGCGGCTCAAGGCTGCGCACGCTCATGGGCAGGCGCCATTTGAGGTCCAGATGGCGGCTGTTGACGCTTTTGACTTCCCATTGCTGGGTGAAGCCTTCGCTCTCTACCAGGCAGCGGCCGAAGCCGGTCATACTGCGCAGCATAATATCCCCCTGAAGTGAAAATATTCCAAAAGAATAGGCCAAGCAGCTCCATAATGCAAGGAACGCGCCCGCGCGGCTGGATACATGCCGCGGAAGGCGCGTCCCCAAAATGAACGTATCCTGCCAGGATACGAGGAGCCTAGGCTCAGGAGAACTTGCCGTTGCCGCCGCAGGCGGAGCCGGAGCTGGGCGCGGCGGGGGTGCTGCCGCCGCAGCCGCCGGCCTGACCGCAACCGGCAAGGCCCTTGCCCATCTTGGAGGCCAGCGGATGCACCGGGCCGGGCTTGAAGGGGAAGGCGCCGGTCTTGAGCGGGCTGGGCACGCTCATCTGGCGCTGGGTCTCGGCATGGCCGCACTGGGGACAGGCGGGCGTCTCGTCACCGAACGCCAGCTCTTCGAACTGGGCCCCGCAGGCGGGGCAGACAAAATCATACAGGGGCATGGAGCACTCCTTGCCATGTTTTGGGCCGCAGCCGTGGCCGCGGGACAGTGGGGTGTATCGGCAGGCAGCCGCCGGGACGGAAAAGCTCCGGCCTGCCTCTTGTCTGTAACGTTCCGCTGCTTATATAAGCAGTATATGAGCGATGGCAAGAGCGGGCCCGGCTTCTTTGTTCCGGGCGGGCGCCTTGCCGCACAGGAGTATACGATGAAAAAGATTCTGCTGCTGGCCGGCGATTATGTGGAAGATTATGAAGTGATGGTGCCTTTCCAGATGCTGCTGATGCTGGGCTACGAAGTCCACGCCGTCTGCCCGGGCAAGAAGGCCGGTGATTTCGTGCGCACGGCCATCCATGACTTCGAGGGCGACCAGACCTACAGCGAGAAGCGCGGCCACAACTTCGCCATCAACTATGACTTCGACAAGGTCGATGTGGCCGACTACGCCGGTCTGGTGGTGCCCGGCGGACGCGCTCCCGAATACCTGCGCCTCAACGAGCGCGTGCTGGAGATCGTGCGTGAATTCGACGCCGCCGGCAAACCCATCGCCGCCATCTGCCACGGCCCCCAGCTGCTGGTGAGCGCGGGCATCCTCAAGGGCCGCACCTGCACCTGCTACGCTGCGGTCAAGCCCGATGTGGTGGCCGCGGGCGCCACCTGGCATGACTTCAACGCCACGGCCAGCAACGCGGTGGTGGACGGCAATCTGGTCACGGCTCCGGCCTGGCCTGCGCATCCGGCCTGGATCGCCGCCTTCGTCAAGCTGCTGGGCGCCCAGATCAGCATCTAGCCAGCGAATAACGATATCCCCTGACAGAAGAGGAGGGAGCCTGCCCTGCGGCACGGCTCCCTCTTTGTGTATGGATCCGTCTGTTGAGCCCCGAGGCGCGAAACCAAGGCATTCGCCATACGGGGGATGCGCGTATGCGTGAGGCCTGGGCGGCAGGCGCACAGGCGCCCCGGTCTTATCCGGCAGGGGCCTGCCCCGGTGGCCGACAGGAAGATCCTGGGCTGCCGGTGCGGGCCTGTCTTCTTTCTCCGGCGGGGAAGAGGGTTGCCTCTCTACCTCGTGCGGGCAAGGAAGACGGCGTCATTGCGGTAACGCACCGCAGGCTGCGTGGACGGGCCGCCCAGGTTCCCGCTGTTGTCCTCGGCAAAGATGCCGCGCTGGCCGATGCGCGAGACGAAGCCGGGATGCGCCTGGTAGTGGGGCTTTTCCGGCTGCTGGGGGATGGGCGTCACGCTCTGGAGCACGAGACATGCACCCACACGGCCCGCCTGGGCGGCGGCATCGTCGGCGGATGCGGGGACGGCGCTTTCCCATGTGGCCCGGCCCAGACGGACATAGCCGTCAGCAAGGGCCGCGGCAAGGCGTTTTTCCATAACGGATGCCGGGAGCTGTTCCACGCGGGGGACGCTACAGGATTCAAGGGTATCCACGGGGCGGACATGGTCGTCCGCCGCCTGATAATGACGGGAAAAACCGCCGGCACAGCCGGATGCCAGCAGGGTGAGGCCCAAAAGGGCGGGGAGAGCATAGCGGCAGGACATGGCCTTTCCTCTCTTGGTTACAGGGATGCGGCCGGAAAGGAGGGGAGGGAGAGCGTTCGCTCCAGTCATGCATGCCGTGGCACGGGGCGGTGGCGGGCAGATCTTGTTGTCGGGAGCGGGACTTTCCCGTCCGGCCGTTGGGACGGGGAGCAAGAAACATATTTTGTTGCTATGTTTTATTTCAGGAATCGGAACTTTTAGCAAGTTCTTTCCGGCAACCATCCCCCGTATCACGCGGTATCTTGAGAGGATGGAGCCGGAGAAGGCGCTGGCCGCTGCTGCCACTGTCCTGAGTACCCTGCGGGCATGCTCGGCAGGGCTTCGGACATCGACAGCGGCGGGACGGCAACGCCCCTCCCCGGGCTCCGGAACAACGAGACCTAGTCCGCCAGCGGCTCCACCAGCAGGCCCTTGTCCGTGACGGACAGGGGACGCACGGCCAGCAGTTCGCGACCGGGATGGGCCCCGGCGGGCAGGATGCAGGGCACATAGAATTCATTGACGCCCTTGATGGCTTTGCGACGGCGGGCAGGGGCCTGGTCGGGGGCGGGGCTGTCGGCGGCCAGCAGCATGTGCGGCAGGGCCAGCTGTGCCTGCCAGAAAGCCTGGCGGCGTTCTTCCACGGCGGCGCGGACGCGGGCGGCCCGCTCCTGCTTGACCTGCTGGGGCAGGTGGCCGTCAAAGCGGTCGGCGGCAGTGCCGGGGCGACGGGAATAGGGGAAGACGTGGGCATAGCTGAAGGGCGTCTCGCGCACGAAGTCCAGAAGGCAGGCCACATCTTCCTCACGCTCGCCCGGGAAGCCCGCGATGATGTCCGCCCCCAGCCCCATGACGGGCCAGTGGGCGTGCAGGCGTTCCACGGCACGCTGGAGCATTTCTGCCGTGTAGTGGCCGCGGCCCATGCGGCGCAGCACGGGCTGGCTGGCATGCTGCAGCGAGATGTGCAGCTGCGGGCAGAGCATGCGGCAGGCCATGAGGGTCTCCACCCCTTCGTCATCGAGCTGCGACGGCTCCAGGGAGCTGATGCGGAAGCGGCCGCGTCCGGCGAATTCCGGGGCCAGGGCGGCATCCAGACGGCGGAGCAGGCTCCAGAAATCACCAAAGTCAGCGTTGTCCCGGCCATACTGGCGCAGATTGATGCCGGAGATCATGATCTCGGCATGTCCGGCCAGCAGCAGGCGCCGGGCCTCGGCGATGACGTCTTCCGGCGGGCGGCTCAGGCAGCGGCCGCGGGTGAGGGGCACGATGCAGTAGGTGCAGCGGTGCTGGCAGCCGTCCTGCACCTTGAGCACGGGGCGGGCGCGCCGGAAGCCGCTGATGGCAAAGGGCGGGTAGGAAGGGGCCTGCGCTTCTCCTGCCGGAGCCTGGGCTTCTTCCGTCCAGGGCCCGGCCAGCAGCAGGCGCTTGTCGCCCTGGGGCAGGACGAGGTCCGGCTGCACGCAGTCCTCGTGGCCGTGCCGGCGAAAGTCCTCGAACAGGCGGGCCGCACAACCGGTCAGGATCAGGCGGGCAGCGGGGGCCGCACGGCGCAGACGGAACACGGCATTGCGGGCATCGCGTTCGCCACGGGCCGTGATGGCGCAACTGTTGACGCAGACCACGTCCGCCTGGGCGGGGTCGTCGCATTCCACGCCGCCACGGGCCTGCCAGGCCTCGCGCAGGGATTGCGTTTCGTACTGGTTCACCTTACAGCCAAAGGTAATGAAGTAGAATTTCCATGCTTGCATGGCTGCTATGTAGGGCAAAGGCCGTCCCCTTGACAAGAGGCGACCGGACCCGCTGGAGATGGATGATGAAAGGATGTGTGTGGCGGCATCCCTCCCGCTGGGGCGGGCTGCTGTTGTGGCTGTTGCTGCTGCCGCTGTGCTGTACGGCGGAGACGGCTGCCGGTGAACGTGGCGGCGAGCTGTCCGGGCTGTCCGCCGAGGACCGTATCAATCTGCTGTGCCTGCGTTCGGCCTATCCGCAGATCAGGGCGGTGGAATCCGGGCCTGACGGGATCTGGCTGCGCCTGGAAGGGGAGCGGCGGGTGCTCTATGCCTCGGCAGCGGAACTGGCGGCCCATCCTTATGATGATGCGACCCTGCTGGACAGGGAACAGCGCCTGGCCCGGCGTCTCGATCCCGCACGCATGGATGTCTCGCTGCGTGCCAGCATGCACTTGCCCTATCTGCCGGACCCGGAACGGGCTGCCACGCCGCGGGGCTATTCGCCCGGCCGCTGGCGCAGCTATGCCTTTTTGAAGGCCCTGTACGGTGCGGATGCGGCCACGGTCCGCCGGGGCCTGGGCGTGACGTCCCTGCAGGGGCGCAAGGTGCGGATGAGCGGGGCCGCCTGCGCGAGGCCGTGCGGCAGCGGCCGGAGCTCAAGCCCTGGCTGGTCTCGGCCGGAGGCTTTTTGTGGCGCCCCATTGCCGGAGAGCAGCGCCTGAGCCCGCATTCCTTCGGTATCGCCATCGACCTGAGCCCGCAGCGGGCGCCGTACTGGCGCTGGGCCAGGATGGAACGCCATCCCCTGCAACAGTCCTACGACAGCGAGATCGTCCGGGCCTTCGAGGCCGAGGGCTTCATCTGGGGCGGCAAATGGCACGAGTACGATCTGATGCACTTCGAATACCGGCCCGAGATCATGGCCAAGGCCCGTGTGCTGCACCAGCTGGAGACGGCGGGCGGGAGCGGGCTCGAAGGTCTTTCCGGCGGGGCCGAGCGGGACGGCGGGACAGTCGCGTCCCCTCATGACCTGTCGGGAGTGGGGGCGGCCGGGGGGAGCAACGGCTGAGAGGCATCTGTCCCGACGGCCGTCCCTGGCGGGCAGCGAGCCGGGGCGGGGATGATGTGTCGTCGCGAACGTGTCGGGCAGGCAGAACCCGCAAAAAAAGGAGGGGTCCCGGTGGGGCCCCTCCTTTGTCATTCGTATGGCGGGACGGCCTAGTCCTGACCGGTGGCCGCGGCCTCGTCCACGACCCAAATCAGGTCGCCCACGCTGGGGCGCACCATCTGGGCAGGCAGGGTGGGCTCGGCCAGCAGATCCAGCACCTGGCCCAGCACCTGATGCTTTTCCTTGCCCGTGACCAGGAACATGCAGCAGCGGGAGTTGTTGATGACCGGCAGGGTCAGGGTCAGGCGGTCGGCCTTGCGTTCGGGCACATACTGGTCGATGACCAGACGCTTGCGTTCGGCCAGGGCCGGAGAGTTGGGGAAGATGGAACCGGTGTGGCCGTCATCGCCCATGCCCAGGATCATGAAGTCGAAGCGGGGCAGGTCGTTGGGACCGATATTGAAGTCCTGACGGATCTGCTGCTCGTATTTGACGGCAGCTTCCACCGGGTCGATGTCGCCGCGCATGCGGTAGAAGTGGGTGGCAGGCACATGGCTCAGCAGTTCGCGGCGGGCAAGGCCGTAGTTGCTGTCAGGATGGTCGGGACCCACGCAACGTTCGTCCACCCAGAAAAAGTTCATCTTGTCCCAGGGCAGGCGGTCGGCCCAGTCACTGGCCGCCAGCAGACGGAACAGGGGGATGGGCGTCTGGCCGCCGGAAAGGGCGATGCGGAACACGCCGCGTTCGGCCACGGCTTCTTCACAGGCGGCGGCCAGGATATGGGCGGCGCGCTCGGCCATGGCGGCAGGATCTTTATGGATATGCACGGAAAGATGGATGGATCTGCTGCGCGCTTTCATGATGATCTCCTTATTGTGGACTGCGCAATAAAAACGGCGCGGCACAGGATACCGCCCGTGTTGCTGTCATTTCCTTCAGGACGTACCACCATAATGCAGGGCGGTGTCGGCGGCAAGCCCCCTGAGGCTTGTCTGCCGCTGCGGGCGGGAGAGGAATGCCGAAAATCCCCTGCGCTGTGGTCTCCGGGAACAGAAAAAATTTTTCCTGTGATTCAGGGATGCTGTTTTTGTGCCGGAGACTGGCCGGTGGTGCGCAGGGAGTCGTACTCCATGACGGGGCGGGCGGTATCCAGACGGGGGCGCAGACGCAGGGGCAGAGGGGTGCCCGTACGGCGGGGCGACATGTCCAGACGCAGGACGCACCAGGCCCCGAAGGGCAGGCGGGAAAGGGCCGCGGCATGGACGTGCGTCCCGTGATGCCAGCGGCAGGCGGGCCGCCAGAGGCAGCTTGCCGCGTGCAGTCGTCCCGGGCGGGCGGCAAGCAGTCGCCAGGCGGTCCAGAAGGGCAGGCAGTGCCCGGGCCAGGCATGGCGACGCCCGTGCAGCCGCCAGGTCAGCCAGGACAGGGAGGCGCTGTTCCAGAAGGTGAGGGCCAGACCGCAGGCTGCCACGCGGCAGGCCTCGCCCAAGGCCGCAGGCAGGGCGGCGGGAGGCAGTTCGTCGGCCCGCAGCAGTACCCAGTCGAAACTGTTGTCGGCAAAGGGCAGCCAGTCCGGGGACGCGGCTTCTATCTCCACGCCTTGCGGGGCCCTGCGCCGGGCCTGTTCCCGCAGGGCCGGAGAGGTTTCGCAGGCGCTCAGGTCAAAGCCGCTCTGCCAGAGCGGAGGCAGGACATGCCCCGCCCCGCAGCCGATGACCAGCAGTTCCCTGCCCCGGCGCGGCCAGGGGGCCAGCATGGAGAGCAGCAGGGCTGTCCTTTCCGGCAGGGCGATGTGCTGATGGAACGGGCTGGGGGGCTGGAGGGGCATGCAGGCTCCTTGAAGGTGAGGGTTCTCTATCCTGCTAATGTAGGGCCTGCCGGAGCGGCAGGCAAGAGGGATGCGGGATGAAGTCCCGATGCTCCAGGGGATGTGCGGCCTGCGGGAGCGGAAAAAAGGCGGGCAGACGGGCTCCGGGAGGGCTATGCGTCACCGCGGCGCGCGCAGGACCAGCAGCAGGATCTCGGAAGGCACGCCCAGGCGCAGGGGAAAACCGCCCCACAGGCCGCTGCCGGGGCCCACATACAGGCGGGCGTCGTCCCGGGCATACCAGCCGCGCACGAAACCGCCGTTGAACAAGGCCACGCCCTGATCCAGCAGCAGGGCCAGCCCGCCGTGGGTATGGCCGGAAAGCTGCAGGTCGATTTCCGGGGCCGTCTCATGGAAGAGCTCCGGCTTGTGGGCCATGAGGATGCGCGGTCGCGGCGTCCCCTCCAGGGCTCTGTGCGGATCGGGGCCGGGCAGGCCGAAGCGACCGGCCACATTGTCGGTGACACCGGCCACGGTCAGGTGGCTGCCCCGCACCGGCAGCACCACGGCCTCGTTCTCCAGCAGGGTGATGCCGTGAGCGCGCAGGACGGGCCGCCAGGCAGGCAGGTCGGAGTAATATTCATGGTTGCCCGGGCAGGCGAAGACGCCCAGCGGCGCCCGCAGGTCGGCCATGGGCGCGAAGTCCTCGCGCCGCAGGGCGGGGCTGCCGTCCATAAGGTCTCCCGTGAGCAGGATGATGTCCGGCCTGAGGGCATTGGTCCTGTCCACCACGGCCCGGGTCCACTCGGCGGGGAAGTTGCGGCTGATGTGCAGGTCCGTGAGCTGGGCCACGCGCAGGCCGTCCAGGGCGGGAGGCAGGCCGGGCAGGACAATCTCTTGCGTGCGGACATCGGGGATGCGCAGGGCCGCGGGCACGGCCATGACGGTCATCACCAGGGCCACCAGCAGCAGGGCGGCCATCTGCCGGTTGCTGCCGGGCAGGGCCGGAAGGCCCGGACGCAGGCGGCGCGCCAGCCACCAGATGAGGCAGACGCCGTCCCGGAGCAGCGAGAGCAGGGCCAGCAGGAAGAAGAGCACATGCGGCACGCCCGTGCTGACCAGTACCCAGCGCGGCAGCTCGGGATTGAAGGTGGCGTAGAGCAGGGAAAAAATGTGCAGGCGGAAGCCCACCAGCAGCACCAGCAGGGCCAGCAGAATCTTGAGCGGCCGCTTGCAGCGCAGGGGCAGCACGCAGCGGACCAGCATGTAGACGCAAAGGATGGTCGTGACGATCTTGAGCATAGGCAGGGAGCGGAGGAAGGCGCGGCTCCGGGACAGGCGGCAGGAAGCCGGCCGGGGGAACGCAGGGAGCCGGATGGAAAAAGGAGGGGCATCCCTTTGCAGGACGCCCCTCCCGGACAGGCTTAGAGGGCGGCGATGGCTTCCACTTCCACCTGGGCGCCCAGAGGCAGGCTCTTGATGGCCACGCAGGAACGGGCGGGGAAGGGTTCGCAGAAGTATTTCTTGTAGACTTCGTTGACCTTGGGGAAGTCGTTCATGTCGGCGATGAACACGGTGGTCTTGACCACGTTGGCGGTGGTCAGGCCCTGGGATTCCAGCAGGGCCACCACGTTCTTGCAGCACTGCTCGGCCTGGGCGCAGATGTCGCCTTCCACCAGCTTGCCGGTGGCGGGATCCAGCGGGATCTGGCCGGAGAGGAAGAAGATGTCGCCCACGCGGATGCCCTGGCTGTAGGGGCCCACGGCGGCAGGAGCGTTGGGGGTGCTGATGACGTCCTTGTTCATGAGGAACTCCTTGCGTATTGGCTGCTACTTGAAGACAGGCAGCAGGTTGAAGACATACAGGGTATGGCAGACGGCCACGATGATGCCGTAGACCAGCAGCAGGGGCACGGTGGTGGAACCGCCGGGCACGCGGTACAGGCTGGCCTGGAACTTGCGGCGGCTGGCGCGCAGCAGCAGGGCGGGCACGATGACCGACCAGATGGAGGCCGCCAGACCGGCCCAGCCGATGGCGGGCAGGAAGCCGTCGGGCCAGATGATGCCGCCGATCATGGGCGGCACGAAGGTGATGAGCATGGTCTTGGTGCGGCCCAGGCGGCTGTTGTCGAAGCCGCACAGGTCGGCCATGTAGTCGAACAGGCCAAGGCCCGCGCCCAGGAAGGACGTGGCGATGGCGAACAGGGCAAAGGCCTCCAGCATCTTGAGGATGATGCCGCCCAGGCTGGTACCGGAAGCGGCCACCAGATCGCCCACGTTGGTGATGTGCTTGAAGTCGTCACGCGGGATGATGCCGTCGGCGGCGGCGATCCAGACCACGTAGCAGAGCAGGGCGATGACCGTACCGATGCGCAGGCAGCTGTTGATGGTGCGGGCGTCCTTGCCCAGATATTTGATGAGGCTGGGCACCGAGGCGTGGAAGCAGAAGGAGGTCAGGTAGGTGGAGGCCGCGCCGAAGATGAAGATGAATTCGCCGCTCTGGCCGTCCAGGCCCAGCATGGAATCCAGGCGGGCCTGACCGATCATGCCGCCGATGGACAGCAGGAAGGTGATGACCATGCCGCCCATGAGGATGGCGGACAGGCGGTCCACAGCCTTGGAGCTCCACCAGACACAGGCCGTGAGCAGGATGGTGAAGATCAGGCTGGTGAGGACACGGGGCGGCGTGATGCCCCAGCTGGACTGCAGGGCATGCTGGACCACGGAGCCGCCGCTGCTGACGTAGGCATAGACCAGCGTGTAGAGCACGAAGGCCACGGAAAAGCCGTTGAGCACGCTCCAGAAGGAACCCAGCGTGTTCTGCACCAGGGTGTGCAGGCTGTCGCCGGGCTCGAACAGCAGGTTGACTTCAAGGATGGCCTGGCTGGCGCGCAGCATGCAGAACCAGGAAAGCAGCATGAGCACCATGGACCAGTTGAACCACATGCCGGCCGAGGTCATGGGCAGGGCCAGCATGCCCGCGCCGATGGCCGTACCGGCCACCATCATGGAACCGCCCAGAGTGCGTTGGAAACCCTCACCGAAAATGAACTTCATGAATCCTTCTCCCCGGAATCAGACGTTACGGGACGCGTTGCCCAGAAGTTGGAGAGCAGCGCGCCGGAAATGTTCTGCCAGACGCTGAACAGGGCGCCGGCAATGGCGGCGGCAGGCGTGAAGTGCGCCAGCGCCAGGGCTGTGGCCAGCCCGGAATTCTGTGTGCCTATCTCTATGGCCAGGGCGCGGCGGCGCGGCGGCGCAAAGCGCAGCCGGCAGGCGGCGAACCAGCCCACGGCCAGGCCAAGGAGGTTGTGGGCGATGACCGCCGCGAAGATGGCGGGCCCGGCCGAAAGGATGTTCTGCGCATTGACGGCGATGATGCCGGCGATGACCAGGGTGATGACCAGGGCCGAGGCCAGCGGCAGGAAGGGCATGAGCCTGTCCACCAGGCCGCGCTGGAAGTGGTGCAGCAGCAGACCCAGCAGCACGGGTACCAGCACGATCTTGACGATGGACCAGAAAAGGCCGCCCATGTCCACCGGCACCCACACACCGCCCAGCAGCCAGGTCAGCGGCGGGGTCAGCAGCAGCGAGACCAGGGTGGCCGCTGCCGTCATGGCTACGGAAAAAGCCACGTCGCCGCGGGCGATGAAGGTCAGCACGTTGGAGGCAGTCCCGCCCGGGGCCGTGCCCACCAGGATCATGCCCATGGCCAGTTCCGGCGGCAGGGCGAACACATGGCACAGGGCAAAGGCCAGCAGCGGCATACAGCCGAACTGCACCACCAGTCCCAGCCCCAGATCGCGGGGATGCCGCAGCACATGGCTGAAGTCCTGCCAGTGCAGGGTCATGCCCATGCCCAGCATGATGATGCCCAGCATGGCGGAAATATGCGGCGCCACCCAGGAAAAGATCCAGGGTTGCCACAGGGCCAGCGCCGAGAAGGCGATGATGATGACACCCATGAAGCGGGTCAGAACGACACTGAGCCTGCGCAGAACCGACAGCATACGGCCTCCTCCTTTGCGGACATGATGAACCATGCATCTTGGCAGACTCAGGGCGGCAAATCAAGCCGTTCATCCGGCCGCGGGAACAGACAAAATCCCCGGCCGGGGGCGTGGGCAAAGGGGCGTCGCTCACGCATCCCTGACGCCGGGCATGTTCCCGTGGCTGCGGCGCGTGCTTGAAATGTGGCGCAAGCCCGGCTAGACTGTACGCCCTGCCGGCCCGGCCGGCACACATCACTTTTGAGGATACTATGAGCAACGAACCGGACAAGATCATTTATTCCATGATCCGCGTGTCCAAGCGCCACGGCCAGAAAGAAGTGCTGAAGGACATCTCTCTTTCGTACTTCTACGGGGCCAAGATCGGCGTTTTGGGCCTCAACGGCGCGGGCAAGTCCAGCCTGCTGAAGATCCTGGCCGGTGTGGACGAAGCCTTTGACGGCAAGACCGTGCTGGCTCCCGGCTACACCATCGGCTACCTGGAACAGGAACCCCTGGCCGGGGAGACCCGTACCGTGCGCGAGGTGGTGGAAGAGGGTGTGAGCGAACTCATGGCCATCGCCAAGGAGTTCGAGGAAATCAATGCCCGTTTCGCCGAACCCATGGAACCTGAGGAGATGGACGCCCTCATCGAGCGTCAGGCCCAGGTGCAGGAACTGATGGACCACAAGGGCGTGTGGGATCTGGACGCCCGTCTGGAAATGGCCATGGACGCCCTGCGCTGCCCGCCGGCCGACATGACCGTGGACAAGATCTCCGGTGGCGAACGCCGCCGCGTGGCCCTGTGCCGCCTGCTGCTGCAGGCCCCGGACATCCTGCTGCTGGACGAACCCACCAACCATCTGGATGCCGAATCCGTGGCCTGGCTGGAGCGTTACCTCTCCACCTTCCCCGGTACGGTCATCGCCGTGACCCACGACCGCTACTTCCTGGACAACGTGGCCGGCTGGATCCTGGAACTGGACCGCGGCCGGGGCATCCCGTGGAAGGGCAACTACTCCTCCTGGCTGGAACAGAAGCAGAAGCGCCTGGCCAATGAGGAAAAGGCCGAAGCCGACCGCCAGAAGACCCTGGCCCGCGAACTGGAGTGGATCCGCATGTCGCCCAAGGGCCGCCACGCCAAGGGCAAGGCCCGCATCAACGCCTACGAGGCCATGCTCTCCCACGAGAGCGAGAAGCGCGCCCCGGATCTGGAGATCTACATTCCGCCGGGACCGCGTCTGGGCAAGAGCGTCATCGAGCTCACCGGCGTCAGCAAGAGCATGGGCGACCGTGTGCTGATGGAAGATGTCAACGCCATCATCCCGGCCGGTGCCATCGTGGGCATCATCGGCCCCAACGGCGCGGGCAAGACCACGCTCTTCAAGATGCTGGTGGGTCAGGAACAGCCCGATACCGGCACCGTGAAGGTGGGCGATACCGTGCAGTTCGCCTATGTGGACCAGGGCCGCGAGTCCCTGGAACCGGGCAAGAGCGTGTACGACATCATCAGCGAAGGCCACGACACCATCAAGCTGGGCAGCCGCGAAGTCAACGCCCGTGCCTACTGCACGCGCTTCAACTTCCACGGTGCCGACCAGCAGAAGAAGGTGGATGTGCTTTCCGGTGGTGAGCGCAACCGTCTGCACCTGGCCCGGATGCTGAAATCCGGCGCCAACGTGCTGCTGCTCGACGAACCCACCAACGATATCGACGTCAACACCATGCGCGCCCTGGAAGACGCCCTGGACAACTTCGCCGGCTGCGTGCTGGTGGTGAGCCACGACCGCTGGTTCCTGGACCGCATCGCCACGCACATCATGGCCTTCGAGGGCGACTCCAGCGTCATCTTCTTCGAGGGCAACTTCAGCGAATACGAGGAAGACCGCAAGAAGCGTCTGGGCAAGGAAGCGGAGACCCCGCACCGGCCCAAGTTCCGCAAGCTGACCCGCTGATGTTCGCCGCGGCTGTCCCGTCGCTCCGTGCCCTTGCCGGCATGGGCGCGACGGGGCGGCCCGGCCCCGCCTTTCCTGCCTGCCCCGGGACGACCCGGCAGGCAGGACTTTCCCGGAGGCACGGCATGGTGCCGTGTCCCCGTCCCGGCCGGGACGTCTTTCCCGGCTTTCCCCTACGCCTTCCTGTCCGGGGCGCCCGCCCCGGGATACTTTTCCTCTTCCCGGCCTGGGCACAGGCCACCTGCCGGTTCCGGACAGGGCGGTATTACTGACCTGAAAAGTCAGGAACAGGATGATGAAACAAAAGACAACTGGACACCGTCGTATCCCTTCCCGCCTGCTGGGAGTCTCGCTCCTGCTGGCGGGCATGAGCCTTGTCCCCGTATCCGGGCCGGTCTGGGCCCGCGAAGGCGCCACCGCGGCCACGTTCGGCCTGGTGGACGAAGCGCCGCATACCTTCCTGCGCCCGAAGCAGGTCTCCCTCTTCCCCACCCACGCGCTGGTGCAGGGGGAGGAAGAGCTGGAGGTCCGTGTGCGGGACGGCGTGGGGCGTGTGGAACTTTTCGTGCCCGAGAACGCCCGCAACCTGCAGTTCGACCTGGGGGACGTGCGTCTTGCCAGCTGGCGCAGCCGGGTGGCCCCGGCCGCCGTGGCCGATGGTGACGCCCGCCGCCGTCAGGATCTGCTGGCCCGCAAGCGTGCCGTGGAAGGGGAGCTGGAAGCCGTCTCGGCCCGCCTTGGCCTATGGACGGCCCATGCCGGGGAACGGAGCCTGGAAGCTCTGGAAAAGCTGGATGCCCGCATGGCCGAAGTCATCCCCCGCCTGCGTGAGCGTCAGGCCGCCCTGCAGCGCGAGCTGAAGACCATCAGCAATGTGCTGGCCAGCCTGCCGCGCGTGACGGAGAGCGGCCAGCTGGTGATCCTGCTGCTGGACGGCGCACCGGCCGGGAAGGTCCGCGTACGCTACGCCTACACGCTGGACAACAGCGGCTGGGATCCCGTCTACGATCTGGACGCCCGGCCGGAAGAAGGCACCGTCCGCGTGCTCCTGACGGCCCGGTTGCGCCAGAACTCGGGCATGGACTGGCGCGGGTGTGACCTGTCCATCGTCTGGCAGGACGCCCGTCCGCTGGATGCGCCCGCCCTGCCTGTCTGGCGGGTGGACGAGGGCCCGGTGCCGCGTCCTTACGCCCGGGCCGCTGCGGAATTCAAGGCCGCCCCTGTGGTGATGGCCGCCCGGGCCGACAGCGCGCCCAACGCTCCCGCCGCTCCTGTGCCGGTGCTGGACAAGGGCACCTATGCCCGCTGGGATCTGGGCCGCGTGACCCTGCCGCAGGGGCAGGAACGCCTTGTGCTGCGGCAGGAAGAATGGAAGGCCCCCTTGCAGTGGGTAGCCCGTCCTGACGAGCAGGGCAGCCCGGTGTGGCTGATGGTGGAACGGGC
Source organism: Desulfovibrio sp. SGI.230 (assembly GCF_050313065.1). Classification (NCBI taxonomy): domain Bacteria; kingdom Pseudomonadati; phylum Thermodesulfobacteriota; class Desulfovibrionia; order Desulfovibrionales; family Desulfovibrionaceae; genus Desulfovibrio; species Desulfovibrio sp. SGI.230. Next base: position 610 of record NZ_JBNPKS010000003.1, on the reverse strand, counting down.
GCTGGACAGCACTCCCTGGCCTTCGGCCCAGGCCGAGTTCTCCGTGGACGGCCTGCCGGTGGGATCGGGGCGTTTCGTGCCCGAAGGCAATAAGGTGCGCCTCTATTTCGGGGTGGATCCCCGCGTGTCGGTGACCACCACCACGGACGACAAACGTCGCGGTGAGACCGGGATCATCGGCAAGCGCCAGACCTGGAGCTGGAACTGGACCTACACGGTGCACAACGCGCGTGCCCAGGCCGTGACGGTGCGTGTGGAGCGGCCCGAGCCCCTGCCCGTCAACAAGTCCGTGGAAGTGTCGCTGGACGGCACCCGGGCGCAGAAGGGCGAGGATCACAGCCTGTTCTGGAAGGTGGAGGTGCCCGCGGGCGAGAGCCGCAGCATCAGCCACGGTGTGAACGTCAGCGCACCGGCCGAGCTGGGCCTGAGCCCTGTGGCGCCGTAAAACGTTTTTTTGTTGTGAGGCCCCTTCCGTCGCCTGACGGCGGGAGGGACTGGAGGCCGGACAAGGGCGGGACATCCCGCCCTTTTTTCGTCTCTTCGCAGGCTGGTCGCCGGGCAGGGATGGCGGGAAGAAGAGACTCGGTACTTGTCTGAAGGTGGGGGCAGG